>NZ_JAZHRU010000001.1:4775441-5078552 GCF_036924525.1 Bradyrhizobium sp. AZCC 1719 | reverse complement strand
GCGGATGTAGAACAGCCACGACACCAGGAAGCCCAGCACCATCATCACCGTCGGCAGGAAGGCGATGACGGGCGAGATGTGGTGCATCTCGTCGATGATGTGCGGGTGCATCTTGAGCGAATCGCGGAAGAACTCTTCCACGCCATGGCCTGCAAACACTTCCTTGAACGGGAAGCCGGCCAGGATCGATCCGGCGGCGAGAAGGCCGATCGGGACCAGCATCCACATCGGCGACTCATGAGCGGCCTCGTAATGCTGCTGGTCGTGCGGCTCGCCGTGGAATGTCTTGAAGATCAGCCGCCACGAATAGAACGAGGTCAGGCCGGCCGCGACCACCGTCATCGCAAAGCCGTAGAGTGCGAACGGATTATGCGCAACGTAAGCGGACTCGATGATCGCGTCCTTGGAGAAATAGCCGGCGGTGAGCGGGAAGCCGGTCAGCGCCAGCGTGCCGATCACCATCACGCTGTAGGTGTAGGGGATCTTGTCCTTCAGCCCGCCCATGTTGCGGATGTCCTGCTCGTGATGCATCGCGTAGATCACCGAGCCTGACCCCAAGAACAGCAGCGCCTTGAAGAAGGCGTGGGTGAACAGATGGAACATGCCGACCGAATAGGCCCCTGCTCCCATCGCCACGAACATGTAACCGAGCTGCGAACAGGTCGAATAGGCGACGATGCGCTTGATGTCGTTCTGGACGAGGCCGACGGTCGCGGCGAAGAACGCGGTGGTGGCGCCGAAGAACATCACGACGGCCTGAGCGTTGGGCGCGAGTTCGAACAGCGGCGACAGCCGCGCCACCATGAACACGCCGGCGGTAACCATGGTCGCAGCGTGGATCAGCGCCGAAACCGGGGTCGGACCTTCCATCGCGTCCGGCAGCCAGGTGTGCAGCAGGAACTGGGCTGACTTACCCATCGCGCCCATGAACAGCAACAGGCAGATCAGCGTCAGCGCATCGGCGTGCCAGCCGAAGAAATCGATGGTTTTGCCCGAGAGCCCCTGCGCGCCCGCGAAGATCGTTTCGAAGTCGGTGGTATTCAGCAGCATGAACACGGCGAAGATGCCGAGCGCGAAGCCGAAATCGCCGACACGGTTAACCACGAAGGCCTTGATCGCCGCCGCATTCGCCGACGGCTTCTGGTACCAGAAGCCGATCAGGAGGTAGCTCGCCAGACCGACGCCCTCCCAGCCGAAGAAAAGCTGGACCAGGTTGTCCGCGGTCACCAGCATCAGCATCGCGAAGGTGAACAGCGAGAGATAGGCGAAGAAGCGCGGCCGGTGCGGATCCTCGTCCATGTAGCCGATGGAATAGAGGTGCACGAGCGAGGAGACGGTGTTGACCACCACCAGCATCACGGCGGTCAGCGTGTCGACGCGCAGCGCCCACGACACCTGCAGATCGCCGGAATTGATCCAGGGAAACAGCGCGATCCGCGCGTCATGGTGCATGAAGCCGACATCGACCAGCGTCACCCAGGAGAGCGCGGCGGAAACGAACAGAAGTCCCGTCGTGATCAGTTCGGCCGCGCGCGAGCCCTGAGCCGGTGGCTCAGAGACGTGATGATCGTCGTGACCATGATCGTCATGGGTCTCCGCGGCGTGCGCATGATCGCCATGGCCTTGATCGTGATGGCCATGGTCGTGATGCTTGACCTCATCGCCGCTCGGGTTGCGCGCATGCGCCCCGAAGATCGCGATCAGGCCGGCCAGAATGGCGCCCAGCAGCGGCAGAAAGACGATTGCCTGAACCATCAGTCGATTCCCTTGCGCATGATCTTGCCGGAAAACCGGCTTCCACTTTTCCGGATCATGCGCGCCTAGCCCTTCATCAGATTGACGTCTTCAACCGCGATCGAACCGCGGTTGCGGAAATAGACCACCAGCACTGCAAGACCGATCGCAGCTTCAGCGGCCGCAACCGTCAGCACCAGTAGCGCGAACACCTGGCCTACGATGTCGCCGAGGAAGGTCGAGAACGCCACCAGGTTGATGTTGACGGCGAGCAGGATCAGCTCGATCGACATCAAAACGACGATGATGTTCTTGCGGTTCAGGAAGATGCCGAGGATCCCGATCGTGAACAGGGTGGCGGCGACCGCGAGATAGTGGCCCAGACCGATCGTCATTTCACCCACTCCGCCGCGTCAGCATCCTGCAGCCCTTGACCCGACGCCACCTTGCGCACCGCCATCGCGAGCTCCGGCGTGCGCGCGTTCTGCACGTTGATGTCCTGCCGCTTGACCTTCGCCTTGTGGCGCAGCGTCAGCACGATGGCGCCGATCATCGCGACCAGAAGCACCATGCCGGCGATCTGGAAGTAATGGATGTACTTCGTATAGAGCACGAGCCCGAGCGCCTCGGTGTTGCTGATATTGGCAGGGATCGCAGCCGTGATCGATTTCGCGGTGTCAGGGTTCATGACCCAGCCGCCGGCAACCAGTAGCAGCTCGGCGAGGAAGATGCCGCCGATCACCAGACCGATCGGCAGATATTCGATGAAGCCTTCGCGCAGCTCGGTGAAGTCGACATCGAGCATCATGATCACGAACAGGAACAGCACCGCGACCGCGCCGACATAGACCACGATCAGCATCATGCCGAGGAATTCGGCGCCCATCAGCACGAACAGGCCGGACGCATTGACGAAGGCCAGGATCAGATACAGCACCGAGTGCACGGGATTGCGCGAGACAATCACCATCACGGCCGAGGCCACGCAGACGCCGGCGAAGAGATAGAAGAACAGTGCGGGAAGGATCATCGGCTTTTCCCCGTCATTCCGGGATGGTCCGCAGGACCAGACCCGGAATCTCGAGATTCCGGGTTCGCGCTGCGCGCGCCCCGGAATGACGTTGAGATGTGGTTTACGATCATACCCTCACCTCACCGGTACGGCGCGTCGAGTTCGATGGCTTTCGCAATCTCGCGCTCCCAGCGGTCGCCATTGGCGAGCAGTTTCGCCTTGTCATAATAGAGTTCCTCGCGGGTCTCGGTCGCGAATTCGAAATTCGGTCCCTCGACGATGGCATCGACCGGACAGGCTTCCTGGCACAGGCCGCAATAGATGCATTTCACCATGTCGATGTCGTAGCGCACGGTGCGGCGGGTGCCGTCGTTGCGGCGCGGGCCGGCCTCGATCGTGATCGCCTGCGCCGGGCAGATCGCCTCGCACAGCTTGCAGGCGATGCAGCGCTCTTCGCCGTTCGGGTAGCGGCGCAGCGCATGCTCGCCGCGGAAGCGGGGCGAGATCGGGTTCTTCTCGAACGGATAGTTGATGGTCGGCTTCGGCTTGAAGAAATAGCGCATGGCGAGAAAGAACGCCGATACGAATTCGCTCAAGAGCAGCGCGCGGGCGGTTGCGTTGACGTTGACACTCATGAAGGCCTCACTTCGGCGCAATGCCGGCGAATTGCAGCACGCCGGCCACAATCACCACCATCGCCAGCGACAGCGGCAAAAACACCTTCCAGCCGAGCCGCATCAGTTGATCGTAGCGGTAGCGCGGCACGATCGCCTTCGCCATCGCGAACAGGAAGAACATGAAGAACAGTTTCAGCGCGAACCACACCACACCCGGGATCCAGGTGAACGGCGGCAGCGCCACCGGCGGCAGCCAGCCGCCGAGGAACATGATCGTCGCCAGCGCGCACATCGTGGTGATCGCGACGTATTCGCCGAGCATGAACAACAGATACGGCGTCGAGCCGTATTCGACCATGAAGCCGGCGACCAGTTCGGATTCCGCTTCCACCAGATCGAACGGCGGGCGGTTGGTCTCGGCCAGCGCCGAGACGTAGAACACCACGAACATCGGGAACAGCGGCCACACATACCAGTTCAGGATGGTGAGCTGCGGCAGCCCGATCAGGCTGGCGAAACCACGGGCATTCTGCGCTTCCACCACCGCCGAAAGGTTGAGCGAGCCGGCACACAACAAAACCGTGATGATGACGAAGCCGATCGAGACTTCGTAGGAGACCATCTGCGCCGCGGAGCGCAGCGCCGCCAGGAACGGGTATTTCGAGTTCGACGACCAGCCGGCCATGATGATGCCGTAGATCGACAGCGACGAGATCGCGAAGATGTAGAGGACGCCGACATTGATATTGGCGATCACCCAGCCGGCATCCATCGGAATGACGGCCCAGGCGGCCAGCGCCAGCACGCAGGACACCAGCGGCGCCAGCAGGAACACACCCTTGTTGGAGCCGGACGGGATGATCGGCTCCTTCAGCACGAACTTCAAAAGGTCCGCGAAGGATTGCAGCAAGCCCCAGGGACCCACCACATTGGGGCCGCGGCGGATTTGCACCGCCGCCCAGATCTTGCGGTCGGCGAGCAGGATGTAGGCGATCGCGACCAGAAGCACGACGAGCAAGAGCACGCTCTGCGCGACCATGATGATCAGCGGCCAGAGAAAGCCGGTCCAGAACGAGCTTGCGAACAAATCAGCCATCAGATCACGCTCACTCCGCTGCCGTCAGCATTTTCCCGGACGCCAGCCGGGAACATTCCGCCATCACCGTCGAGGCCCGCGCGATGGGGTTGGTCAGATAGAAATCCTCGACCGAACTCTTGAACGGGGTCTTGTCGGGCTTGCCGCCCTTCTTGCCTGCGAGCGCCTTGACGTCACTGGCCTTGCCGGGCTCGATCTGGTCGATCCGCATCAGATGCGGGAAGGCCTTGAACAGCGCCTGGCGCAGCGCCTGCAGCGAGTCATAGGGCAGCTTCTTGCCGAGCACATCCGACAGCGCGCGGACGATCGCCCAATCCTCGCGCGCCTCTCCGGGCGGAAACGCCGCGCGGCTGGCGATCTGTGCCCTGCCCTCGGTGTTGACGTAGAGGCCGGACTTTTCGGTATAGGCCGCGCCCGGCAGGATGACGTCGGCGCGGTGCGCACCGCGGTCGCCATGGGTGCCAATATAGACCACGAACGTGCCGTCCGGCACCTTTACCTCATCCGCCCCCAACAGGAACAGCACGTCGAGCGTGCCGAACGTCGTCATCTGCGCCAGGTTGAGGCCACCTGCGCCTGCCGCAAAGCCGATATCGAGCGCGCCCGCGCGCGAGGCGGTATCCTGCAAAACGGCAAAGCCGTTCCAGCCGTCCTTGAGCGCGCCTGTGCCTGCCGCGACCTTGGCCGCCAGCGAAAGCACCGCCGCCCCGTCATGGCGCGCCAGCGAACCGGCGCCGACCAGCACGATCGGGTTCTTGGCGCCCTTCAGCACCTCGACGAAGGAATGCTTGCCGCTGGCGAGTTCGCCAAGCGTATCCGTGCCCGCGCCGAGATAGTCGTAGTCGTAGGTCAGATCGGCCTTGGCGCCGACGAGAGCGACCTTGAGCTGACCCGTGCGCCAGCGCTTGCGGATCCGCGCGTTGAGGACGGCTGCTTCCTTGCGCGGGTTGGAGCCGATGATCAGGAGCGCGTCGGCCTGCTCAATGCCCACAATGGTCGGATTGAAGATGTAGGTCGCCCGTCCCGCCTTGGGGTCGAAGGCGTCGCCGCCCTGCACTGCCAGATTGCTGCAGCCGTATCGGCCCAACAGATCCTTGAACGCGAACATCTCCTCGACTGCGGCAAGGTCACCGGCGATGGCTCCCATCCGCTTACCGTCGCTCATCCTGACCTTGGCGGCGACCGCCGCGAAGGCCTCATGCCACGACGCGGCGCGAAGCTTGCCGTTCTCGCGGACATAGGGCCGGTCAAGCCGCTGCGTACGCAGGCCGTCGACGACGTGACGGGTCTTGTCGGAAATCCATTCCTCGTTCACCGCCTCGTTGATGCGCGGCAGGATCCGCATCACCTCGCGGCCACGGGTATCGACGCGGATCGCGGAACCGACGCCATCCATGACGTCCACCGACTGTGTCTTGCCGAGCTCCCACGGACGCGCGGCAAAAGCATACGGCTTCGAAGTCAGCGCGCCCACGGGACAGATATCGACGAGGTTGCCCTGCAGCTCGGAAGTCAGCGCCTGCTCCAGATAGGTGGTGATCTCCATGTCCTCGCCGCGCCCGGTCGCGCCCATTTCCGGCGTGCCGCAGACTTCGGCGGAGAAACGGACGCAGCGCGTGCACTGGATGCAGCGGTTCATCGAGGTCTTGACCAGCGCACCCAGATATTTGTCCTCGACCGCGCGCTTGTTCTCGGCAAAGCGCGACGTGTCGACGCCGTACCCCATAGCCTGGTCCTGCAGATCGCACTCGCCGCCCTGGTCGCAGATCGGGCAATCCAGCGGGTGGTTGATCAGCAAGAATTCCATCACGCCTTCGCGTGCCTTCCTGACCATCGGCGAACGCGTGGAAATTTCCGGCGGCTCGCCCTTGGGGCCGGGCCGGCAATCGCGCACGCCCCAGGCGCAGCTTGCGACCGGCTTCGGGCCGCCCTTGATCTCGACGAGGCACATCCGGCAATTGCCGGCGATCGACAGCCGCTCGTGGTAGCAGAAGCGCGGGATTTCGGCGCCCGCGGCCTCGCACGCCTGCAGCAGCGTGTACTCCGCAGGCACATCGATCTCTTTGCCGTCGATGATGAGTTTGGTCATTGCTGTCTCAAGTCTTTCCCAGCTTGCAGTCTGGCGGTGTAACGCTGGCGGTCTTCAGCGCCGTCTTGATCCATTTCTGGGTCTCGGCGCCATAGGTGGCGAGGTAAGCCGGCTGCGCCGCGTTCTTCTCGCACAGGAACGGCAGATGCGGCTTCAGGTCGTAATCGCAGGACGCCAGCCACTCGCGCTTTCCGGAGAACGCGCCGATCGCTTCCTCGCAGGCATAGAGGAAGTACGTGATGAAGCTCTCGTACTGGACCTGCTCGTCGCCGCCGGCGGCCTTGATCTTCTCGTAGTCCGGCTGCGCGAATTTCGGATTCTTGAACGCCAGATCGGTGTAGCCCAGATACGCCTGCCGTGCGCTCGCCGCGCGGTTGTTGGTGCGGATTTCGTTGATCTGGAACAGGATCGCAACAAAGCCGAGCAGCGCCACGGCCGCCTGCGCCATCTGCGCCAGCGTCCCGTATCTCTGCCACCAGAAGCTCGGTTGCGACATCGGCATCACTCCGCCGCGACCAGATTCTCGGGATCGCGCACGCCGGCATCGTCGATGTCGGCCTTATGCGAATACTGGTCGATGCGCGCCTCGATCTCGTGGCGGAAATGCGCGATCAGGCCCTGGATCGGCCATGCCGCAGCATCACCGAGCGCGCAGATGGTGTGGCCTTCGACCTGTTTTGTAACCTCCAGCAGCATGTCGATCTCGCGCTTGTGGGCGCGGCCCTCGGCCATCCGCGTCAAGACGCGCCACATCCAGCCTGTGCCTTCGCGGCATGGCGTGCACTGGCCGCAGCTCTCATGCTTGTAGAAATAGGAGATGCGCGCGATCGCCCGGATCAGGTCGGTGGACTTGTCCATCACGATCACGGCCGCGGTGCCGAGGCCGGAGCGCAGCTTGCCGAGGCTGTCGAAATCCATCGGTGTGTCGATGATCTGCTCGGCCGGCACCATGCGCACCGACGAGCCGCCGGGGATCACGGCCTTCAGATTGTCCCAGCCGCCGCGGATGCCGCCGCAATGCCGCTCGATCAGCTCGCGGAACGGAATCCCCATCTCCTCTTCGACGTTGCAGGGGCGCTCGACATGACCGGAGACGCAGAACAGCTTTGTGCCGACATTGTTGGGCCGGCCGATCGCCGCGAACCACGCCGCCCCGCGCCTGAGGATGTCGGGCGCAACCGCGATGGACTCGACGTTGTTGACGGTGGTCGGGCAGCCATAGAGGCCGACATTGGCCGGGAATGGCGGCTTCAGCCGCGGCTGGCCCTTCTTGCCCTCCAGGCTTTCCAGCAGCGCCGTCTCTTCGCCGCAGATATAGGCGCCGGCGCCATGCGCGACATAGACGTCGAACGGCCAGCCGTTGACGTTGTCCTTGCCGACCAGTTTTGCGTCATAGGCCTGGTCGATCGCGGCCTGCAGGCGCTCCCGCTCGCGGATGAATTCGCCGCGCACATAGATGTAGCAGGCATGCGCGCCCATGGCGTAGCTCGCCAGCAGGCAGCCTTCCACGAGCAGATGCGGGTCGTGCCGCATGATCTCGCGGTCCTTGCAGGTGCCGGGCTCGGATTCGTCGGCGTTGACCACGAGATAGCTCGGCCGGCCGTCGGTCGATTCCTTCGGCATGAACGACCATTTCAAGCCGGTCGGAAAGCCCGCCCCGCCGCGCCCGCGCAGACCGGAGGCCTTCATCTCGTTGATGATCCAGTCGCGGCCCTTGTCGATGATCGCCTTGGTGCCGTCCCACGCGCCGCGGCGGCGCGCACCCTCCAGCCCCCAATCGTGGAGGCCATAAAGGTTCTTGAAGATGCGATCCTTGTCGTCGAGCATGACTTGAAGCTTCCTCAGATCAGCGATTGGACTGCGCGCAGGCGAGCCCCGGCACAGCGTGACTTCTCCATCACGCGGCCCCTCTCCGGCCGGTTTACGGACAATGGTGCGTCACGCCTCATGTGGATTCCTTCAGCGTCGTCGGCCCGCCCACAGGCGCCGAGAACTGACGGTCGATCTGCGGTCCGGGCTTCGGCGGATTGCCCGAGGCAAAGCCGTCCAGCACCTTGCCGAAGCTCTCCTTGGTCAGGTCCTCGTAGGTGTCCTTCCAGATCTGCACCATCGGCGCGTTCACGCAGGCGCCCAGGCACTCGACCTCTTCCCAACTGAAATTGCCGTCCTTCGACAGATGGAAGGGCTCGTGATGGATCCGGCTCTGGCACACCTCGATCAGGTCGCCGGCGCCGCGCAGGCGGCACGGCGTGGTGCCGCACACCTGGACATGGGCCTTCTTGCCGACCGGCTGCAACTGAAACATGGTGTAGAAGGTCGCCACTTCCAGCACGCGGATGTAGGGCATATCGAGCAGGTCGGCGACCACGCGGATCGCTGCCTCCGACACCCATCCGTCATGCTGCTCCTGCGCGCGCCACAGGATCGCGATCACAGCGGAGGCCTGACGACCCGGCGGATACTTTGCGATCTGGGCCTTGGCCCAGGCGAGATTCTCATCCGTGAACGTGAAGCTCGCGGGCTGCAATTCCTTCGGTGCAAGGCGGCGGACGGACATCGTTCAGTCTCTCATTGCACGTGGCGCGCGGCTTTCGCATTGAGCGCATCGATCCGGGCGAGCCAGAATGCGCTTGCGGTGCCGAACACGTTGTAGCCGACATGGGTTGAAACCTTGATCCGATCCAGAATCGAAAGGTCGGTCACGGTTTCAAGGCGATGGCTGCGCGGATCGTAGACGATCAGCTTCAGCGGGGTCTGTTCGAGGATATAGCGCGACACGGTATGCTCAGGATCATTGCCGTGCTCCTCGCACAGCAAGACGCTGTCGATCTGCATCAGCCGCGCGCCGCCCTTCATGGCCTCGATCTCGACGCCCTCGACGTCGAGCTTGATCAGGTACTTTCCGCCAGGTGCGATCTTGCCGTCATCCAGCAGGTCATCGAGCGCGATGACCGGCACTTCCTCGCCGTCCGACTGGTCGCCGGCAATGCTGAAGGCCTCATGCTTGGTGCCGGACAGGCGCGCGGTTCCGCGTGCGGCGCCGATCGCGCATTTCATCACCTCGAAACGGTTGCCATTGATTTTGGCGTTGTTGGCCAGCTTCGAAAAATTCTGCCCCGACGGCTCGATCGCGATCGCCTTGTGCGAACCGAACGGCTTGCTCGACACCAATACCGACCAGTAGCCGTAATTGGCGCCGCAATCGAGCAGCGTGTAGTCGACCTCGGCGGAGTCCTTGAACAGCAGCTCCAGCTCGTCTTCATAGCTATAGGTGCGGTTGAGCAGCTTGCTCCAGTAGCCGTCGCCATAGGGGAATTCGAAGATGGCATCGGGATTGAGCCTGATCTGGATTCCGCGCTCGGGCAGCGTCTTCCGCAACAAATTGGCGCAGAGATTGTAGCCGCGGTGCGAGAAATTCGACGCCACCTTCGACCCCAGCACCAGCGCCACCGCAGCCAAACGCTCCCACGCGTTCGCACCCTCGAGTACGCCCGAAGCCCGGTCAAACTGGATGGGCGCCTGCGCCATCACCGATCGACCTCTCCGAACACGATGTCGAGGGAACCTAGAATGGCCGAGACGTCGGCGAGCAGATGGCCGCGGCAGATGAAATCCATCGCCTGCAGATGGGCAAAGCCCGGCGCGCGGATCTTGCACTTGTAAGGTTTGTTGGTGCCGTCAGAGACCAGGTAGACGCCGAACTCACCTTTCGGCGCCTCGACCGCGGCGTAGACCTCGCCAGCCGGCACGTGCACGCCTTCGGTGTAGAGCTTGAAGTGATGGATCAGCGCTTCCATTGAGCGCTTCATCTCGCCGCGCCGCGGCGGCGCGATCTTGTTATCCTCGACGACGACAGGCCCCTGCCCGTCCGGCGAGTTCAGCTTCGCGATGCACTGCCTCATGATGCGGACCGACTGGCGCATCTCTTCCATGCGGATCAGGTAGCGATCGTAGCAGTCGCCGTTCTTGCCGATCGGAACGTCGAAATCCATCTCGGCATAGCACTCGTAAGGCTGCGCCTTGCGCAGGTCCCAGGCCGCGCCGGAGCCGCGCACCATCACGCCCGAAAAGCCCCACTCCCAGGCCTGCTGCAGCGACACCACGCCGATATCGACGTTGCGCTGCTTGAAGATGCGGTTGCCGGTCAGCAGCGTGTCGAGGTCGGCGACGACCTGCAGGAATGGATCGCACCAGGCATCGATATCATCGATCAGCTTCTGCGGCAGGTCCTGGTGCACGCCGCCGACGCGGAAATACGCCGCATGCATGCGCGAGCCGGAGGCTCGCTCGTAAAATTGCATCAGCTTTTCGCGCTCTTCAAAACCCCACAGCGGCGGGGTCAGCGCGCCGACGTCCATCGCCTGCGTGGTGACGTTGAGCAGGTGCGACAGGATACGACCGATTTCGCAGTAGAGGACGCGGATCAATTGCCCGCGGCGCGGCACCGTGATGCCGAGCAGCTTTTCCGCTGCGAGACAGAACGCGTGCTCCTGGTTCATCGGCGCGACGTAATCGAGCCGGTCGAAATAGGGGATCGCCTGGAGGTAAGTCTTATGCTCGATCAGCTTTTCGGTGCCGCGATGCAAGAGGCCGATATGCGGATCGACACGCTCGACGACTTCGCCGTCGAGTTCCAGCACCAGTCGCAAAACGCCATGCGCCGCCGGATGCTGCGGCCCAAAGTTAATCGTAAAGTTACGCAGGTTCTGCTGTTCATTCATGGTCAGGCCTTCGGCTCAGCCTTCTCATCGCCCGGAAGCGGATAGTCCGCGCCTTCCCAGGGCGAGAGGAAATCGAATTTGCGGAATTCCTGGTTGAGACGGACGGGCTCATAGAGCACCCGCTTCTCCTGGTCGTCGTAACGGACCTCGACGAAGCCGGTGAGCGGGAAATCCTTGCGCAGCGGATGGCCGTCGAAGCCGTAATCCGTCAGCAACCGACGCATGTCGGGGTGGCCGGTGAAGATCACGCCGTAGAGGTCGTAGGTTTCGCGCTCGAACCAGTCGGCGCCGGGAAACACGTCGATGATGGACGGCACCTGCGTGGTCTCGTCGGCTTCCGCCCGCAGGCGGATGCGCTCGTTCAGCGTCGGCGACAGCAGGTGATAGACCACGTCGAAACGCTTCTCGCGGCTGGGATAGTCCACCGCCGTCACGTCCGTGAAGTTGACAAACCGCAATGAGGGATCGTCGCGCAGATACTTGACGACCTCGACGATCTTGCTCGCCTCGACCGTGACGGTGAGTTGGTTGAACGCGACCGCATGGGCAGTGGCCGCGCCCGGAAGCGCGCTAACAATCGTCTGCCCAAGGGTGTCGAGCTTGCCGTCGTCCATTACCAAAAACCTTAGCGTTCGATGGTCCCGATGCGCCGGATCTTCTTCTGCAGAAGCAATACGCCGTAGAGCAGCGCCTCCGCCGTGGGCGGGCATCCGGGCACGTAAATGTCGATCGGCACGACGCGGTCGCAGCCGCGCACCACCGAGTACGAGTAATGATAGTAGCCGCCGCCATTGGCGCACGACCCCATCGAGATCACGTAGCGCGGCTCGGGCATCTGGTCGTAGACCTTGCGCAGCGCCGGCGCCATCTTGTTGGTCAGCGTGCCCGCCACGATCATCACGTCGGATTGCCGCGGCGAGGCGCGCGGCGCAAAGCCGAAGCGCTCGACGTCGTAGCGCGGCATCGACACCTGCATCATCTCGACCGCGCAGCAGGCTAGGCCGAACGTCATCCACATCAACGAGCCGGTGCGCGCCCACGTGATCAGATCGTCGGCGGCGGCAACGAAGAAACCCTTGTCGGAAAGCTCGTGATTGACCTCGAGGAAGAACGGGTCATTGGCCCCGACCGGCTTGCCGGTCGAGGGGTCGAGAATGCCCTTCGGCGCCTGCGCGATATCAGGCGAAGAGCCTAAAGCTGTCTGGCTCAATCCCATTCGAGCGCGCCTTTCTTCCACTCATAAGCAAAGCCGACCGTGAGGACGGCGAGGAACACCATCATGGACCAGAAGCCGGTGGCCCCTAACTTGCCGAACGCGACCGCCCACGGGAACAGGAACGCCACTTCCAGGTCGAAGATGATGAAGAGGATCGCAACCAGGTAGAAGCGGACGTCGAACTTCATGCGGGCGTCGTCGAATGCGTTGAATCCGCATTCATAGGCGGAGAGCTTCTCCGGGTCCGGCTGCTGGAACGCGACCAGGAACGGGGCGATCAGGAGCGCCAGGCCGATCAGGCTCGCCACCCCGATAAACACGACAAGTGGCAGGTAATCTTGCAGGATGCCGTTCATCGGCGTTGCCTTTTCCTGCGGATTTCGACCGCAGATTCGTTGATTGGAATTATTCTTGCCTTAGCGCAGCGCAACAGAGGGCGCAAGACAAGCCGGTTTCACGTCTCTGTCCGTCCTTGATGCGCCGGCAGAACCCGAAAAAGTGTTGCGTTCCTGCCTCGCCGACCAACGCGGGTCGGGCCGCATGGTGCCCAAATTCTCACTTCAAATCCTTTTCGTCGGCGAGCATTTGGGCGGCCGTGTCGGTCAGGCGATCGATCTGGTCGAACAGCACCGCCAGCTCTTCCTTGCCGAGCTGTTCCAGCAGGCGCCGGTTACGCTCCTGCGCCCCTGCCACAATTGCATCATGGGCGGCCAGCCCCGCCTTGGTCAGGCAAACCAGCGTCTCGCGGTTGTCCCGCGGATTGACCGCCTTGGCGACCAGCTTGCGCGCAACCAGTTCCGCCAGCGCCCGGCTGATCTGGCCCTTGTCCATGCCGACCGCCTCCGCAAGCCGGATAACGCTCATTGGCGGGCCGCCGCCCCAGCGAGGCCACGAGGCCGAACTCCACCGAGGACAAGCCCGCCAGCCGCTTATAGCGCAGGATTGCGCCGCGCTTGAGCAGATTGGCCAGCACCATCAGCCGCGACGACATCATCGCGGTGATCGGCGCCAATTCCGCGACGTCGGCGGCCGCAGGCGATGGCGCGGTCTGCTTTTCCGGCTTCCGGCTCATTTGAAACCTCTGCCAACAAAGCGCGTCGGTGCCAAGGACCATCGAGAAGGATCACCAGATAAGCCTATCGAATGGGGCCATCGAATAGCTCTATCGAGCTCGTTGATATTGTCATCGATCTGCATTTTACTTCCTAGAACAAGCCAAATGACCGCGGCACCAAAGCCGCGGCGGAAGGAATTGGCATGACCATTACGCAGCGGGATCGCGATCTCGGGACTGGCTACGCCATGAAGCCGTCAACGACCCGGACAGAGCTCACGGCGGTCGGCCGCGGCACGCCAATGGGCGAATTGCTGCGGCGGTACTGGCACCTGATCGGGCTCGTGTCCGACGCCACCGATATCCCCAGAAAAGTGCGCGTGCTCGGCGAGGACCTGGTGTTGTTTCGCGACCGGCATGCCCGCATCGGGCTGCTGCACGCCCGCTGCTGCCATCGCGGCACGACGCTCTATTACGGCAAGGTCGAGGAAGACGGCATCCGCTGCTGCTATCACGGCTGGAAGTTCGACACCGAGGGCCATTGCCTCGAACAGCCCTGCGAGCCCGAGGGCGGCCTGTTCAAGGACAAGGTGCGGCAGCCCCCTGGTATCCGGTCGAGGAACGCTACGGCCTGATCTTCGCCTATCTGGGCCCGGCCGAGAAAAAGCCGGTGCTGCCGCGCTACGAATGCCTGGAGAACATGGACGATGACGAGTTCGTCGAGGCGGACGATTCATCGATCGGCGGCGGTGGTCCCGCCGTGATCCCCTGCAACTGGCTGCAGCATTTCGAAAACGTCGTCGATCCATATCATGTGCCGGTGCTGCACGGATCGTTCTCGGGCCCGCAATTCACTGACATGATGGCCTCGATGCCGCAGGTGAAGTTCGAGATGTCGCCGCGCGGCGTCACCGTGCGCTCTATCCGGCATCAGGACGACGGCAAGGTGTTTTATCGGGTGACCGAAGCCGCCCTCCCCACCTTGCGCGTCGTGCCCAATCCGCGGGTCGCGCAATTCGCCCGCGTCGAGTCGCTCGGCTGGACGCTACCGATCGACGATACATCCTTCCGCATCTACGTCGCAGGCCGGGTGAAGAATTCAGGCGGCATCGGAAGGATGCGCTCCAAATTCAACGGAAAATTCTGGCGGGAGATGACCGAACAGGAGCACCAGCAGTTTCCCGGCGACTACGAGGCGCAGGTCGGCCAGGGCAAGGTGACGCTGCATTCGGAAGAACATTTCGGCCAGAGCGATCGCGGCATCCTGATGATCCGGCGGATGCTGAGCGATCAGCTCGCAGCGATCGCCAAGGGGCGCGATCCGATCGGCATCGCCTTCGATTCAACCGCGCCGCCGGTCGAATTCGAAGCGGGGAATTTCATTCGCGAGGCTTGAGGCGGCTGGTTCAGGGCGGCTCCGGCGTAAGCCGCGTTCGAACCGGGCGCGCGGGCAGTATGTGACCTACATCACGGATACTTGGGCAAAAAACCGGCCACAAGCCGGCCGAATGAAACCATTTTGCCGAAACCGCGAAACGATCCTGAAACAGACGGGGCGTACTTCTCTTCCCAACACAGGACGCCAAAGGCGTCCGGGAGGCATCACATGAACCACTCCTTTCACTCGGCGGATCGCAGTACCCACCTGAAGATCGTGGTTGTCGCACTGGTGGCCGGTATCGCGGTTGCGGCCTTCGGCATTTCGGCTCGGACCGGTTCTGAGTACAGCCAGACTGCCCAGGTCGTAAAAGCGGGCAAGCCGGTCGTCGTCACCAGCTCGAACACCTCCACGGTCCGCTAAACGATAGCGATATCGTTGGAATAAAAATGGCCGCCCTCGGGCGGCCTTTTTGTTTGCGGCAGTCTCGGAGATCAACGTCAAGCCATCGAGAAAATGGCGCGAGAGACGGGACTCGAACCCGCGGCCTCCGCCGTGACAGGGCGGCGCTCTAACCAACTGAGCTACTCCCGCGGATGCCGTAATCAGATCCTGACCCGCGCAGAACCGAGGGCATAAAGGCCCGCTCCCGCTTAGTCAAGGACGTTGCGAATCCCCGCGCCAGACGGGCGTTTCTGCGATTGTGATGCAAATAACCGCCTGTTTTCAGGTAAAACAGCGCATTCGGCGATTATCCGAATCGTTTAAGGCCTGCTACGTCTGGGTTTCTTGAAATCCTCCCCGCTCCGGTTGTACCGGAACCTCCGGGTTTCAAGTCACCACGAACGCATTTTCCCAGCGCGGACCGGTACCAGCGAACGCGCTCAAAGCCATTCAACCAACGAGGAGGGCCAGACATGGCGAAGAAAGCGGCGGCTCCAGCCACCATCACATTGAAGCATCTGGCAGCAGCTCTCGCCGAGGAACATGATCTGTCGAAAAAGGCCGCCGAGGCGATCCTGACCGACATGGTCGGCAAGATCACAAAACACCTGAAAAAGGGCGAGCGAATCAGGATCGTTGGCCTCGGCATCCTCCAGGTCCGCAAGCGTGCCGCCCGCACCGGGCGCAACCCCGCCACTGGCGAACCGATCCAGATCAAGGCCAGCAAGAAGGTCGCGTTCCGCGCGGCCAAGGAACTGAAGGAAGCCGTCTGACCCAACGCTTCGCCCGATCGCACCAGAAGCGCCATTCCGGCGGGGACCCGGAATGGCGCTTTTCTGTTATAGAGCGCTTTCCTTGCTCAAGTTTTCCGGATCGTCATGCCGCTTTCGCCCACAGCCTTCACCCACGACGTCGCCGAGCGCCTCCTGCGCTATGTCGTGATCGACACCCAATCCGATCCGGCCTCGCCGACCTGCCCTTCGACCGAGAAGCAGAAGAATTTGGGCCGCCTGCTGGCATCAGAGCTGCAGGCGATGGGGCTCACCGACGCCCATCTCGACCAGCACGGCTATGTCTATGCGACGATCCCGGCCACTACCGACAAGAAGGTCCCGGTGATCTGCTTCTGCTCGCATATGGACACTTCCCCGGACTGCACCGGCGCCAACGTCAAGCCGCAGATCGTGAAGAACTATCGCGGCGGCGACATCGTGCTGCCGGCTGATCCCGCCCAGGTGATCCGCTTTGCCGACCATCCCGCCCTCGCCGGCCAGATCGGCCACGACATCATCACGACCGACGGCACCACGCTGCTCGGCGCCGACAACAAGGCCGGCCTCGCCGAGATCATGGATGCGGCGCGATTTCTGATCCAGAACCCGCACATCAAGCACGGCACCATCAAGATCCTGTTTACGCCGGATGAAGAGATCGGCCGCGGCGTCGACAAGGTCGACCTGAAAAAGCTCGGCGCCGACTTCGCCTATACGATGGACGGCGAAAGCGCCGGGCATATCGAGGACGAAACCTTTTCAGCCGACGGCGCCACCATCACCATCGAAGGCGTCTCGACCCATCCCGGTTTCGCCAAAGGCAAGATGGAGCACGCCGTCAAGATCGCAGCCGCCATCATCGACCGCCTGCCCAAGGATACCTGCTCGCCTGAGACGACTGAAGGCAAAGAAGGCTTTCTGCACCCGATCGGCATTTCGGGCGCGCTGGAGAAAGCCACCATCGGCTTCATCGTCCGCGATTTCACCGATGAGGGCCTGCAGCAAAAGGCAGCCCTGCTGGAAGACATCGTCAAAGACGTGATGAAGGACTATCCGCGCTCGACCTACCGGATGGAGGTCAAGCCGCAATACCGCAACATGAAGCAGGTGATCGACCGTTATCCCCAGACGGTCGAGCACGCCATCGAGGCGATCAAGCGCGCCGGGCTGACCCCGGTACGAAGCTCGATCCGCGGCGGCACCGATGGCTCACGCCTGTCCTTCATGGGCCTGCCCTGCCCCAACATTTTTGCCGGCGAACACGCGTTCCATTCGCGGCTGGAGTGGGTGAGCCGTCAAGATATGGAGAAGGCGGCGGAGACCATCGTGCATCTGGCGATGATCTGGGAAGAGCGGGCGTAGTAATCGTCGCACCGCTCTCTCCCCGTCATTGCGAGCGAAGCGAAGCAATCCATGCGTCAGCGCACGCGGAAGCATGGATTGCTTCGTCGCTTCGCTCCTCGCAATGACGGTTGTGGCGCGACAAGCGTGCTCACCCGTCCTACGACGCCCGCGCCGTCACGATCCAGACCGATGCCGGCAGCAGCACCGCGTCGCCCTTCGCGAACGGCGTCAGCGCTTCGCGAATGGAAGCGGCGACGGCAGCGCGAGCTTCTGCCGGCTGACCGTCCAGCGCACGGCTCACCGGGCCGATCTCCAGCGCACCCTGCACTGCGCCGTCGAGGCCGCGGCCGATCGCTGCATCCAGCAACAGCGGACACGCTTCCATTTCGACGCCGGTAAAGCCGGCCGCATCGAGGATACGGCGCACGCGCTCCTCCGAGGCAAACGCAAATGGCCCGGGGTCTTCCGGCCCAAGCTGCGGCAGCTTTGGCACGTGCTTGTAGGCGGCCGCAAGCGGCGCCATGAAGAACGGATTTTCACGCGGCTCGCGCCAGCAGGCAAAGGCCATGCGCCCCGTCGGCCGCAGCGCTTTCCGCATGTTGGCGAACGACAGCACGGGATCGGCAAAGAACATCACGCCGAACCGCGAGGCCAGCACATCGAAGCTGGCAAGCTCGAACGGATAGACGGTGGCGTCAGCAAGAATGAAATCGATCGGCAGATCCTTCGGCGCAGCCTGCCGCGCCCGCTCCAGCATCGGGCCGGATACGTCGATACCGAGCACATGACCCGATGGCGCGACCTTTTGCGCGAACGCAATCGCGGTGGCACCACTGCCGCAACCGATATCAATGACGCGGTCGCCCGGCTTCAGCCTGGCCCGGTCGACGACGAGGTCGGCGACCGGCTTGAGCAGCACGTCCTGCGCCGCCTGCCGCTCCGCCCAGCGCTGGCCGGCCGGCCCATTCCAGTAGGCGACCTGGTCGGCGTTTTGTTCGTGGCTTGCCGGTGTGTCCATTTGCGCGCTCCTTTTTCAATTTCGACGTCCGTCGCCCCTATGCCGGACCGTTCACGCCGTATCATTGCCGTATCATTGCCGTGATGCCGCTTCGTTCGTTCATGTACCCCGAGATTTACAGACATAACTACACTTTCGTGCATTTCCTTCGGAACGATATCCCGCCTTTCGCGTGATCTATTGCCGCAAGGCAACTGACCGGCACTAGCACCTGGAGGGATCAAGATGAATGGGATGCGCAAATATGCGTTCGGCGCCGCAGCGGCAGCCGCTCTTTTTGTAATTCCAATTTCGGCCTTTTCTCAATCCATTGAGATTGGACCGGGAGGCGTCCGCGTCGATCGAGGAGGTGGGCGATGCGAGCAACTAAGGCTTGCCTGCGAAAACAAGGACGCGCTGGGAGAGCGGGGCGAAGGAAATTGCCGCAGATATCGGGAGGCCTGCGGGCGACCCGTTCGGAGAGATGTGTGCGCCGAATTGAGATATGCTTGCCTCAACAAGGATGAGTTGGGTGAACGCGGCGAAGGAAATTGCCGCCGGTATCGCGAGACTTGCAGAGGCCGACTGTAAGGGTTCAGGGTTGCGGGGTGGCGCGACATTGCTCCGCGCCGCCCCGCGCTGCACCTGTTAGCGTTTAGATTGCTGGTAATGGCGTCCTCCATTACGCATCGTGATCGGAAGCTCGGTTCGATGTCGATCAGGTCCGTCGTCGCTCAGCGAGCTTCGGCGCTAGCCTGCGCCCTGGAGGCGCTAACGCCGAATTAATCTCATAGGCCTATTATTTCAGGCAGTTCTAGTTGGGTGTCGCGTAAGGGAGCCGTCGCGAGGGACGATCCACCGACGGCTCCTTTTTCATTTCACTCATTTGAGGTTAGTACACGTGACCACGGCATCGGAAACGCAGAGCCAAACCGAACAGCCCGAATCCACCGCACCGAGCAAGCAATCGAGCCGGAAATCGGTCTTGGCGCTAGCGGTGTTCGCTCTTGGAATAAACAGTGCGGCAGCCGTCTATACGCTGCCGACGGATTTTACCCTGCCGGATATCAGCCGTTTGGCCGAACTGCTTCCACATCAGAAAGCTTCCGATCCGATAGCCGATCCGGCTGTTGCCGCATTGAAGGATATTCAGTCGGCTCAGCAGCAACACGTTGTCGCGCTGCAAGAGAACAATATCCTATTGCAGCAAAACACAGCTCTTCTTCAGCAGGATTCAATTGCGCTTGCTTCTCTGAGACAGAGCGTCGTGGATGAGCAAGTCAGTGTGAAGAAATTATCTGCTCAGATAGCGGATGAACATGAAGACGTGAAGAAGATATCTGCTCAGCTTTCCAAGCTTATGGTGAAGGTCGACTCGCTGCAAAATGCAATCAAGCCGGAAATAACTTCCTCGATTTCAGCAAGGAACGCTCAAAACCGGCTGTCCCGAGTAGTGCGCAAGAAGATGGCTCGGCAGCCTCAACCTGTCGGGCCAATTTCGGTTGGAGGAGCGCCCCTAATTCTCCCGGCTGCCACGACAACCCCACAAGGCTGAATGAGAAGAGCGTAAGGCCAGTCCGCCTTCGCTCTTCAAGCTCGGCGCGACAGCCCTCGCCCCTGCGGAGGAGCAAACGTTGCGTCACTGCCGCGAAGGCTGGCATGCCGAGCCGAAGCCCCGCAGGGTTTTTGCGTTCCGGAATGTTCCGCACCCGTCCGCCTACGCTCTTCGAGCTTCGGCGCGACAGCCTTCGCGCTTCACACCCCGGCTGGCTTGCCCAGCCGTAGCGCGAAGCGCGAAGGCTGGTAGGCGGCGAGAGATTCGAACTCCCGACCCTCTCGGTGTAAACGAGATGCTCTAACCAGCTGAGCTAGCCGCCCGTAAGCCGCCTGTTTAGCCTCTCGACCCCCTTTGGTGCAAGGTGGGATATCCGCGCTTGGTTGCACTAGTCTCCCGGCCGCCCCGGTAGCGCCTCAAGATCATGGATCCACGGCGCAGCGGAGCGACACCAGATTTGCCGCGCCGGCTTGAGCTGATCGCGCTGGCGGATGCTGCCCCAGCGGATGCCCCAATCGTCCGGTCCGCCGTCTCCGCTGGTGAACAATGGCGAGCCGCAGACCTCGCAAAAGTGCTGAAAGCGAGTCCGGCCATTATCGCCCTTCTTCGGATAGACCTTCGCCGGCGCGCCGGTCATGCGGACCTGCCCGGCCGAACAGATCACCGTCACCCGGTACGGCGAACCCGTCAGGTTCTGGCAATCGGTGCAGTGACAGATCGACACTTTTTCAGGGTCGATATCGGCCCGATAGGTCACCCGCCCGCAATGGCATTGCCCGTCGATTTCCATCCTCATCAACTCCCTCCGCCGGGCTGAGGTTCAAGCCGAGATCCCACCCACACCAAACAAAAACGGCGCCCGAAGGCGCCGTTTTATCATTTCAGTTCGATGATCAGTGGTGACTGATCGAGCTCAGTGGGCCGTCAGGCCACCGGCCGCCTCGTCCGAGGCATCCTGCTTGACCGGCACCTTGGTGTCCTCTTCCCAGACGATCGGCACTGGGGCGCGGACCAGCGCCTTGGCGACGACGTCATCGAGCCGAGCAACCGGGACGATGTCCATGCCGCCCTTGATCGCATCGGAAATCTCCGTGAGATCCTTGGCGTTGTCCTCGGGGATCAGCACCGTCTTGATACCGCCACGGGCGGCCGCAAGCAGCTTCTCCTTCAAACCACCGATCGGCAGCACACGACCACGCAGCGTGATTTCGCCGGTCATCGCGACATCGTGCCGGACCGGAATGCCGGTCATGACCGAGATGATCGCGGTGGCCATCGCGACACCCGCCGACGGTCCGTCCTTCGGGGTTGCGCCCTCCGGCACGTGGACGTGGATGTCGCGCTTGTCGAACAGCGGCGGCTCGACGCCGTAGTTGATCGCCCGCGAGCGGACGTAAGACGCCGCCGCCGAGATCGACTCCTTCATCACGTCGCGCAGGTTGCCCGTGACCGTCATCTTGCCCTTGCCGGGCATCATGACGCCTTCGATCGTCAAGAGCTCGCCGCCGACATCGGTCCAGGCCAGACCCGTGACGATACCGACCTGCGGCTCGCTCTCGATCTCGCCGAAGCGGTATTTCGGCACGCCGAGGAAGTCTTCGAGAGTCTTCTCGGTGACCTTGACCGACTTCTTCTTGGAGATCATCAGCTCCTTCACCGCCTTGCGGGCGAGTGTGGAGAGCTCACGCTCCAGGTTACGCACGCCCGCCTCGCGGGTGTAGCGGCGGATCATCAACAGCAGAGCATCGTCGTCGATCGACCATTCCTTGGAATCGAGGCCATGCTTGGAGATGGCGTTCGGGATCAGGTGCTTGCGCGCGATCTCGACCTTCTCGTTCTCGGTGTAGCCGGCGATCCGGATGATCTCCATGCGGTCCATCAGCGGACCCGGAATATTGAGCGTATTCGCGGTCGTGATGAACATGACGTTCGACAGATCGTAGTCGACCTCCAGATAGTGGTCGTTGAAGGTCGAGTTCTGCTCGGGGTCGAGGACCTCGAGCAGCGCCGACGACGGATCGCCGCGGAAATCGGCGCCCATCTTGTCGATCTCGTCCAACAGAAACAGCGGATTCGAGGTCTTGGCCTTGCGCATCGACTGGATGATCTTGCCGGGCATCGAGCCGATATAGGTGCGCCGGTGACCGCGGATCTCGGCCTCGTCACGCACGCCGCCGAGTGAGACGCGCACGAATTCGCGGCCGGTGGCTTTTGCGATCGACTTGCCGAGCGAGGTCTTGCCGACGCCGGGAGGCCCGACCAGACACAGGATCGGTCCGGTCAGCTTGTTGGCGCGCGACTGCACGGCGAGATACTCGACGATGCGGTCCTTGACCTTCTCGAGCCCGTAGTGGTCGGAGTCCAGCACGGCCTGGGCCTGCTCGAGGTCCTTCTTGACCTTGGACTTCTTGTTCCACGGAATCGACAACAGCCAGTCGAGATAGTTGCGCACGACGGTGGCTTCCGCGGACATCGGCGACATCTGGCGCAGCTTCTTCAACTCATGCTGCGCCTTCTCCCGCGCTTCCTTGGAAAGCTTGGTCTTGGCAATCTTCTCTTCCAGATCGGCCAGCTCGTCGCGACCTTCGTCGTCGCCGAGCTCCTTCTGGATCGCCTTCATCTGCTCGTTCAGGTAATACTCGCGCTGGGTCTTCTCCATCTGGCGCTTGACGCGCGAGCGGATGCGCTTCTCGACCTGCAGCACCGAGATTTCGCTCTCCATCAGGCCCAGCACCTTCTCCAGGCGCTGCGTGACGGACAACGTCTCCAGGATGCCCTGGCGATCGGCGATCTTGACGGCGAGATGCTGAGCGACCTGATCGCTGAGCTTGGCGAAGTCAGTGATCGCCTGAACCACGCCGACGACTTCGGCGGAGATCTTCTTGTTCAGCTTCACATAGCTTTCGAAGTCGGACACGACCGAGCGCGCCAGAGCTTCGGCTTCAACCGAGTTGGCGTCGGTATCGGCGAGCGCGATCGCCGTCGCCTCGTAATATTCGGTGCGGTCGGAATACTTTTGCACGCGCGCGCGCTCGAGCCCTTCGACCAGCACCTTCACGGTGCCGTCGGGAAGCTTCAGGAGTTGCAGCACGCTGGCGAGCGTACCGACCTCGTAGATGGAATCCGAGCTCGGATCGTCGTCGGACGCGTTCTTCTGCGTCGCGAGCAGGATCAGCGCGTCGTTCTTCATCACCTCTTCGAGGGCGCGGATCGATTTCTCACGGCCGACGAACAGCGGCACGATCATGTGCGGAAATACGACGATGTCGCGGAGCGGCAGCACCGGATACGAATGGCTTTCGCCGAGAATGATGGTTGGCCGGGTTTTTTGGAGTCGTCATGGCCTATTCCTTCTGTTTTGCCCCCTTGCACGCAGTCCGCATCGCTTGCGCAACCGCCACAAGGTGCTGGGAGTTCCGGGCCGGTCGGCCGCCTTCGCTGCCGCCTCTCACCGGATGATCTTTGCGACGAATCTCGAACGTGATTTCCGCCACCATGGGCATTAGGTGGCTATCGGGCATGGGGGTGTCAAGTCACGGAAAATGACTGCAAATTGCGGATCAGACTCGCGAAAAACGCTTACGCCACAGCGGCCGCCGAAACACCGGCAGCCGCCTTATTCAAAGGGTTATTCAAAGGTATGAGTTCTGGCCGGCGCGACGCTATCAGGCGCTGGCGCTGCTCTCGACGGCCCGGTCCGAACGGTCCGCATAAATGTAGAGCGGACGGGCAGTTCCCTCGACAACTTCGCGCGAGATCACAACCTCTTCGACACCTTCCAGGCCCGGCAGATCGAACATCGTCTCGAGCAGGATGCTTTCGAGGATCGAACGCAACCCGCGCGCGCCGGTCTTGCGCTCGATCGCCTTGCGGGCGACCGCGCCAAGCGCCTCGTCGGCGAAGGTGAGTTCGATGTTCTCCATTTCGAACAGCCGCTGGTATTGTTTCACCAGCGCGTTCTTCGGATCGGTCAGGATCTTTTTCAGCGAGGTCTCGTCGAGATCCTCCAGCGTCGCGACCACCGGCAGGCGGCCGACGAATTCGGGGATCAGGCCGTACTTCAGCAAGTCTTCCGGCTCGACATGGCGGAAGATTTCGCCGGTGCGGCGGTCTTCGGGCGCCAGCACCTGGGCGGCGAAACCGATCGAGGTCGAACGTCCGCGCGCGGAGATGATCTTCTCAAGGCCTGAGAAGGCGCCGCCGCAGATGAACAGGATGTTGGTGGTGTCGACCTGCAGGAACTCCTGCTGGGGATGCTTGCGGCCGCCCTGCGGAGGCACGGAGGCGACCGTGCCTTCCATGATCTTCAACAGCGCCTGCTGCACGCCCTCGCCCGACACGTCGCGGGTGATCGACGGGTTGTCGGACTTGCGGCTGATCTTGTCGATTTCGTCGATATAGACGATGCCGCGCTGCGCGCGCTCGACATTGTAGTCGGCCGACTGCAACAGCTTCAGGATGATGTTCTCGACGTCCTCGCCGACGTAGCCGGCTTCGGTCAGCGTCGTCGCATCCGCCATGGTGAACGGCACGTCGAGAATGCGCGCAAGCGTCTGCGCCAGCAGCGTCTTGCCCGAACCGGTCGGACCGATCAGCAGGATGTTCGACTTCGCGAGTTCGACGTCGTTGTGCTTGGTCTGGTGATTGAGGCGCTTGTAGTGGTTGTGAACGGCAACCGAGAGCACCTTCTTGGCATGGCTCTGGCCGATCACGTAATCGTCCAGCACCTTGCAGATTTCCTTCGGCGTCGGGATGCCGTCGCGCGACTTCACCAGCGAGGACTTGTTCTCCTCACGGATGATGTCCATGCAGAGTTCGACGCACTCGTCGCAGATGAATACGGTGGGACCCGCGATGAGTTTGCGGACTTCGTGCTGGCTCTTTCCACAGAACGAGCAATATAGCGTGTTCTTGGAGTCGCTCGTGCCAACCTTACTCATTCTTGTCTCCGTCCGCCGTTCGATCCGTTACCCGATCGACCCATTCCGGCACTGCACCGGACCTGAAGGTAGATAGAGCAAATTCCGTACCAGAAAAGACCCTAACTCAATTACCCACCGTGCGAATCACGGCTTCTACAATCCCCCGCGATCTTAACGCATCTCACACAGCCAACCATGCTGACACCCGACTATCAAGAATTCGCTAATCGGGGCCGGATTGGCTACCCGTGACAATACCGTGATTTGTGGCGTTCGCACGGGGAGAAGTTGACGAAATCGACCGAGCGTTGCGGTATTGCCACGCCGCAAAACCGGCACGAAAGCGGAACTTTCGGCCTACACGGGGGCATAGACGCGGCTTTCGGCCATATTTGCCGATTCAACCAACCGTTAAGGTCAACGCGGGGTGTCGCTATCCGGTACCTTACGGGACTTTCACCGACGTCGTCTCTTCGGGACGCTTGTCGATCACCTTGTCGACGATACCAAAGTCGTGCGCCATGTCGGCGGTCAGGAATTTGTCGCGCTCCAGCGCGTCCTCGATCGCCTTGTAGGTCTGGCCGGTGTGCTTCACGTAGATTTCGTTGAGGCGCTTCTTGAGATTCAGAATCTCCTGCGCATGCAGCATGATGTCGGTGGCCTGGCCCTGGAAGCCGCCGGAAGGCTGATGCACCATGATGCGCGAATTGGGCAGCGAGAAGCGCATGTCCTTTTCACCGGCCGCGAGCAGCAGCGAACCCATCGAGGCCGCCTGCCCGGTGCACAGCGTCGACACCGGCGGACGGATGAATTGCATGGTGTCGTAGATCGCAAGCCCCGATGTCACCACGCCGCCGGGCGAGTTGATGTACATCGAGATTTCCTTCTTCGGATTCTCCGCTTCGAGGAACAGAAGCTGCGCGACGACGAGCGTCGACATGCCATCTTCGACCGGACCGGTAAGGAAGATGATGCGCTCCTTCAGAAGCCGCGAGAAAATGTCGTAGGCGCGTTCGCCGCGGTTGGTCTGCTCGACCACCATCGGAACGAGGTTCATGTAGGTTTCAACGGGATCGCGCATTAATCACCCCAAGGGTTCGGATAGAGAACAAGCGGGACGAACATCCATCGGCAAGGCAGGTATCATTGCCGTGTGCGGACAAACGTCCCGTGATGCAGGACTTCAACTCAACTCACAGATATGAGCCAATTTCCTGGCGACAAGGCCGGGCAATTGCGGAGCCGAATGAGAGAAGTTCAAACTGATTCGCAGCCGCTCTCATAGCGACGGGTGCCGTCACCACGCCGCTATCGCCGTTCATCATTAATGCCGGCCTGACCAAATCGATCAGGCTGCGCTCTTCTCGTCGGCCTCGTCGTCCTTGAACAGGTCCTCGCGCGACACCTTCTTTTCGGTCACGTTAGCGAGTTCGAGGATGAAATCGACCACCTTGTCTTCATAAATCGGCGCACGAAGCTGGGCCAGCGCATTGGCATTGTTACGATAGTAGTCCCAGACCTCCTTCTCGCGACCGGGCATCGATCGCGCCCGCTCGATCACCGCGCGACTGACTTCGTCATCGGTCACGGTGATCTTGTTCTTCTCGCCGATCTCCGACAGCACGAGGCCGAGCCGGACGCGGCGGTCGGCGATCTTCTTGTACTCTTCCTTGGCCGCCTCTTCGGTGGTGTCCTCGTCGGCAAAGGTCTTGCCGGAGGATTCCATCTCGGCCTTGATCGAGTTCCACATCAGATTGAACTCTTCCTCGATCAGTGACGGCGGCGCCTCGAATTTGTGGCTGTCGTCGAGACGGTCGAGCAGCGCGCGCTTGACGCGCTGGCGCGTGGCACCGGCGAACTCGGCGACCAGCCGCTCGCGCGCGGCCTCCTTCAGCTTGTCGAGCGATTCCAGGCCAAGCGTTTTTGCAAACTCGTCGTTGATCTCAGTCTCGCCCGGGGCTTCGATCAGGGTTGCCGTGGTCTCGAACTCGGCCGGCTGGCCGGCGAGCTTCTCGCTGGCGTAATTCTTCGGGAACGACACTTTCAGCGTGCGGGTTTCGCCCGTTCCGATGCCGACGAGTTGTTCCTCAAAACCCGGAATGAACTGTCCGGTGCCGATCACGACCGGAATGCCCTCACCGGTGCCGCCGTCGAACGGGGTGCCGTTAATGCTGCCCTTGAAGCTGATGGTGACCCGATCGCCGGTTTCGGCCTTGGCGCCCTCGGCCTTCGCGGCATAGGGACGGTTCTGGTCGGCGATGCGCTTGATCGCCTCATCGACCTCGGCGTCGGTCACTTCGACCACCGGCTTCTCCACCGAGAAGGTCTTGAAATCGGCGAGCTGGATCGTCGGCACCACCTCGATCGCCACCGTGTAGGTCAGGTCGCTCTTGCCCGCGAGCAGTTCCTCGACCTCTTTCTGCTCGGTCGGCAACGTGATCTTGGGCTCGGTCGCAAGGCGGAAACCGCGATCGGTGAAGATCTGCGTGTTAGTGTCGCGGATGGTCTGGTCGATGGTCTCGGCCATCACCGAGCGGCCATACACCTTCTTCAGATGGCTGACCGGCACCTTGCCGGGACGGAAGCCATTGAGCTTCACCTTGTCCTTGAGATCGACCAGCTTGGCATCGGCCTTTGCATCGAGGTCCGATGCGGGAACGCTGACCTTGAACTCGTGCTTCAATCCCTCGGCGAGGGTTTCGGTGACCTGCATGGTGTCAATCTTCTTCCGCTTGCGCCGGGCCAAAACAGCCCGGCAGTGTCTAATTTTGTTCGACGCGCAAGCCTTGCAGCCCTGCGCCGGTGGTTCGGCTGACCTTGGCTCCCCCATAGGGGGAGGCAAGCCCTCCAGTATTCGTCATGCAAACGCTTGGATAGAGCGCTTGGTGCGGGCGGAGGGACTCGAACCCCCACAACTTTCGTCACTGGAACCTAAATCCAGCGCGTCTACCAGTTCCGCCACGCCCGCGTGAAAACCATCCATACCCGGCCGCGATGCCGCGGGCGGCGGGCTTATAACATGAGCCTACACCTCCGCAGCAAAAAAATGGCCCTTTTTGACAGCCCCGGGGCAAGGCGTCACAGCTAGGACAGGCACATCAGAAAATGGTCCACATCGGTCCGATGGCAAGCCCCAAATCAACGTTAGATCGACGCGAGCTGATGGCCGGGCTGGGCGCCGCCGCGCTGGCCCCGATATGGCCGGTTTCCGGTGCAGCCCAGGCAACTCCCCCGCTGACCTTACAGGCCAAGCCGGAGACCCTCGCACTCCGGCCGGGCGGTACGTCCGCGCCGGTCTGGTCGCTGCAAGGACCCGACCTCACTTTCAAGCGTGGCGAGACGGCCGAGATCGCCTTTGCCAATGAGCTGCCGGTGCCGGTCGTCCTCAACTGGCGGGGTATGGACGGCGTTCCGGCTCACGCCCCCCTCACGGCGCGCACGGCCCTCACAAGCGGTGGCAAGACCACCTTGCAGCTTCCCCTGCGCCACGCCGGGACCTTCCTCTGCGACCCCGGGCTGCTTGGTGATCGACAGGCACAACCAACGCGGGCACGGCCGTTGATCGTTCGCGAAACCGAGGCGGTCGCCGTCGACCGCGACGAGGTGCTTCTGATCGAGGACTGGCAGGCAAGGCCCGATGGAACAGCGATCGCGCCGGGAATCGATCCGAAGGACACCTCGCCCCTCCATACGATTAACGGCCAGACTTCGCTCGAACTCTCAGGTCGGACCAACGAACGGATCAGGCTCCGCATTATCAGCGGCTGCCAACGCTCTGTTATGGCTATCAAACTGGAAGGGCTCGACGTCCGGGTCATGGCCATCGACAGTCAGCCATCGGAGCCGTTCCAGGCCCGCAATGGCGCGCTGGTACTGGCGCCGGGCGGACGGGTCGACGCCTTCATCGATTTGACCGCTCCGGCAGGCACGACCCATGCGATCCCGCTGCATGATGGCAAGGAAGCCCGCCCGATCGGCAAGCTTGTCGTCTCCAGCGAACCGCCGGTCCGCGCGGCCCCGCTGCCACCCGCCCCGCCGCTACCCTCCAACGGCCTGCCCGAGCGCCTCGACCTCAAGGGGGCGATCCGGATCGATGTTGCGCTGGGCGGACCTTCCGGCGACTGGATGACGCCAGCCAATTTTGCCGTGAGTGCCCCGCCCGCCTTCCGCGCCAGGAAAGGCCGCACCGTGGTGCTGGCGCTCACCAACCGCGCCGCGGTCGCCACCGTCTTCCACCTTCACGGCCATCACTTCCGCCTGCTGGACCGGCTCGACGACGGCTGGAAGCCGTTCTGGCTGGATACGCTGGCGATCGAGCCCGGCCAGACCCAGCGCATCGCCTTTGCCGCCGAACATGCCGGCCGCTGGCTGATCGAATCCGTCGCGACCGACTGGGCGGCACCGCGGCTGGTGCGATGGTACGCAGTCGAATGAGGAGCAAGCCATGAGCAAGCCGATTCCCGCCATCCGCAGCGTCAAGGCGCGAGCGCTCGTCGTGCCGCTCGCCCGCCCCGTGAAGAACGCCTTCGGCGTGATCGATGTGGGCCCGTTGGTCCTGATCGATGTCGAGACCGATCAGGGCGTTGCAGGTCACTCCTACATTTTCGCCTACAGCAAGCTGACGCTGAAGCCGCTGGTGCACCTGATCGAAGAGATCGGGCGCGAACTCGTAGGCCAGCCGGTTGCGCCCTACGATCTGATGGCGGCAATGGACGCAAAATTCCGCCTGCTCGGCTGGCAGGGCCTGGTCGGCATGGCGGTGTCCGGCCTCGACATGGCCTATTGGGACGCGCTCGGCCAGTTGGCCGGCAAGCCAGTGGTTGAACTGCTCGGCGGTTCGCCAAAACCGATCCGGGCCTATGACAGCTATGGCGTGGTCGATCCGGTGGCGGACGAAAGAGCGCTGCGCCGCTCGCTGGAGCAGGGGTTTCGCGGCATCAAGATCAAGGGCGGCGATGGCGATGCCGCCAATGACGAACGCGTCGTCAAGGGCCTGCGCGCGCTCATCGGCCCCGACATCGCGCTGATGATCGACTTCAACCAGTCGCTCGATCCCGCGGAAGCCGCGCGCCGGATCGCTCGCCTCGCGCCCTACGATTTGCACTGGATCGAAGAACCCGTGCCGCAGGAAAACCTCTCGGGACACGCCAAGGTCCGCGAGACTTCGCCGACGCCGATTCAGGCCGGCGAGAACTGGTGGTTCCCGCGCGGCTTTGCGGAAGCGATCGCGCTAGGCGCCAGCGATTTCATCATGCCCGATCTGATGAAGTGCGGCGGCGTCACCGGCTGGTTGCAGGTCGCCGCCCAAGCCGAAGCCGCCAACATCCCGATGTCGAGCCATCTCTTCGCCGAAGCCAGCGCCCACATGCTGGCGGTGACGCCGACCGCGCACTGGCTCGAATTTATGGATTTCGCCAGCGTCATCCTTGCCCATCCCGCCAAGATCGTCGATGGCACGGTCACCGCGCGTGGACCGGGGCTGGGGCTGGCGTGGAATGAGACGGCGGTGGCGAAGTATCTCGCCAGTTAGCCAAGGCGACGCGATGAACCGGCGCGGCGGCTCTTGTGTCGGACAGCGACGGCCGCCTCTTCAGTGACGTGGGACTTGGCCGAGAGTTCAACCCCCAGCGCCTTCATCACGGCAATTGTCGTCTTCAAGGTCGGGTTGCCTTTTGCGCTGAACGAACGATAGAGCTGTTCGCGTGAAAGTCCGGTCTCCTTGGCGATCTCCGTCATGCCCTTGGCGCGGGCAACGACACCAAGGGCATGAGCGATATAGCCGGCATCCTCGGTCTTGAAGGCCTCCTCCATAAACACGGCGATGGCCTCGTCAGAAAGCAAATCCTCAGCCGGATCATAAGTAGTCAGCCTTTCGCCCATCTCATTCACTCCATTCCGCGGCAAGCCGTTTTGCTGTCCTGATGTCTTTCGTCTGCGCGCTCTTGTCGCCCCCGCAAAGCAGAACAATGATCGTGTTTCCCCGCTGCTGAAAATAGACGCGGTAACCGGGGCCGTGGTGGATACGGAGTTCGCTGACGCCCTCGCCAACCGGCTCAGCATCGCCTGCGTGCCCTTGTGCCAGCCGATCCAACCGCGACGCGATAATCGCGCGGACTCGGTGATCCCTGAGCCGCAGGCGCCACTTTCGAAACGTCTCTGTCTGCCTCAGCTCAAGCGCGCGTAGTTTATAGACTACAACCTTTTAATAATCAATCGCGGGCTTAGTATTCGACCCCCAACTCGTCATAGAGCCGCCGGAACACTGCCGGCAGCACCTCCGGCAAATCCTCTGCAATAAGGCCCGGCCCTGCCTCGCCCGCGGCTTCACCGTGCATCCAGACGCCGATGCAGGCGGCTTCATAGGCCGGCACGCCTTGCGCCAGCATCCCCGCGATCATGCCGGCCAACACATCGCCGGCTCCCGCCGTCGCGAGCCAGGGCGGCGCATTCGACGCGATGCTGGCGCGCCCGTCGGGCGAAGCCACCACCGTGTCCGGTCCCTTCAGCAGCACCACCGCGCTGGAGCGCTGGGCGGCGTCGCGCACCCGCTCCAGCTTCGAACGGCCGGGGTGCTTGTTGCTGATGTCGCTGAACAGGCGCGGAAACTCGCCCTCATGCGGGGTCAGAACGACCTGCGGATCTTCGCTCGCCCTGATCTGCTCAAACAGCCGCTCCGGCGCTTCTGCAAAACTCGTCAGCGCGTCAGCGTCGAGCACGAGGCCCCGTTTCGTCGAAAGCGCCGTATGGACGAAATCGCGCGTCCGGGCGCCGATGCCGGCGCCCGGCCCGATCACGATGGAATTGAGCCGCCTGTCGCCCACAAGGTCGGCGAATTGGACCACGTTATCGACCGCGCGAACCATCACCGCCGTCAGCGCCGCGGCATTGACGGCGAGCGCATCGCGCGGCGAGGCCACGGTGACGAGGCCGGCCCCTGCCCGCAGCGCGCCACGGGCCGCCAGCCGCGCCGCACCCGTCGACGCCAGTTCCCCCGACAGCACGACGGCGTGGCCGCGGGCATATTTGTGGCCGTCGATGGAAGGCACCGGAAAGGATTTTTGCCAGCTCTGCGGAACGTTCTCGAACGTCTGCGGCCGCATCTCCTCAAGCACATGCGCATCGATGCCGATCTCGGCGACGCGGACGCGGCCGCAATGCTTGCGCCCGGGCATCAACAGATGCGCCGGCTTGCGGCGGAAGAAGGTGACGGTTTCGACGGCGTCGATCGCCGCGCCCATCATCGCGCCCGTGGTACCGTTGATGCCGCTCGGCAGGTCGACGGCCAGCACCGGCGCGCCGTTGGCGTTGATCGCCTCGATCATCTCGAGCGGATCGCCCTTGACCGGACGATTGAGACCTGCGCCGAACAGCGCGTCGATGATCAGGGCCGGCTTGCCGATCGCCTGTGGGTTGAACGGCAGCACCGGATATTTCCAGCCGCGCGCGGCGAGCGCGGCATCCCCCTGCAGGCTGTCCCGCTCGCACAGCAGGATGACGGAAACCTCGCGCCCGCGTGCGGCGAGTTCGGCGGCCGCCACAAAGCCGTCGCCGCCATTATTGCCGCGGCCGGCGACCACGACGATCGGCCCCTCCTCGACGAGATTCATCGCGGCCTCCGCCACGGCCTGGCCGGCGCTCATCATCAGCGCGAAGCCGGGCGTTCCGCCGGCGATCGTCAGCCGGTCGGCCCGCTCCATCTCGGTCGTGGTCAAAACTTCCATGCCGATTCCTCGATCCGTCCGCCTTTTCTGGAGGCATATCCCCGTCGCCCGGTGGCCTGCCTCGCCTCGTCTGCACACGAAATGATCGGTTTGCCTATTTTGTAAGCTTCGCTATCATGCTAGCCGCCGGTGAACCTCTCTCACTTGCCTGTTAAAAGTCTGATAACGTTCCGAAATCAGCCGCATTAACAACTTGGCATAGACCCTGCTTTTGAGGAAGCCGGTTGGAAAGCCGAGCTCAGGATGGTCGCAGTCAGCGGCAAATTATGAGCAGTTCCGGCTTTGCAATCATGCAGCAGTTCCGGCTTTGCCGGATGCAAGGATCAAACCAGACGGCGCCAGGTAAGTTCACCAGGCTGCGACATCGAAGCTATCTGCACTCTGCAATTTGGAAATGCCCGGGAGGCGCTCAGTGAAGAAGATTGAAGCCATCATCAAGCCATTCAAGCTCGACGAGGTGAAAGAGGCGCTTCAGGAAGTCGGACTGCAGGGCATCACGGTCACCGAGGCCAAGGGGTTCGGCCGGCAGAAGGGACACGCCGAGCTCTATCGCGGTGCGGAATACATCGTGGACTTCCTGCCCAAGGTGAAAATCGAGATCGTGATTTCGGACGAGCTGGTCGAGAAGGCGATCGACGCGATCCGCCGCGCCGCCCAGACCGGGCGCATCGGCGACGGCAAGATCTTCGTCTCCAATATCGAGGAAGCGATCCGGATCAGAACCGGAGAATCCGGGCTGGACGCTATCTGAGCCGGGTGCTATCCGAAAGTTTGCGACTGAAAAACAAGAAAAGGGCTGCTTCCGCGGCCTGATTTCGTTCGCGATGCCTTGATCGTCTGCGAAATGTCGCGCTCCGGAAACCGTCCCGTAAGCCAAAAGGGGTATTCATGAAGACCGCTAAAGACGTCCTGAAATCGATCAAGGACAACGACGTAAAATACGTCGACCTGCGCTTCACCGATCCGCGCGGCAAGTGGCAGCACGTGACCTTCGACGTCAGCATGATCGAAGAGGACACCTTTGCCGAAGGTCAGATGTTCGACGGCTCCTCGATCGCCGGCTGGAAGGCGATCAATGAATCCGACATGTGCCTGATGCCCGATCCGGTGACCGCGACGATCGACCCGTTCTTCGCCGAGACCACCATGGTCATCGTGTGCGACGTGCTCGAGCCGACCACCGGCGAGCCCTACAACCGCGACCCCCGCGGCATCGCCAAGAAGGCCGAGGCGATGGTGAAATCATCGGGCGTCGGCGACACCGTGTTCTTCGGACCGGAAGCCGAGTTCTTCGTGTTCGACGACGTGCGCTACCAGACCACCCCCTACAACACCGGCTTCAAGCTCGATTCCTCGGAACTGCCGATCAATTCGGACACCGAGTATGAGGGCGGCAACCTTGGCCACCGCATCCGCACCAAGGCCGGCTACTTCCCGGTCCCGCCGCAGGACTCGGTGCAGGACATGCGTTCGGAAATGCTCGGCGCGATGGCCAAGATGGGCGTCAAGGTCGAAAAGCATCACCATGAGGTCGCTTCCGCCCAGCACGAGCTCGGCATGAAGTTCGACACCATGACGCTGATGGCCGACCAGATGCAGATCTACAAATACTGCATCCACCAGGTCGCGCATATCTACGGCAAGACCGCCACCTTCATGCCGAAGCCGGTCTACGGCGACAACGGCTCGGGCATGCACTGCCACCAGTCGATCTGGAAGGACGGCAAGCCGGTGTTCGCCGGCAACAAATATGCCGACCTCTCGGAGACCTGCCTCCACTATATCGGCGGCATCATCAAGCACGCCAAGGCGATCAACGCCTTCACCAACCCGTCGACCAACTCCTACAAGCGCCTGGTCCCCGGCTATGAAGCCCCCGTGCTGCTCGCCTACTCCGCGCGCAACCGCTCGGCCTCCTGCCGCATCCCGTATACGGCGAACCCGAAGGCCAAGCGCGTCGAGGTTCGTTTCCCCGACCCGATGGCCAACCCCTATCTCGGCTTCGCCGCGATGCTGATGGCCGGCCTCGACGGCATCAAGAACAAGATCGATCCGGGTCCGGCGATGGACAAGGACCTCTACGACCTGCCGAAGGAAGAGCTGAAGCAGATCCCGACCGTGTGCGGCTCCTTGCGCGAGGCGCTGGAAAATCTCGACAAGGACCGCGCCTTCCTCAAGAACGGCGGCGTGTTCGACGACGACTTCATCGACAGCTTCATCGAGCTGAAGATGACCGAAGTCGAGCGCTTCGAAATGACCCCGCACCCAGTCGAGTTCGAGATGTATTATTCGCAGTGATGGCGCGCGGCGCTCGCGCCGCCAGTATCACCGTCCGACAATGCAAAAGGCGCTCCCGAGGGGCGCCTTTTGTTTTTGCGGAGGAAAATCAGGCGCTTCGGCCGCCTCGTTCGCATACTCATACGGCCAACTGCGCCGCGAATTCCGCTCATATGGCCGCAAGCGCTCTAAGGCCGGCAGGAACCTCGCAATGTCGCTGCGCGTTGAGGGGGTCCACCAGAATGCGTCGAAGGAGGACGCCGCCCATGAACAAAGCAACCCTGAATAGAACAACCTTGAATAGTCTCGCGACCACATGCGTCGCTCTCGCGCTCGCCCTCGCCATGGCTCCGCCGGCCACGGCTCAGGACACCGGGCGGACGAGGGTCGGCACGCTCACCTGCAACATCGCGCCGGGTGTCGGCATGGTTATCGGGGGCCAGCGGCAATTGAGCTGCGTCTATGCGTCATCGAGAGGCAGGGGGCGCGAGGCTTATGAGGGCACCGTCAGCACGCTTGGCCTTGACATCGGCGCCACGACCGGCGGCCAGTTGGCCTGGGCGATTTTTGCGCCGACCACGCTGCGCCGGGCGGCATTGGCGGGAACCTATACGGGTGCGACTGCTGGCGGCACGGTCGGCGCCGGAGCGAGTGCCAACGTCCTGGTTGGAGGCTCGGACCGCACTGTAATGATGCAGCCGCTATCCGTGCAGGGGCAGACGGGCGTGAATATTGCGGCAGGCGTATCCACAATGGAGCTGCGGCCGGCCGCCGCGTCCGCGCCCGCACGCCGCGCGCCCCAGTGACGACATCATCGCTGGTGAACTAGTCGGCGGCTTGCCGCCGGGATCATTGTCGCAAGATGCGAAAGGCGCCTGCATTCGGGCGCCTTTTGTTTTCATTTCCGGTCTTGCTCAACGCTAACCGGGCTTCCGCGTGATCTTGCGGTTCCCAAATCCCATTGAAATCAAGACTTCTCCCAAATCGTGGCGGTGATTGTCGCTTTTAGACCTCGCTGGCAGCGTACTGGTGGACAAGAACAACAAGAGGCGACATCAGCCAATGGCGACAAAAGACGGATTCCCGCCGGATCGTTCTCCTCTCTTTCTGTCCGAACATACCGAAAAAATCGCGCAGCCGGATATCGGGAAGGCTTTGAACAGAGCGGCTATCTCGTCGCGAATCCTCAAGGCGAGTATTTGGGCTGTAACGGCGACAGCGATCGGTATCGCGATCCTATCGGTGGGAGATCCAGTCGCGCTCGTTGAGAACGTCACGGCTATGTGGGTCGAAAAACCGGCGCTTCAGTCTGACGCCGATTCGTCGGCGCCAGCAGTTCAATCAATCGCCGGCACTCAGGACTCGCCGCCGAAGACAAGCGATGTGTCGGCGCACGACGAAATTGCAGCAGCTTCTGAACCTGCCGATCAGAATCAAACCGTGACCGGTCAACCACCGGCCGAATCCTTGTTGAAGGAATTCGAAGCCTGGGCGGCCAGGGAAGATGCACGGGCACAGGAAGATACACGGGCACAGGTCGTACCCGTACAGCCCGCGCAAGATGCCCCAGTGCAGGTTGCGCAAGATGCCCCAGTTCAGGCCCAGCCAACGAAGAAACATCGACGGGCCCGGTCCGTGCACAATGCGCGAGCGGAGATCCGGTCCCAGCGACATCCCCGAGCAAGGGTCCGGGAAGAGCAAAATGCACCGGTACAGATCGCGCCCGTGCCGGACCCGCGGGCACAGGAGCAGGCTGTGCAAAATGCCCAGACACCGTCGCTTCTGCAAAGCTTGGGTTTGCGTTAGACCAACGGCACCGCAATCGCGCTTCGCCACGACCTCCAATGCAGCAAGCGTAGCCCGGGTGAGCGCAGCGACACCCGGGATTGCCGCCATCCCCGCATATCGTTGCGCCCATGCGGGTTACTTGCTAGTCGGCGGCTTGCCGCCGGGATCATTGTCGCAGGATGCGAAAGGCGCCTGCATTCGGGCGCCTTTTGTCTTTGCGGTAGGGTGGGCAAAGCGAAGCGTGCCCACCCTTCATCATCGAGCGCGTTCCTTGATGGTGGGCACGCGGAGCCTGTCATCGGGCGCGCATTCGCGCGACCCGGTGGCTTTGCCCACCCTACGGGACCACTTACTGATTTGCCTAGCTTGCAAGCGCGATCTCATGCCTGGGCTGCGACAAATCAACACGACGGGCAAATCAATTCTGATTTTCCGAAATCGTGTCAAGCCTAGGAATCAAAAATATTCCGCTTAACGCAAGAGGCAAATCAGTCGCATAACTCTGCCCGTCTCACCCATTGAGGGGCGCTCGCGATCGTCACGACCGTGCGGTGAGATGCGATGGACGCGGAAGGCGCGAGACGTAGGCGCCGGATCCGCCTTCGCTAAAGCTTCGGCGGACCGGTACCAAACCCGGCGAAGCCTCTTGGCGAAGACGGGAGCGTACGGCGAAGTCGTGTGGTTCGGGCGCCGCGGTGCTGGCGTTAAGTTACGCGGAAGTTTCTGCGTGGCGACGGAGGCAAAAGAGCCGTTCTCCGGGAAGAGCGCGAAGTAAGCCGTAAAGCCATTGCGCAGGGAAGGCCGGGCTGCTCCTGCTGTACCTGTATGCTCGTGTGCGTTTCCTTTATGCGCAATTGCACACGAGACCGCGGGTGCAGCAAGCACCCGGTCTTCCCTGCGCCCTCTAATTGGAGAGGGCGAGAAGTTATCCAGCAAAGCTCGGGCAGTTCATGTCGCGAGATCGCGAAGTCATACTCAGTTGTCGTCACCCGCGAAAGCGGGTGACCCAGTATTTCCAGAGACGTCAGTGATTGAACCGAGAAGCGGCGGAGTACTGGATCCCCGCCCTCGCGGGGATGACGATGGTGTGTGCGTCGCGACTTCCTCGTCATTGCGAGCCAGCTGTCGTGCCCTACTCCCGCCTCAGCGGATTTTCCTTCAGGAAGCGATCGACGTCCTCCTGCACCGAATATGGCAGCGGGATCGGGTCGCCCATGTGGTCGATCGCGCGGTCGAGGCAGAGGCGCACCATGCGCGCCAGTTCGGCCTTGCGGTACGGCTTGGCGAGCAACAGCACGCCCTCACCGAGGCGCTCGCTCGAACCAAAGGCATCGAAGGTGTGGCCGGACGTATAGAGCACCCGGAGCGGCCGGCGCAGCTTGGCGACCTCCTCCGCAAGCTGCCGGCCGTTGATCGCGCCGGGCATGACGATGTCGGTGAAGAGAAGATCGAATGCCACACCGGATTTGACCAATTCGAGCGCCTGCGCCGCGCTGGCGGCGGCAATGACCGTGTAGCCGAGGCTTTCAAGCCGGCCGACGACATGCGCCCGCACCACGTCGTCATCCTCCACGCAGAGGATGGTTTCCGTTCCGCCACGCAGTTCGCCTCCGCTGCGCAATTCGCCATCTGCCTCCGGCGGTGCATCGCTCGCGGCAAGCGCATCCGAAGGCTCGGTATCGGCCTTGGGGAGAAGGATGCGGAAGCAGGCACCCTTGCCCTCCTCGCTCTCGACCACGACGCTGCCGCCGGATTGCTTTGCAAATCCGAACACCATGCTCAGCCCAAGTCCCGTGCCCACGCCGAACTGCTTGGTCGAAAAGAATGGCTCGAAAATCCTGCCGCGTATCGCGGGTGGAATGCCGGCGCCGGTATCGATCACCTCGATCACGACATAGGCGCCCGCGCCGAGCCCGCCGATGTCGGCGGCATGCTCACCGCGCGTAAGATTTCCCGTCCTGAACAGCAGCCTGCCGCCATCGGGCATGGCGTCCCGGGCGTTGATCGCGAGATTGACGAGGGCGGAGGAGAGCTGGCTGCCGTCGACCAAAGCCGGCCAGACCTGATCGCTCAATGCGGTTTCGATTTGAATCTGTCGTCCGAGCGTCGGCGCCAGCAGTTGCACCACCTCCTCGACCAGCGCATTGACGTCGGTCTCGCGCGGACGCAGCGGCTGTTTGCGGGCAAAGGCCAGCAAGTTGGCCGTGAGCTGGGATGCGCGATCGGCGGCATCGCCGATCATTCGGGCGATCGAGGCGAGCGCCGGATCATGCTTGACGCCGTCGGCCAGGATTTCGATCGTGCCCGTGATCACGGTCAGCACATTGTTGAAGTCATGGGCGATGCCCCCGGTCAGTTGCCCGACCGATTCCATCTTCTGCGCCTGGAACAACTGCTCCTCCGCGGCGCGCTTGGCGGTGATGTCCCTGACGAAGGCGTTGATGATGGTGCCTTCGCCGCGGCGCAGTGCCGTGAGCGATACTTCGGCGAAAAATTCGTGGCCGTCCTTGTGCAGCAGCGGCGTTTCGTAGCGTCCTCCGGCGGCGTCGCCCGCCGCCTCGCTCAGGAAACGGTCGACCCATTGCCGGTGCACGGCGCGCTGCGATTCCGGAAAGACCAGTTCGTCCACGCTCCGGCCGACAGCCTCAGTACGCGTCCATCCCATCAGGGCCTCGGCATGCGGGCTCCAGCCGAGGATGACGCAGCGCTCATCGGTCTGGACAAAGGCGTCGAGCGAGCCTTCGATAATGGCTTGCGCCATTTCGCTGTCGATCAGCGTCTGGTCAGCGCGTCCCTCCTCTGCTCCGTTGCGCCCATCCGCAAGGCCCGCGACATCGGAAAGCCTGTGCCAAAGCCTCGCCGCAGCAAGAATCGCAAACAGGCCGATGATTGCAGCGCTCGCCAGCGCGGCGCCGACGATGATCGCCAGCGGCCCCAGCGAGGGGACACGCGTCGCCAGGAAATAGGTCACTGCGCTCACGACGCAGGACGTCACGAGGACCAGCAAGATCATCGCCGGCGCGAGACGTCCTGGTTGCGTCATGGCGGCTTTACCAGTGTAGAGATGATGGGTGACTTAACCGACTTCCCGGAGCCGGTCCCATCTTTTCGGCCCCGTAGGATTACGGATCAGGTCGCTCCGGGACGCACCCCGTCGCGGTCTGTCCGATCAGCTCGCGCGCGTGTGCGCCTTGAGCGCCGCCCCGAACGCCTCGAACAGCTTGCGATTGATCGGGTTGCGCTGCGGGTCATACTCGGCATGCCACTGCACGCCGAGCGCAAAGCTCGGCGCGTCCGCGATCCGGATCGCTTCGATGGTGCCGTCCTCGGCAATGCCTTCGATGACAACGCGCCTCCCCGGTTCGAGGATGCCCTGCCCGTGCAGCGAATTCACCCGGATGGTTTCACAGCCGAGCAGGCTCGCAAAGGTGCCGCCGGGCGTGAGGTGGACGTCGTGGCGGTCGGCGAACACGACCGTCGGGTCGGGATGGATTTCGCCGTTCTCCAGCCGCGGCATGCGGTGGTTCATGCGGCCGGGGATCTCGCGGATTTCCGGATGCAACGAGCCGCCGAAGGCGACGTTCATCTCCTGCAGGCCGCGGCAGATGCCGAAGATCGGCACGCCGCGGGCAACGCAGGCCTCCGTCAGCGCCAGCGCGACGTCGTCGCGGTGGATGTCGTAGGGCTCGTGCCTCTCGTGCGGCTCGGTCTTGAAGCGCGTCGGATGGACATTGGCCCGCGCCCCGGTCAGCACGATGCCATCGACGACGTCGAGCAGCGCGCCGATGTCGGTAATCTCGGGCGACCCCGCAAACATCAGCGGCAGCGCCCCTGCCACGTCGGTGACCGCGCGCAAATTGCGCTCCCCGACCATCTGGGTCTGAAAACGATTCTCGACGCGATAAGCGTTCCCGATCACACCGACCACGGGCCGTCTCATCGCCAATTTTCCGCTGTCATCGTCTTGTGCAAGGACCTTCTGGGTTGGGCCGCCATTGCAGACGATAATGCCCGCGAGCCGGCGGCGGATCAATATCCGGCAGCGGCCTGCGGGCCTGCCCTGCTATTTTCGCGTGAAAGCCTCCCGGGCGTCGATGCCGTCGACACCAGGCAAACCGGCCGCCCGGAGCGCCGCAGCGGCCGAATTGCCAGCATCACCCAGCCACGGCAGTTTCGCCTGAATTCCACGCGTGACCGGCTCGCCCAGCGCGCCGCCGAAATCGACCGGCCAATATCCGTTCGGCACCACTTCAGCCGATATCTCCTGAAGGCGATAGCCACTGCCGAGCACCGCCTCGGCATCGTCGGGTGCTACCCGCCGCGCGGTGCCGGGGTTGGCCGGATCGGTAAAGGTCACGAGCACCGGGATCAACGCGTCCTTTACCGTCACGACGCCGGTCAACCGGCTCATCTCGCTAAAAGAGACCCGCTTGCCGGCCGCCGCCGTATAGGCGCGCAGAGCCACGTAGTTCATGTCGTCGAGGACAAGGTTGTTGTCGACATGCGCGAGCAGCGCGACAAGATTCTTGCCCTGCCCGAGATCGACGAAAATGGCGTCGCCGACGGTGCGGGTCTGACCACGGCGGGTGTAACTGCGATCGGGATGAACGGCCACCACGCCAGATGCCGATCTGCGCCCCTCCGGCGTCTCGACCTCGACCGTCAGGCGATATTTGTGGGCGGGACGGTTGATTCTGATCTGGTCGCCGATCACAAGCGCCGCCAGCAGCGCAATCGGGCCGACCCATTTGAAATTCATCTCATCCTCGCCGGCGCCATATCGGATTCGTCTACCGCTTGGCATACCGGACGCGGCAGCGTCAAACCGGCGCGTGCGCTCCCGCTTGATCCCGGCGGCGTTTTTGGCGAAAGACTGCAGACGACATTCTGCGAGAAGGAATCAACGTGACAGGTCCGGCTGACAATCGGCTTCAGGCTCGCAACGATCTGGCGTGGGCGATATCGGTCGGCGGCATCGGCGTCGTGCTGTTCGCCGCGCTGCTCGTGTTCACCTGGCACTTTGCCGCGACGCTGTTTCTGATCTTTTCCGGCATCCTGCTCGGCGTCACCCTCAACGCCATGAGCAACCTGCTTGGACGCGTGGTGCGGCTGCCGCATGCGCTGCGACTGACGATGGTCTGCCTGGTGGTCGCGGGCATGCTGTCGGGCATCGTCTTCCTCGGCGGCACCACAATCGCCCAGCAGACGACGGCGTTGAGCAACACGCTCAAATCGCAGCTCGTCAACGTCAAGGGCTTCCTGGAGCGCAACGGCATCGACACCAGCTTTTTCGATTTCGGCACCCTGTCGTCGACGTCGGATGATGGCACGCCGGCGCCCGCCGCGACGCCGACGCCGCACACGCTTCCCAGCGCCGGCACGATTGCGGCCAGCGGCGGCGCCATCTTCAGCCAGAGCCTGAAACTGATCCTGGGCACCGCAAGCGCAGTCGGAAACTTCTTCATCGTGCTGTTTTTGGGGATTGCCTTCGCGACCCAGCCGAGCGTCTACCGCAATGGACTGCTGTTCATGGCGCCCGTGAAGCATCGCGTACGTGCGGTTGCAATCGTCGACCGGATCGGCGAGACGCTGGAGCGCTGGCTGATCGCGCAGATCATCACCATGGTGGCGGTGTTTCTGGTGACCTGGATCGGGCTATCGATCATCGGCATCCAGAGCTCGTTCATCCTGGGCATCCAGGCCGGCCTGCTCGCCTTCATCCCGACGGTCGGCGCCATCCTCGGCGGGCTGATCGTGGTGCTGGCCAGTCTCGCGTCGGGATGGGTCGCAGGCCTCTCCGCCTTCATCCTGTTCCTCGGCGTGCACGCGCTGGAAAGCTACGTGCTGACACCGATCATTCAGCGGCAGGCGCTGGACATTCCGCCTGCGACGCTGTTTGCGTTCCAGATCCTGCTCGGCGTCGTGTTCGGCATCTGGGGGCTGGCGCTCGCGCTGCCCCTGATGGCGATCGCCAAGGTGATGATCGATCATTTCAAGGCGGAAGCCGCGCCGGTCGCGATTGCGGCCGGCTGATGGCTTCAGTCCGCCGTGGTCAGCACCGTCTCGGTATGCTCGACCTCGGGCGGCGAAGCGAAATACGGGCCGACCAGCGCGCGCCAGGCGGTGAAATCTTCCGAGCCGCGAAAGTCGACGGTGTGGTTTTCCAGCGTCTCCCACTTCGCCACCAGCCGGTACCGCTGCGGCTTCTCGATCGATTTGTGCAGTTCAAACCCCTTGCCGCCCTTGGCGCGCAGGAACAGCGGGCGCGCCTTGGCGACGGCCGCTTCAAAATCCTTCTCGGTGCCCGGCTTGACGTCGATTTGCGCGATTTCGGTGATCATTGGTTACGCCCTCTCGTGAGAATTGGCGTGTCTAACCCAGCCGCCTCAAAAGCAAAAGGCGGATGCATAGGTGTTGCTGCGATGCACGGTGGCTCTCAATGCCGCAAGCGTGAGGAAACCGCGCCAGTGACATGCTCCCGCCGCAACCCTGGTCTGGTGTAGGCTTGCGCCAACAACGAGCGACAACAAGCTCACGGTCGCGGAGAGAGAAACGATGAATCTCGGTCGGATCCTGTTCTCCTTCACCCTGGCTGCGGCGGCAAGTGGACTGAGCTTGGGGGCGGCGCCATCGCAAGCGCAGCAGCCTCCGGCGGTCGCCATCGATAATGATGATATCGGCGGCGCGGTACGCGGACCGAACGGCCCGGAGGCCGGCGTCTGGGTGATTGCGGAAACCACCGAGTTGCCGACGAAATTCGCCAAGATCGTCGTCACCGACGACCAGGGCCGTTACGTGATCCCGGACCTGCCGCCGAACGTCAACTACGCGATCTGGGTTCGCGGCTATGGCCTTGTGGATTCACCCAAGCTGCGCGCCAAGCCCGGCCAGCAGGTCAATCTCACGGCAGTCCCGGCGCCGAACGAGGCAGCGGCCGCTCATTATTACTCGGCGATCTACTGGTACACGATGATGAAGATCCCGCCGGCAAAAGATTTCGGCGGCTCCACCGAGATCCCGAAGGAGATCACGCAGGAGATCTGGCGCCAGCGGATGAACAATGTCGACTGCATCGGCTGCCATCAGCTCGGCCAGGAATCCACGCGTACGATCCCGGCCGCGTTCGGCGAATTCAAATCGGGCGAGGAAGCCTGGATGCGCCGCGTTGCCGCAGGGCAAACAGGCGAATGGATGGTGAACCGGCTCGCGGGGCAAATGGGCGGCGTACCGTTCAAGTACCTCGGCGACTGGACCGACCGGGTCGCCAAGGGTGAACTGCCGAAAGAAAAGCCACCGCGGCCGACGGGCATCGAGCGCAACGTCGTGATCTCGTCGTGGGAATGGGCGACCGAAAAGCACTTCGTCCACGATCTGATCTCCTCGGACCGGCGTTATCCAACCGTCAACGCCTACGGCCCGCTGTTCGGCGCGAACGAATATTCCTCCGACGACATGCCGATCCTCGATCCCAAAACGCACAAGGTGACGTTCTCAAAGATGCCGGTCGCCGATTCCAATGCGCCGGAATCGTTCGGCCCTCCGCTCCATGGCACGGCCCTGCTCAATCCCGTCAGCCCTTCGGCCTATTGGGGCGACGAGAAGATCTGGAGCCAGCGGACCAACAATCACAACAGCATGTTGGACAAGAAGGGCCGCCTGTGGTTGGCGGCGGCCGTGCGCGGCATCGAAAATCCGGCGTATTGCAAGAAGGGATCTGATCACCCGTCGGCCAAGGCGTTTCCGCTCGAACGCTCGGGCCGGCAAGTGTCGGTATTCGATCCCAAGACTCAGAAGTACAGTTTCGTCGATACCTGCTTCGGTACCCATCATCCGCAATTCGGCTACGACGCCGACGATACGCTGTGGCTCTCGGGGACCGGCCCGGTCGCCGGATGGGTGAACACCAGGCTATGGGACGAGACCGGCGATGCCGTCAAAGCGCAGGGATGGTCACCATTCGTGCTCGACACTAACGGCAACGGCAAGGTCGACGAATATACCGATCCGGGCAAGCCGGCGGAGGCCGGCAAGGACATGCGGATCGCGGGCTCGGGGCCCTACGCGGTGATGCCGCATCCGACCGACGGCTCGGTCTGGTACACCGTCAACGTGTTCGTCGGCCCACCCGGCTTCATGCGGTTCGATCCCAAGACCAAGCTCTCGGAATTTTACGCGATTCCGAAGGAAGGCATCGGCGTTCGGGGCGGCGATATTGACAAGAACGGCGTGCTCTGGGGCTCGGGCTCGAACGGCAGCCTGATCCGCTTCGATCGCAGCAAGTGCAAGGCGCCGCTGAACGGGCCGGGTGCGACCGGCAATCACTGCCCGGAAGGCTTCGCCTACTTCAAATATCCGGGGCCCGGCTTCGAAGGGTTCGAGAGCTCCAGCGCCGAGGCGAGCTATTACACCTGGGTCGATCACCACAATACGGGCGGCCTCGGCGAGAACATCCCGATCTCGACCGCCAACCTCAACGACGGCTTCGTCGCATTCAGGGACGGACAGATGGTGATGCTGCGCGTCCCCTATCCACTCGGCTTTTTTGCCAAGGGCCTCGACGGACGCATTGACGATCCAAACGCGGGCTGGAAAGGCCGTGGTCTCTGGAGTTCGAGCGGCGACCGCACACCCTGGTTGATGGAGGGCGGCAAGGGCTCAAAGCCGCGAGCGGTGCATGTTCAGGTTCGCCCCGACCCATTGGCGAAGTGAGGAGTAGCAGCTAGCCGAACAGCATCACCGTGCCGGCGACCATCAGCGCAAAGCCGATGAACAGGATGGCAGGCCAGCGCATTCTGCGCTGAACGTAACGCCCCTGCGCACGGCGCTCGGTGATGAGCGCCATCTCGAATTCTTCCGAGGTCGAGAACATGCAGCCAAACCCGCCGCGGGCGGAGGCTGCAGCCGCTTCGAGCGACATCAGGGCAGCCTGTGAGTTTTGTCTGCGGGGTAAATCCATACGCAGATGATATGGATGGAATGGTAAACGGGAGGTTACCACACCAACTTCATCCGGAGACCAATTCGAAAGTGTTGAATTAGCCTCCGGACATATCGCCTTGTTCACGCGTAATGTTTCAGGCAGCGCTGAGAAGCGCTACTCCAGCTTGATGTTGGCGGCTTCGATCACCTTCTTCCATCGCGCCGTCTCCGAAGCGATGTAGGCCGCGAACGGTTGGGCCTCAAGCGCAACGGCATCGGCGCCCAGTTCGGCCATCTTCTGCACCGTCTCCGGCTGCTGCATGAAGGCCCGGATCTCCGCCGACAGCCTTTCGACGATCGGTTTCGGCGTGGCGGCCGGAACGAAGAAGCCGTGCCAGGCGACAGCCTCGAAACCGGGCAGATGCTCGGCGACGGTGGGAAGGTTCGGATCGAACGAGGCGCGCTTGGGCGTTGCGGCCGCGATCAGCGCGAGCTTGCCGGTCTTCGCCTGCGGCAGGAGCAGCGGCACGTTGTCGAAAGCAAGGTCGATCTGGCCGCTGAGGAGATCGGTCAGCATCGTGCTCGAGCCCTTGTACGGCACATGCACCATCTTGGTGCCGGTCATCTGCTGGAACAACTCGCCAGCCAGGTGCTGCGAGGTGCCGACGCCGGCCGAACCGAACGAGACCTTGTCCGGATTGGCCTTCAGGTAGGCGATCAGGTCCGGCAGGGTCCGCGCCTTGATCTTGTCGGGATTGACGACCAGCACGTTGGGTACGACGCTGATCTGGACGATCGGCTGCAAATCCTTGTCGGGCTGATAGCTGAGCTTCGGACCGTACAGCGACGGGTTGATCGCAAGCGCGGATGTGCTCGCCAAGCCCAGGGTCAGCCCGTCGGGTGCCGAGCGCGCCAGCCGGGTCACGCCGACAATGCTGCCGGCGCCGCCGACATTTTCGACCACGAACGGCTTGCCCAGTTTCGCCTGAAGATGATTGGCCACCATGCGGGCGAAGATATCGGCAGTGCCGCCGGCGGCGAAGGGAACGATCACGCTCACCTGCCTGGAAGGATACGCATCCTCTGCCTTCGTTGGTGCCGCCGCCAGCAGCATCGCCGACGTAACAATAAGCCTCATCAATCTCATCGAAGTTTCCTCTGCTTCCTGCTTGTTATTGGTCGGTGCCGTGCGCCGCAGCCCGGGCCGGCTAGAACGCCGTCTCGTACATCTTCAAAATCTCGTCACCGCTCAAATCGCGCGGGTTGTTGTCCAGCAGACGACGGATGGCATGCGCCTCGTCCGCCATGACGGCGAGATCGTCCTTGGGAACACCAAGCGCGGACAACCGCATCTCGATGCCGAGATCGGCGCAGAAACCATAAGCGGCGTCGAACGCAGCTGCGGGAACGTTACGTTCCGGCAGGCCGAGCGCGTGCAGCACGGCGATCGTCTTCGTCAAAGTCGCCGGCATGTTGAACGCCAGCGTGTGCGGGAAGATCACCGCGCAGGCGAGGCCATGCGCCACATGATGCCGCGTGCCGAGCGGATAGGCCACCGCGTGACCGGCCGTCGTATTCACTGGGCCGAGGCAATAGCCGCCATAAAGCGAGGCCAGCGCAAGGCCAGCACGCGCTTCGCGGTCGCTGCCGTCGGCAACCGCGCGCCGCAGATAGCGTCCGACCAGTCGCGCCCCTTCGATCGCGTAGAGATCGATCGCCGGATGCGCCTTGCGGCCGGTGTAAGCCTCGACGCAATGTGCCAGCGCGTCGACGCCGGTCGCCGCGGTGACATCCTTTGGCACGGTCATCGTGAGGTCAGGATCGACGATGGCGATATCGGCCAGCATGAAGCGGCTCTGGACCGCAAGCTTGTTTCGGCTCGCCGGATCGGTCACGAGCGCGCGGGTGCCGGCTTCGCTGCCGGTCCCCGAGGTGGTCGGAATCTGCATCAGCGCGACGCTGCGGCCGGCAACCTTTTCCGCACCGACGATGTCGGCAAAAGCCGTATCGCCGGTGCAGAGCACGGCGACCAGCTTGGCGAGATCCATCGCGCTACCGCCGCCGAAACCGACGATGAGGTCGGGCGCGGCTTCGCGCGCCATCGCTACTGCCTTTTCGAGGTTGGGCAGATCCGGCTCGGGCTTTACGGCGCCAAAGACCTTGGCGGCACCGGGCAATGCCAACTGATCGACGCGCCGCGCGTTGAAGGGGTCCGAAATCACCAAGGGCCGCCGTGCGCCGATCTGCTCGGCGAAGCGAGCCGCGGCCGTGACTGTCCCACAACCGAACTCGACGGCATTAGGACGAAGGATCTCGATCGCCGTGAAGGAATTGGTCATCTGGACGTTCATCTCATTGTTTTGACGGTGACGACATGCCGCCGGCCAGGCGCTCGGCATAGTCGATGGCCTCGATCAGGCTGTGCTCGTTGGCGATCCCCTTGCCTGCGATGTCGAAGGCCGTGCCGTGATCGACGGAGGTGCGGATGATCGGAAGGCCTAGCGTGATGTTGACGCCAGATAGCTCCTGCCAGCGGCCGGTCGCGGGATCGACCTGGAAGCCGAGCAGTTTTACCGGAATGTGCCCCTGGTCGTGATACATCGCGACCGCGGCATCGAACTGGCCAGCACGCAGCTTGACGAAGATGGTGTCGCCGGGCACCGGGCCGACGACATCGAGGCCGTCGGCGACCGCCCTGGCGATGGTCGGCGCCGAGATGTCGATATCCTGCCGACCGAACAACCCACCCTCACCCGCATGCGGATTGAGCGCCGCGATGGCGATCTTCGGGCGCGCGATGCCGAGCCGGTGCAGCGCGTCGTTGGTGAGATCGATCACCTGACGGAGCCGCTCCGGGGTCAACCGTTTCGGCACGTCCTCCAGCGCCACATGGGTCGAGACATGGCTGACGCGCATATTGCCATGGGCGAGCAGCATCACAGAGCCGCGTACGCCGGTGAGATGCGCCAGCATCTCCGTGTGTCCGGGATAGTGGTAGCCCGCCTTGTTGAGCGCTTCCTTATTCAAAGGCGCGGTAACGATGGCCGCGGTCCGCCCGGCCTGCGTCAGCCGCACACCCTGCTCGACCGCCTTGAACGCAAAGCGTCCGCCGTCGGCACTCAGCACGCCCGGACGGATCGGCGCGCCCTCGGCGTCCGCCTGCAGAAAGCAGAGATTGGGCCAGTCGCGGTCTTCAGCGCTCACCTGCGGTATCGCGACGTTGGCACCGAACATAGCCTTGGCGCCCTCCAACGCAGCTCCGCTGCCAATGATCAGGAGGCGCAGATCGCCCTTGGCGATCCTGTCCTGCAATCCGATGCAGGCCTTGACGATGATTTCCGGCCCGATCCCGGCCGGATCGCCCATGGTGATCGCGAGATGGCGAGAGGTCATGTCAGTTTCCCTGTGCTGAGCAATTGATTGGCATGGAGCAGATCGCGCCATAGCTCCCTTGTACCAAACGCTCCGGATTTGGAGATCACGTCAACGCCAGCCCAACGGCCGCCCTGCAGGGTCGAGCGCGGCAGGCCCGGCACGAGGCGGCCTGCGACCTGCAACGCCTGCGCACCGAGCGCGACGCAGAGCGCCTTCAAGGTCTCGCCACCGGCAACGATCAGCGTACCGGGAGGATCAAGTGCTGCAATCAACGCGGTCATTTCACGCGCGATGCGCCGGGCCGCCTCGGGGCGCGAAAGGCCCTCGGAAAGCGAAAACTTCACCAGCGCCACACCGTCATCGGCAAGTTTGCGGTGCACCCGCGCCGCACCTCCGGCCTCGGCCTCGGCAAGGGCGATGGTGGCCTCTCCGCACGCCTCAAGCTGGGACGCGGTGACGATCTGATCGGAGCCGAACAATCCCAGTACCGGCTTTTTCAGATGGCGCGGCGCATCAGCGCGGCGGCCGCGTGCCAAGGCAGCGGCCAATCCGCCGCTCCCGCACCACAGGACGGGCGCAGCAAGCTGACGGCCCATCTCGACAACACGATCGAGATCGCGGTCGCTCTCGGCATCGAAGACCTGGACGCCACCATGCGACAGCGTGTCGGACCGGCCTTGCCGGGCGTCGATGTTCTCCGCCTTGAGCTGCGCCAGAAGGTTGGCGCCAACCGGATACCAGTCGCCATCCGGCGTGCGGGCGAATTGCTGGCCGTCACACGTGCGCCGTCCCTGGTAGGCGAAGGCCGGTGCGACGACACATGAGGCCCAATGGCCGCTGCGCAGGCAGGCGCCAAGTTCGGCCGCCCACGCCCCGCGCAACAGGCTATCGACCTTCTTGTAGGCGATCGTGCCTTCACAAAGCAGTGGCGCCAGCTGCCCGACGATCTCGACGCTCTCAGCCTTTGCAAGCTCGCGTGTGCCGCTGTCGATCGCAAGGCTCGGCGAACTGCTCGTTGAGAGCGCTTCTGGCCAGGTCACATCGAACGGTCCGCACAGCCCGACGAACTCAGCCGCGGTGTCGAGCGCACCGGTAAGATCGTCGGCAAGAAGGCGGACGCTCGTCATCGTCAGGCCGCTCCAGCGCTGCCAGTCGCGCGACAGGCGCTCGCGAAAATCTTGTCTGGATTCATCAGGCCGTTCGGGTCGAGCAGTTGCTTGATGCCGCGCATCAGTTCGATATCGAGCGGATCAGCAACTCGCGCGAGCCGGCCGCGATTGGTGATGCCGATGCCGTGCTCGGCGCTGATGGCTCCGCCCTGCGCTGCCGTCTCGTCGTCGACGATCTCGTTGATCTGCGCCACCAGCGCGGCGGTCGCGACAGGGTCGCTGCAGCGATCGCGGTCGATCAGGGCGATCACGTGAATATTGCCGTCGCCGATATGACCATGCATCACCACGCGCGCATGGGGAACGGCGGCCATGATCCTGGCTTCGACACCGGCGACGAACGCGGCCTGCCGCTCCAGCGGAACCACGCTGTCGTGCGACACCACGTAGCCGCTGCGCTTGTTGCCTTCGGATACGCTGTGCCGCACTGCCCAGATCGCCTTCGCTTGGGCGAGGCTCGAGGCCAGCACGGCATCCTCGGCAAGGCCCGCATCCATCGCGTCTGACAGGACGGCGGCCAATGGCTCGTTGAGATCGATGCCGGCCAGCGTATCGGTCAGTTCGACGATCAGGTACCACGGCGTGGTGAGTTCGAAAGGAATGGTGACGTGCGGCACGGTCGCCGCGATCGCCTCGATCTGACTGCGCGACATGATTTCCAGACTGCCGAGCCGGTCGCCGACGGCGCCGCGCAGCCGCTGCATGATCTGCAGGGCCTGGTCGACGCTCTGCAATTTGAGCAGCGCCAAAGCCGAACTGCGCGGCGGCGCGAACAGCTTCAGCACCGCCGCGGTGACGATGCCGAGCGTGCCTTCCGCGCCGATGAAGAGCTGCTTGAGCGCGTAGCCCGTATTGTCTTTGCGCAGCGCACGTAGGCCGTTGAAGATGCGTCCGTCCGGCAGCACGACTTCCAGCCCGAGCACCAGGTCGCGCATCGGGCCATAGCGCAGCACCGCCGTTCCGCCGGCGTTGGTGGAGATATTGCCGCCGATCTGGCACGAACCCTCGGCGCCAAGACTCAACGGAAAATGACGGTCCACGGCCGAGGCGGCGGCCTGCACTTCGGCTAGGATGCAGCCGGCCTCCACCGTAATCGTATTGGCGAGCGGGCTGACGTCGCGCACGCGCCGCATGCGATCGAGCCGGATCACGACATTGAATGCGCCATCATCCGGTGTGGCGGCGCCGCACATGCCGGTGTTGCCGCCTTGCGGGACGATCGAAAGCTGCTTGTCGGCGCAATAGCGGACAACCGCCGCAACCTCGGCGGTCGAGCCGGGCTTGACGACCGCAACGGCCTGACCGCGATAGCGTCCGCGCCAGTCCGTCACATAAGACTCCTGATCCGGTGCGGAATCGATGACATGATTGTCGCCGACGATATCAGCCAATCCAGCAAGCACATTTTGGAAAGATCCGGTCATCAGATCGTCTCGCTGCCCACTCGCGCTAGACGCGGGCGGCGTCAAACGCGCCAGCGTCGGCAAGGAGCTCTTTCAACTGCGGACCCGGTAGAGATTCCAGCGGCGGCCGCAGGCGTTGCCACCCGGCATGACCAGTGCGCTGCGCAATCAGCGCCTTCAGCGATGCCATCTGCGCAAACCGCGAGACAAGCTCGCGCGCCTTCACGATGCGTGCCTGCGCCGCCGCAAGGCCGGCGTCATCGTCGCTGTCACGGAAATGCCGATAGACATAGGCAAGATCGCGCGCCACGAGATTGGAGGTCGCGGTGATGCAACCCGCGCCTCCCTTGCGCAGCAGCGGCAACAGCAGCGGATCCGCGCCGGCCAACACCGCAAAACCCGGAAAGCGCTCGACCATGGCGGTCATATTGGCGAAGTCGCCGGAGGAATCCTTGATGCCGACGAAGGTCGCCGGATAGGCCGCACGCAGCCGCTCGATCAATGCATGCGAGATCGGCTGCATCGACATCTGGGGGATATGGTAGAGCACGATCTTGAGCCGCGCATCGCCAAGCCGCTGCACGACTTCGCTGTAGGATGCATAGACGCCGTCATCGGTGACGCCCTTGTAATAGAATGGCGGCAGCATCACCACGGTATCGACGCCGACCGAGAGCGCGTGGCGCGTCAGCACAATCGTATCGGTGAGCGCCGCGACTCCGGTTCCGGGCAGCAGCCGGTTCGGCGCAATGCCGTCCCGCACGACCGCCTCAAGCAGCGCAGTACGCTCGGCAACGGAAAACGAGTTGGCCTCGCCGGTGGTGCCGAGCATCGCGATGCCATCGCAGCCCTCACTCAGGAGATAGCGGCAATGCGCGACGAACCGTGCGTGATCGGGTGCGAGCTCGGCGTCGAGCGGCGTCAGCGCCGCGCAGAACACGCCACGAGGATGCAGGGATGCTGTCGACAAACTTCCTCCGATCGCCCGAATCCCGTTGTTCGGAATGCGAACATTTGTTATATAGTCTGTACTCTCCTAGAACCGGACCGGCGGCGCCGTCAAGACCCGCCGGCCGTCGTTCTTGCAAGCGGGCATTGACGAGATGGCCAAGACATCCAAGCGCGCACCGACCGCGCCGAACAATCCAAAGAACTACGTCGCATCCGTCGGTAAGGCCTTCGCCGTTCTGCAGAGTTTTTCCAGCGACGCCTTCGAGCTGACGCTGAGCGAGATCGCCGCGCGCGCCAATCTCGATCGCGGAACGGCATTCCGTCTGATCCAGACGCTTATTGAGCTTGGCTATCTCAATCCCGTTCCGCAGAGCCGTCGGTTCAGGCTCGGCGTCGCCTGTCTCGATCTCGGCTACACGGTGCTGTCAGGGGGCACGCTGCGCGCTCTGGCCGAGCCTTTGCTGCGCGACCTCGTGCCCTCCGTGAGCGACGCAGCGTCGCTCGGCGCGCTGGACGGTGGGGACGTGATCTATCTCGCTCGCGTCGGCACAGGCCTTGACCGGCACAAGATGGACCGCCGGCCAGGCACGCGAATTCCGGCTTACAGCGCCGCACTCGGCCATGTCCTGCTGGCGCATCTGCCGCGGGACGAGCAAATCCACCGGCTGGAATCGCGGCCTCGCATCAAATTGTCGGAGCGAACGCTGACGGAACTCGATGTCCTGCTCGATCGGCTCGACTTGGTCAGGCAGCAGGGTTACGCGATCTCCGACGGCGAAAATGCTTACGGTCTGCGCACGCTGGCAGCGCCGATCTTCGATGCGCAAGGTTCGGTGACCGCCGGTTTGAGCGTCACGGTCGATGCGACGCGCATGGACATGGCCGCCTTCCGCGACCAGGCCCTGCCCCAACTGACGCGTGTCGCGGCTGTCGTGCAGGACCTGGCGATCAAATCCGGGCTATCGAACTAACGCTTCAGCCCGCCTTGCGCAGCCGCGCTCTTCGCTAGGTCGCCGGGGCCTGGCGTTGCGAAGCTGCGCCCCCCGCGGTCTTGCGCCGCCACTTCTCGAGCGACAGCGGCAGCTCTTCCGCCGCCTCGACACGGTTGCGGCCGCCGCGCTTGGCCTGATAGAGCGCGGTATCTGCTGCCGCCAGCAACACTTCGAGCTCCGTCCCCGCCGGCCCGCCGGCGACGCCGATGCTGACGGTGGTGTCGACCAGCCCCTCCTCGCAGACGATGTTGGACGCCTCGAACGCCTCACGCACGCGCTCGGCCACGATCACGCCCTCTTCCAGCGCGCACGGCAACAACGCCGCGAACTCCTCGCCGCCGATGCGCCCCGACAGATCACTGATGCGCAAATTGCTGATAACGACCGTGGAGAACAATTTGAGGATCTCGTCGCCCGCGGGATGGCCGAAGCGGTCGTTGATGCTCTTGAAATGATCGATGTCGAAAATCATCACCGTCACCGGCCGCCCCGCGGCGGCCTCGCGTTCGATCACGCGGTTGCAGGCTTCCGAAAAGCCGCGGCGGTTCAGCATTCCACTCAAGGGATCGACCGAGGCCGCCGTCTTGTGCACCGTCACGGCGCGGTCGGACACCAGCATGAAGATCACGAAGACGGTGCCGATCGCATACAAGATCAGTTCGATCGAGAATGCCGTCACCCAGATGCTGCTGGCAAACGTCTCGTCATGCGGCCGCAACAGGCTCCCGAGCAGGATCGGCAGCGCCAGCACGCAACCATGCATTACGGGCACGACAATCGTCGGCCAGCGCTTGTGCATCGTCCGCCGCCGCTCGCTCCACAATTCGGAAGCCGTCAGCCCCGCATAGATCGCGACGATCGCCGCACCGACGACCAGCCGCATGGCGGGATTCAAGGATGGCAAAGCCAGCACCGTGCCGACCCAGGCGATCGCGCCGAGGAAAAGCCCCGGCAGGTTGGGCTTGCGGCCGTGGAATACGCGCGCGGCGTTCCAGACCATACCGCAGGCCACGAAACCAAGCGCATGCAGCGCCAGCAACAGCGGTTCGCCGAGTTTGGCGCCGCCGATGGTCCAGATCGCCACCGACGATGCGCCAAGCAGATAGGCCGTCCCCCACCACTTCAAGGCTGGAATGTTTTCCTGCCTGCCGAACAGCACCAGCATGGCCCCGAGCATGCCTGCGACCATCGTGGCAAATAAATACAGCGTTGAAGTATCGAACGACATGGGCTCACCCGAACGCGTGTGATGCAACTTGTTCGGCGCACACTGAAATGCAATTTCGCGCCATCGCATCAGGGACACTAGGAGGGCCGTGTTCCAATTTCGTGAGTGCGGGTAAGCAAGTTTTCACGAAAATCCGTGGTAACCCATCACTAAATAGTAAGCAAAAAGGGCGCCGATCGGCGCCCTTTTTTCGTCCGGTGAATGCAGCAATCCGCTGCAAATTTTAGCAAAGCAATTAGCGCTTCGAGAACTGGAACGACTTGCGCGCTTTTGCCCGGCCGTACTTCTTGCGCTCCACGGTGCGGGAGTCGCGGGTCAGGAAGCCGCCCTTCTTCAGTACGCCGCGCAGATCGGGCTCGAAGTTGGTCAGCGCCTTCGAGATGCCGTGACGCACGGCACCCGCCTGGCCCGACAGACCGCCGCCGGCGACCGTGCAGATGACGTCGTACTGGCCGGCACGCGCGGCCGCGACCAGCGGCTGCTGGATCAGCATGCGCAGCACCGGACGGGCGAAGTAAACCTCGACTTCGCGGGTGTTGACCACGATCTTGCCGGCGCCCGGCTTGATCCAGACGCGGGCGACCGCATCCTTGCGCTTGCCGGTGGCGTAGGCGCGGCCGTACTTGTCGACCTTCTTGACGTATTTCGGCGCTTCCGGAGCGGCCGTCTTCAACGACGCCAACTGGTCGAGCGACTGCATGGTATCCGACATCTTATGCGGCCCTCATGTTCTTGCGGTTCATCGAAGCGATATCAACCTTCTCGGGCTGCTGGGCTTCATGCGGATGTTCGGCGCCGGGGTAAACGCGCAGATTGCCCATCTGCACGCGTCCGAGCGGACCGCGCGGGATCATGCGCTCGATGGCCTTCTCGACCACGCGCTCGGGGAAGCGTCCCTCGAGGATCGACTTCGCGGTGCGCTCCTTGATGCCGCCGATGAAGCCGGTGTGCTTGTAGTAGACCTTGTTGTCGCGCTTGCGACCGGTTAGCACCACGTGCGCCGCATTGATTATGATGACGTTGTCGCCGCAATCGACATGCGGGGTGTAGGTGGGCAGATGCTTGCCGCGCAGGCGCATGGCGACGAGGGTGGCGAGACGACCGACCACCAGACCCTTGGCGTCGATCAAGACCCACTTTTTCGTCACCTCGGCGGGCTTTGCCGAATAGGTTTTCATGTGAGGAAATCCGTGAAAATGGAAATCGGCGCCAGATGCGCCGAACTGGCGGGTTTCTAGAGAACGGCGCACTGTCAGTCAACGCCAATGTTTGCAAATTACTTCAACAAAAACAATTACTTAAAAATATGGTGCAATATTACCTTTCAAAAGCCTATGTGTTTGGAATGGAATAGGTCGCCGTCACATGGGCGATCGGATCGGGCGATGAACCTGACAGCAGGTTGACCTCGCCAACCGCCAGCCGCTTGCCGAGCTTCAGCAGGCGCGCTGCGGCCAGCACGTCCTGTCCCGGCTGGCCCTTGCGCAGGAAATTAATGTTGAGATTGGTCGTTACCGCCAATCCCACCGGGCCGATCGCCGAGAGCAGCACTACATACATCGCGAAATCGGCCATCGCCATCAGGGTCGGCCCCGACACGGTGCCGCCTGGACGCAGCATGCGCTCGTCGTAACGCCGCCGCAGCAGGCAGGTCTCGCCGTCAGCGCTCTCGATAGTGATATCGCCATCGCTGAAGGCTTGCGGAAATTCCTCGCGAAGGAACTTCTCCAGCTCAGCCACGCTCATTTTCGCTGCCGCCATCCACCCGTGCCCCTCGATTATGACTGCCTGTTACATTACGTTGTCAGCAAAGCCAAAATGAAAATCCTGGAGTGGAAACCTCAGAGATGCCCGCCCAAACCGCCCGCGCACCCACGCCGCAACCTCCGATCCTGCTGCAGGAGAATGTCGGCAGCATCCGGGTGCTCACGCTCAACCGGCCGGCGGCACGCAACAGCCTGTCGGAGGGCCTGATCGCCGAGCTGCACGACGCGATGAAGGAAATCCACGACGACAACAGCGTCCGCGCCGTCGTCATCGCAGCCAACGGCCCGGCCTTCTCCGCGGGCCACGACATGAAGGAATTGACTGCACGCCGCAGCGATGCCGATCGCGGCCGCGCCTATTTCGGGCAGATCATGAACGCCTGCAGCGCGATGATGCAGGCTGTCGTGCACCTGCCGAAGCCCGTCGTCGCCGCCGTACAGGGCATAGCGACCGCCGCCGGTTGCCAATTGGTAGCGAGCTGCGATCTCGCGGTCGCCTCCGAGGCCGCAGGCTTCGCGACCCCCGGCGTCGATATCGGCCTGTTCTGCTCGACCCCCATGGTGGCGCTGTCGCGCAACGTCCCGCGCAAGCAGGCGATGGAGATGCTGCTCACAGGTGAACCGATTTCGGCGACGACGGCGAAGAATATCGGCCTCATCAACCGAGTCGTGGCCGCCGGCACCGAGCGCGATGCGGCGATCGCGCTGGCGCAGAAGGTCGCGCTGAAATCCGCCTATACCGTCAAGCTCGGCAAGGAGGCGTTCTATCGCCAGGCCGAAATGAGCCTCGCCGAGGCCTATCGCTACACGGCCGAAGTGATGACCGAGAATATGATGGCGCGCGACGCCGAGGAAGGCATCGGTGCCTTCATCGAGAAGCGTGAACCGAAGTGGCAGGATAAATAGACGTTCCTCATCCTGAGGAGCCGCGCAAGCGGCGTCTCGAAGGATGCAGGCCCGTATGTGGCCTCATGGTTCGAGACGCGCGTTCCGCGCTCCTCACCATGAGGGTCTGAGGAAATCAAATGAACCACGACAATTACGACGACAATTACATCCGCGGCATCCTCAACTCCGTGAAATCGATCGCGATGGTCGGCGCCTCGCCGGTCAATGTGCGGCCGAGCTACTTCGCGTTCAAATATCTGGCGCAGCGTGGCTATGACATGATTCCGGTCAATCCCGGTCATGTCGGCAAAAACCTGCTCGGCAAGCCTTTTGTCGCCTCGCTGTCCGATATCGGCCGTCCCGTCGACATGATCGACGTCTTTCGCAGCTCCAGCCACATCATGCCTGTCGTCGACGAGGCCCTGACATTGTCGCCGTTGCCAAGAGTGATCTGGATGCAGCTCGGGGCGCGCGACGACGCGGCTGCCGCAAAAGCAGAAGCCGTCGGCATCAAGGTGGTGATGAACCGCTGCCCGAAGATCGAGTATGGTCGCCTGTCGTCGGAAATTTCATGGATGGGCGTCAATTCGCGCACGCTGAGCTCCAAGCGCGCGCCGATCCCGACGCAGGGCATGCGGCTGTCGCTGAACCGGATGAGCGTCGGCGGCGGGGCAACGGCAGCATCGGATCGCGCCGCAAAGAACAAAAGCGAGCCGACGTGAAGCAATGAGAAACAATTATTCCGAAGACGCGGCCTGACGAAGCAGGCGCGTTTCCAATCCACCACATGTGAACGCCTCGCCTTGACGGCGGACGCGGCTGCGATCAGCATCGTCAACGCATTTCAAGCAAGCCAGAGAACAGGACGAAGAAGAATGACCGACCGTCTCCCGGGATTTTCGACCCTTGCCGTGCATGCCGGCGCGCAGCCCGATCCCACCACCGGCGCGCGGGTGACGCCGATCTATCAAACCACGTCCTTCGTATTCAATGATGCCGACCATGCCGCTTCGCTGTTCGGGCTGCAGGCGTTCGGTAACATCTATACCCGCATCGGCAATCCCACGACGGCTGTGCTGGAAGAGCGCATTGCGGCGCTGGAAGGCGGCACCGCAGCGCTTGCGGTTGCCTCGGGACACGCGGCGCAGGTGGTCGTGCTGCAGCAATTGCTGATGCCGGGCGACGAATTCATTGCCGCGCGAAAACTCTACGGCGGCTCGATCAACCAGTTCACGCATGCGTTCAAGAGCTTTGGCTGGAACGTGGCGTGGGCCGACCCCGACGATATCGGCAGTTTCGAGCGCGCGGTGACGCCGCGCACCAAGGCCATCTTCATCGAATCGATCGCCAACCCCGCCGGCAGCATCACCGACATCGAGGCGATCGCGGAAGTGGCCCGCAAGGCCGGCGTGCCGCTGATCGTCGACAACACGCTGGCGACGCCCTACCTGATCCGCCCGATCGATCACGGCGCCGACATCGTTGTGCACTCGCTGACGAAATTCTTGGGCGGCCATGGCAATTCGCTCGGCGGCATCATCGTCGATGCCGGCACCTTCGACTGGTCGAAGGACAACAAATATCCAATGCTCAACGAGCCGCGGCCGGAATATCACGGCATCAGGATCCAGGAGACCTTTGGCAATTTCGCCTTCGCGATCGCCTGCCGCGTGCTGGGTCTGCGCGACCTCGGCCCGGCGCTGTCGCCATTCAACGCCTTCATGATCCTGACCGGCATCGAGACGCTGCCGCTGCGCATGCAGAAGCATTGCGAGAATGCCAAGGCGGTCGCGGAATTTCTGGCCGGCCATCCCGCGGTGGCGTCGGTGAACTATGCGGGCCTCGCCAGCGACAGGTACAACAAGCTCGCGCGCAAATACGCGCCGAAGGGCGCCGGTGCCGTATTCACCTTCAGTCTCGGGGGCGGCTACGACGCCGGCGTCAGCCTGGTGTCGAACCTGAAACTGTTCTCGCATCTGGCCAATGTCGGCGACACCCGCTCGCTGGTGATTCACCCGGCCTCGACCACACACAGCCAGCTCGATGACGACGCCAAGGTGAGAAGCGGCGCGGGGCCCGATGTGGTGCGCCTGTCGATCGGCATCGAGGACAAGGAAGATTTGATCGCGGATCTGGAGCAGGCGCTGAGCGCGTAACAGCAGTCATTCCGGGGCGATGCGTAGCATCGAACCCGGAATCTCGAGATTCCGGGTCTGGTGCTTTCGCACCATCCCGGAATGACGCGTTCATCAAAGCATCACAAGCCTCTCGTTAACGCTCATTCCGGCATAAAGTGGCGGTGATCCGCCCCGGAATGATTCGGAGCCAACCATGCTGCGCTGGACGATGTCATTGCTGATTGCGACGTTCGCGATCGGAACCGCTGTCGCCGCCGACGGCCCCGCCGCCACCAAGCGCGCAGCCGTTCGTGCCGCCAGCAATTTGCCGCCAGGCCTACCCCGAGCCCATTATAATTACCGAACCACCGTTGCACCCGGCTCCGCACCGCTCTACGTGCGGCGCGGCCGCCAACTGGTGGTCGTCGCGGAAGACGAGCCCGAAGTGCTGATCAAGCCGGTGGGCGTGGTGCCCTATGTGCCGCTGGTCAGGGGTACGCCATTGCTGCCGGGGTCGTCGACGCTGCCCGGCTATTACGGAACGAGCCATTCCTACAGCTATGACGGCCCTTATTATGGCGGCTCCTATACACCCTACTGGGCTCGCCTGCCCTATGCCTGCGGCGTGTACGGATATTGCTAACGGCGCATCAGCGACGGAGACGGACAACGGAGTGGCAGGGGCATTGAAGAAAGACAGGGCAACAGGTTCTGCCAACGCGGTTACGGCGGATCTGGTCGCCGTCCTCGTCGCCGTCACCGAGGGCGAACCCAAGATCATGACCATCGCCAACGACGGCGCGTTGCCGAGCGGCCCATTCGAATTCGCGCACCGTTCGCTGCAGACGGGATTGCGGGCTTGGGTCGAGGCACAGACCGGCCATCCGCTCGGCTATGTCGAGCAGCTCTACACATTTGCCGATCGTGGGCGCGCCGGAGATGCCAAGTCACCGCATTCGATCTCGATCAGCTATCTGGGCCTGACTCGCGAAGACAAGGTCGGCCAGGGTTTTGAGGCGCACTGGTCCGGCTGGTACGAATATTTCCCATGGGAGGATCGCCGGGCCGGCCTCCCCGCTTCATTGGCGAAGATATTGACGTCACGGCTACGGGCGTGGGCGAAATCCGCTGAGACCACCGGCTTGCAGCGCCAACGCTGGCAGCGCGCCGCCATCACGTTTGGCCTCGAGGATCGCGAATGGAACGAGGAGCTGGTACTGCAGCGCTATGAGCTGCTCTACGAGGCCGGCCTGATACCGGAAGCCGTGCGCGACGGGGCACCGGCCACGACCGTCATTCCCGGCAAACCAATGACCGGAGATCATCGCCGCATTCTTGCCACCGGCATCGCGCGGCTGCGCGCCAAGATCAAATACCGTCCCGTGGTGTTCGAGCTGATGCCGGCGGAATTCACCCTGCTGCAATTGCAACGCAGCGTTGAGGCGCTTGCAGGCCGGCTGGTGCACAAGCAGAATTTTCGGCGCCTGATCGAGCAGCAGCAACTCGTTGAGGAAACTGGCGCAATCGCCGCCGACACCGTCGGACGCCCCGCAAAATTGTTCAGGTTCCGCCACGGCGTGCTAGCGGAGCGGGCAATCGCCGGAACCAAGCTTCCCTTATCGCGCACTTGACTTCGGTTATGCTCAGGCTAAGTATAAGCCAAGATATACTCACGGAGAGTATAAATGGCCAACCTCAGTTCCTCAGCGCTCGCCCGCACCGCACCGCTTTACGATCGGGTCAAACGGGTTATCCCGCCGCCTGAATGGGCGGTCTTCGCCGAGGACGTCGACGCCATTCTGGCGCTCAAGCGCGAGCGCAACGCCGTCGTCCTGGCGCATAACTATCAGACGCCTGAAATCTTTCACGGTGTCGCCGACATCGTCGGCGACAGCCTGCTGCTGGCGCGCGAAGCCACCAAGGTCAATGCCGACGCTATCGTGCTGGCCGGCGTGCACTTCATGGCCGAGACGGCCAAGCTGTTGAACCCGGAAAAGACCGTGCTGATCCCCGACCTCGCGGCGGGCTGTTCGCTGGCGGATTCCATCACCGCGCAGGATGTCCGGCTGATGCGCCAGCGCTATCCCGGCGTTCCCGTCGTCACCTACGTCAATACGTCGGTCGCGGTGAAGGCGGAATCCGACATCTGCTGCACCTCGGGCAACGCGCTCAAGGTCGTGGAGTCGCTGGGCGTGGAGCGGGTGATCATGCTGCCGGATGAGTACCTCGCCCAGAACATCGCCACGCAGACGGATGTGAAGATTATCGCATGGAAAGGCCACTGCGAGGTGCACGAGCTCTTCGCGGCGTCCGACGTCCGGCAACTGCGCGAAAATCACCCTGATGTGACCATCCTGGCGCATCCGGAGTGCCCGCCCGAAGTGGTGGCGGAAGCCGATTTCTCCGGCTCGACGGCTGCGATGTCGGATTACGTCGGCAAGCAGCGCCCGCCCCGGGTCGTGCTGCTGACGGAATGCTCGATGAGCGACAACGTTGCGGTGCTCCATCCCGAAGTGGAGTTCATCCGGCCCTGCAATCTCTGTCCGCACATGAAGCGGATCACGCTGAAGAACATCCGCCATGCGCTGGAAACCGGCCGTCATGAGGTGACGATCGATCCCGCGATTGCGAGCCCTGCCCGTCGCGCCGTCGAAAGGATGCTGGCGCTATGAGCACGGAGATTTCAGCGCTTAACCACCGTCCCGTCATCATCGGCGGCGGCGCTGCCGGACTGATGACGGCGCTTCAATTGGCGCCCGAGCCGGTCGTGTTGCTGTCGAAGGCACCGCTCGGCGCGGAAGCCTCGAGCCTGTGGGCGCAAGGCGGATTGGCCGCAGCGATGGGCGACGACGACGACCCTGCCCTGCACCTGGCCGATACGCTGGCCGCTGGCGCGGGCCTGTGCGACGAGGCCATTGCGAGCCGGATCGTTCAGGCCGCGCCTGCCGCCGTCGAGCATCTCGCCAGGCTTGGCGTTGCCTTCGACCGGTGGCCCGACGGTGGGTGGCGGCTTGGCCTCGAAGCCGCCCACGGCCGCAACCGGATCGTGCACGCCACCGGCGACGGCACGGGCCGCGAGATCATGCGCGCGCTGATTGCGGCGGTACGCCGCTGTCCGTCGGTCACGCTGCTGGAGGGCGTCGAGGCGCGCAGCCTGATCGTCGAGGATAACGCCATCAAGGGCGTGATCGCGGTGAACGCGCAGGGACCGCTGGTGATCGATACCGGTCGCGTCGTGATCGCGACGGGCGGCATCGGCGGACTGTTCCTCGACAGCACGAATCCTGCCGGCTGCTTCGGCCAGGGGCTGGCGCTGGCGGCGCGCGCGGGCGCGCTGCTCGCCGATCTCGAATTCATCCAGTTTCACCCGACCGCCTTCGACGGGCCGTCGCGCCCGATGCCGCTGGTGACCGAGGCCGTGCGCGGCGATGGCGCCATCCTGATCGACGATTCCGGGCAGCGCTTCATGGCGGATCAGCCCGGTGCCGAACTCGCGCCCCGCGACATCGTCGCGCGCGCAGTCTGGCGCCGTCGCGCGGAAGGGCATCGCGTTTTCCTCGACGCGCGCAAACATCCGGGAGCGGAATTTGCAAAACGCTATCCCGTCATCTCCGCCTTCTGCAAAATGGCCGGGATCGATCCCGCCGCCGATCCGATTCCGGTGAGGCCGGCGGTGCACTACCACATGGGCGGAATCGCCGTTGATAGCGAAGGCCGCAGCAGCGTGGACGGCCTCTGGGCCTGCGGCGAAGTCAGCCGCACCGGACTGCATGGCGCCAACCGGCTCGCCAGCAATTCGCTGATGGAAGCCATCGTCTGTACGCAATGGGTTGCAGCGAGCGTCACGGGCGCGAGCCACGACCCACTGAAAGCGCGCGTGGCCGACGCGCCTGCGCCCGCGTCCGATCCTTCGGCCATACGGCCGATCCTGTCGCAAGGCCTCGGCGTGCTCCGAGACCGGCACGGCATAGAGCGCGCGATCCGTAGCCTCCATCCGCTCGCCAACGGCAGAAGTGCGGCAGCCGATCCCGTGCTGGTGGGATTGATGATCGCGGTCGCCGCCTGGCGGCGCGAGGAAAGCCGCGGCGGGCATTTTCGCACCGACTTCCCCGATGTCCTGCCGTCGGCTGTATCCTCATCCATCTCGCTTGCGGACGCACTCGACGCCGCGCGCGACATTGCTGAAACCGGATCTCTGTTTGCCGGGAGTGCCCAGCCGTGACACTAACCCCGCTTCTGCCTGTCGTGTACGAGCCGCTGGTTCGAACCGCCCTGCTCGAAGACTTAGGCCGCGCCGGCGACATCACGGCAGATGCGATCGTTCCGGCGGACAAGCGCGCCTCGCTGGTGCTGCGCGCGCGCCAATCCGGCGTGGTGGCCGGGCTCGGCATCGCGCGCTGTGCATTTCAGCTCGTCAATCCAGCCATCCAACTCGAGGCGGAACGCCCTGACGGCAGCGTGGTGGCGCCGGGAGACGTGATCGCCGCGATCGAGGGGCCGGCACGCGGATTGTTGACCGGCGAACGGACGGCGCTGAATTTTCTCTGCCACCTCAGCGGCGTCGCGACCGCAACGGCCTCGCTGGTATCGGCCGCGCAAGGCACCAAGGCGCGCATCGTCTGTACCCGCAAGACGACGCCCGGGCTGCGCGCACTGGAAAAATACGCGGTCCGCGCCGGCGGTGGCAGCAATCACCGCTTTGGCCTCGACGACGCCATTCTGATCAAGGACAACCATATCGCACTGGCCGGCGACATCAGGACCGCGATCGAACGCGCAAAGGCGCATGCCGGCCACCTCGTCAAGATCGAGGTCGAAGTCGATACATTGGCGCAACTTGAACAAGCGCTTGCGATCGGGGTGGATGCGGTCCTGCTCGACAATATGACAATCGAGGAACTGCGACAGGCGGTTACCATGACCGGCGACCGGGCGATCACGGAAGCGTCGGGCCGCATCACGGCCGAGACCGCCAAGGCGATCGCCGCGACCGGCGTCGACCTGATTTCGGCCGGCTGGCTGACCCACAGCTCCGCCGCGCTCGATATCGGGCTCGACTATCTCGGACTCAATCGGCAGGCAGCGTAGTTTTCAGCGGACTACTCAGCCGCGCGCATAGCGGCCTTGTCCTCGCGCATCAGGCGGTTGTTGCGCTGGACCACCGAATAGCTCGCCAGCGCAAACAGGATCACCAGGCCCTGGATCGACAGCGCTTCCATGGAAGGATTCAGGCCGATCGCGGTCAGAAACGCCGAGCCCTTCACGTCGGTGACCGTGATGATCGCCTGTTCCTGGAACTCCTGCACCGCCTCGCCGATGAACTTGATCGCCATCACGAACAGGAACGCCGAGGTGACGATGAACAGCGGCCGCAGCGGAAGCTTTCGCGCAATCAGGTTGATGAAATAGAACAGCACGGCGAGGCCCACCGTCGCCACCGCAAGGCCGGCGAACAGGCCCGCGCTCCAGCCACCCTCGGTCTTCGCCAGCGCATGGATGAACAGCACGGTCTCGGCGCCCTCCCGGAACACCGCGAGGAAGGCCAGCGCGCCGACCGCCCACACGGTGTCCTGCGACAGCGCACGGTCGGCTTTATGCGCAAGATAATCCTGCCAGCCGCGCGGGTCCTGCTTCACCATCAGCCAGCCGCTGACATAGAGCATCAGGGCGGCGGCGACGAGAATGATGACGCCCTCGAGGATATCGCTGTGGTCGCCGGAGTTCAGCACCGCAAACAGCCAGGCGGCGACGAAGCTGGCGCCGACCGCGGCGAGCGCCCCGCCGTACAGCGCCTGAATGCGGTGGGCGGCACCGGCCTTGGTCAGATAGCCCGCGAGTGCTGCGATCACCAGCATGGCTTCGAGTCCTTCGCGGAGCAGGATGACAGCGGCTTGGATGAAAGCTGACGACATGAAACCGAACCTTTGTTTTGGCTCGTTTTATCGTCCAAACGATTCAAGTAAAGCGGTCGCACGCCACCCAAATGCGTCAAGGCCGTCGCGCAGCAAGAAACCCCTGCAAATCGGGCACTTCCGGCAATGACAGCAGATTAGAATTGCTCAATTTCAGCCAGGCTGCCCGAGCGGCATCGCCAGCTTCTGCCTGTCGTGCTCGGTGCGCCGCGCAACCAGACGCTCGGTCTGCAAAACCGCCAGCGTCAGGACCACGATCGCAACAGCCTGATGGGCCAGCGCGAGATCGATCGGCACCTGGCGCAGCAGCGTCAGAATGCCGAGCCCGGCCTGCAGCGTGATCGCCGCCACCAGAGACCAGGCGCCGCCGACCACGGCAATACCGGCCCGTGACCTCACGCTATCGACCGCATGAAGGACCGCCAGCGCCAGTAGTGCGTAGGCGGTCATGCGGTGTTCGAACTGCACGGTGAGCGTGTTGTCGAACAAGTTGCGCCACCACGGCTCCTCGAAGAACAGTCGCGCCGACGACGGAATCAAGGCGCCGTCGATCTCGGGCCAGGTATTGTATACACGTCCCGCGCGCAGGCCCGCGACCAGCGCGCCGAAATAGAGCTGTAGGAAGGTCAACCCCAGCAACGCCACAGCGGTTATTTTCAGTCGTGGCGCCGCCGCAGGTTGCGGACGCGCACGCATCCGCCGCAGCGTCCAAACGATCGACGCAAAAATGATCAGCGCGAGCACCAGATGCGTCGCCAGCCGATATTGAGATACCTCGGTCCGTTGGGACAGGCCGGAGGCGACCATCCACCAGCCGACCGCCCCCTGCAGCGCACCGAGGCCGAAGATCAGCCACAATCGCTTTTTCAATTCAGCGCTGAACGCGCCACGCCACAGAAAGTACAGGAACGGCAGCAGGTAGACCGCACCGATCACGCGTCCGAGCAGCCGATGGCTCCATTCCCACCAGAAGATGGTCTTGAACTCGGCAAGGCTCATTCCGGCGTTGAGTTCGCGGTATTGCGGAATGGCCTTGTAGCCCTCGAACGCCTGCGCCCATTGCGCCTCGTTGAGCGGCGGCAGCGTGCCGGTAACCGGCTTCCACTCCACGATCGACAATCCGGATTCCGTCAGGCGCGTGGCGCCGCCGACCAGCACCATGACCGCAATCAGCGCGGCAACCACGATCAGCCACCATCTGATGGCGCTGGCATGCGGGGCCTGCTGTGCGGAACTAGCGGTCATAAAACCCGTCTGAAAATCCGTCCTGGCTCGCGCCGAAGGCGCGCTTGATTGAATTGGCGCGCCCCTTATAGTCCGCCCCTCCCTGCGCGCAACCCGCCACGAGCCTCATATATCCGACATGACGATACGCACCCGCAAATTCTTTGGAACCCTCGCTTTGCTGGTGCTGGTCGTGGTGTGGTCGCTGTTGGGAATGACTATCGCCCAGACGCCGTGGCTGGCCAGTTCAGGCCTGCTGCAGGCGATCTTCTATGTCGTGGCAGGGCTTGGATGGGTGCTGCCGGCGATGCCGATCGTGAGCTGGATGTCGCGGCCCGATCGCACCGCTTAGAAGATTCTTGTCTTAACGCGTTTTCTTCACGCGAACCGGTATCCACCCCGGATCAAGTCCGGGGCAGGCTTTCGCTTGAAAACGCTCTAGACCCAATTGTCCCGGGTCGGCCTGCTCGCGGGAAACATCATCCCCGACAGCAACACCCGCATCGTGCGCAGCGAACCCTGCCGTCCGTCCCAGGCGATCCGGGGCAATGCGTGCAGATTCGTGTATCCTTTGGCCTCGACGACGCCCGGGATCGTCGATACCGCGCTGGCGAAGCCTGCCTCCTGCGCCATCACGACATGCTCTCGGCGCCAGGATTGCCGGTCCCCGAACGGATAGGCGAAATGCCTGACGGGCTGGCGCAAGGCGGTCTCCGCAACCGCCTTGCCCATCGTCATTTCGCGCTGCGCGTCCGTCCCTTTCAGGTTGGACAGTGCGGAATAGTTCACCGTTGCGCTGCCGATCGTCACCAGCGGGTCGGCGGCGAGCGTGGCCAGATCGTCCCAATCCAGCGAGGCAGCGCGCGACAGCGCCCCGAGATCCACGGAGTAGCGCGTGCAGAGGTCGTGGATCGCGAACGAAAGATCCGGCGGCGGCAGCGTCCGCATCCAGCTCGCCAGAAATTCGAACGTGTCATACTTCTCGGGCGTGCTGCCCGTTGCGAAACGCCGTTCCTTGCGGTCGATCACCAGGCTGATGCGATCCTCGCGCCCGATCATCTCTTCCAGAGCGAGCCACCAGGCTTCGCCGAGCCCATCCGGAAACGCGGTGGGCAGGTAGACGGTAAAGGGCACGCCCTGCTTCGACAACACCGGATAGGCCTGCGTGATGACATCCTTGCAGCCGCCGTCGAAGGTCAGGCAGGCAAACCGATTGGCCCTTGGCAGCGTGACCGCCCGCCGGCACACCTCGTCCATCGTGATCAGGTCGAAGTTCCAACGCTTCAGTGCCTGGATCGTCCGGTCGAGAAATTGCGGCGTGATTTCACGCCACCGATTGGGCTGAAAGGTGCGGGAATCGCGCGGACGCACGCGCTCGAACCGCAAAATGACGCCGGCGCCACCGCGCTGCCGCTGCTTCAGCCTGAAATAGCCGCTGAAATAGGCGAGCTCCATCCAGGCCCGCCGCAAAATTCCGAAATCCGACGCCAAACGTACCGCCCTCAACATGCGGTCGCGCTGCCCCCGCCGCGCCGCATCGTATTACCCTTTGTTGACATTTCCCTGCGAAGGTCGGCCAAAGCCGAAATTGTAAACAAATTCATATAGCACGAGCTTTGCGATGACCATGGCTGCCGCGATCGAAGGCCGAACGGCGGATGCAGATGGGTGGTCGAAGGCGAGCCGCATCGCCGGCATCGACATCGTCCACGACCTCGCCGCAGTCGAAGCTGTCTGGCGCAATCTGGAAGGCGCGCAAACCTTCTTCACGCCGTATCAGCGCTTCGACTTCCTCAGCCCCTGGCAGCGGCAGGTCGGCGCGCGCGAAGGCCTCGCTCCCTTCATCGTGATTGCCTACGATGCGGAACGCCGTCCGCTGGCGCTGCTTCCGCTCGCGCTCAGGCACGCTTATGGCGCGCGCTGCGCCAGTTTCATGGGTGGCAAGCATTCCACCTTCAATATGGCGCTGTTCGACCGCGACTTCGCTGCAAGCGCAACGCAAGCCGATCTCGAAGGCCTGATCTCGGCGATGTCGCAGCGGTCCGAAGCCGACGTCCTCGCGCTGCATCAGCAACCGATTCGCTGGCGCGATCTACCCAATCCGTTCGCCTTGCTGCCGCATCAACCGTCGGCCAATGATTGCCCGCTATTGGCGATGGAGCCTGGCGCGGCGCCCCGTCGCGCTGATCAGCAACTCGTTCCGGCGCCGCCTCAAGGGCAAGGAACGCAAGCTGCAGTCCCTGCCCGGCTATCGCAGTTATATTGGGTCGTCAGAGGCCGACATCACTCGACTGCTCGACTGGTTTTTCCGCGTCAAGCCGCTGCGGATGGCCGAACAGAAGCTGCCGAATGTGTTCGCCGATCCCGGCATCGAGGAATTCGTCCGCAGCGCCTGCACCGCGCCGCTCGCCGGCGGCAGGCACGCCATCGACATCCACGCGCTGGAATGCGACGAGGAAGTGATCGCGATCTTTGCCGGCGTCGCCGACGGGCATCGGTTCTCGATGATGTTCAACACCTACACGATGTCGGCGAATTCAAAGTACAGCCCCGGCCTGATCCTGATGCGCGACATCATCGACCACTATGCCGCACAGGGTTACCGCGCGCTCGACCTCGGAATCGGATCGGACGACTACAAGCGGCTGTTCTGCAAGAGCGATGAGCCAATCTTCGACAGCTTTATCCCACTCAGCCAGCGCGGCAAGCTTGCCGCCAGCGTCATGTCGGGCCTTAACCGCACCAAGCGGCTGGTGAAGCACAATCCGGCGCTGCTGGAGATGGCGCAAAAGCTGCGCAGCGCGTTTAGCTAGATGTTATCATCGTAGGGTGGGCAAAGGCGTATTTGCGCCGTGCCCACCATTTCACGGCGTGCTCTTGAATGGTGGGCACGCTTCTGCTTTGCCCCCCTGCGAATTCGTTCAAGCCGCGACCACGCGTGGTCCCGGCTCCACTGCGTCCGACGACTCGCACGGTTTGCTCAGCATCGTCACCTCAAAGAAGCCGACCGCCTTGAGCTGATCGCACATCAGCGCGCGCGCGTCCTGCGCCATCGACGCTTCGGGCACCACGACCGCGCGCGCCTGCGACGTCAGGAGCTCGGCCGGCAGATCGGATGCGGTGCCGGCATCCAGCAGCACATGATCGTAGACCCGCAGCAACGCGTCGATCGCAAGCGTCAGCCGCGGTGATTGAAGCCGCGCACGGTCAAAGCCGGGGCGTCCCGCGCTGACGAGATGAACGCGCGACAGCCGATCCTTGGTGATGATCTGCGCAAACGAGGCTTCGCCCTGCATCAGTTCGGCAAGCCCCGGCGCCACCGGATCGACCGACGCCGCCGTCATCCTCGGCGAGGACGCCACGAGATCGACGACCACGATCTTTGCCTGCTGCGCCATCAGCCGCGCCAGCGTAAGTGCGGTCAGCGTGATGCTCTCGCTGGATGCCGTGCCGAGCACGGTCACCTTGCGCGCTGCAGCGCCTGCGCCAACCAGCTCGTCAGCCAGTTGCTCGATCTCGCTGTCTCCTGCCAAAGTACCCATGGGAGGGGCGTCGGCATGCGGCTCAATCAACGTTGGTTCTGAAACGTGATCCGCTTCACCGAGGTTTGCCACAGGAAGCTCGGGCGCGATCGCCGGCGCACGCACCGGTTCCGGCGCAGAAGCCAGGACGATTTCGGGTGCGATTTCGGGCGCAATTTCACGCATAACGTCCGGCGAAGCAGCGCCAGGCGTCCGCGGCGCGGTCATGCGCAGCAATTCACCGGTCGCGATCGCGCCCGAAGTGAGCAGCAAGGTCGCCAGCGTCGCGATCAAGACGATCGGCAGCTTCTTCGGATAGGTCGGCGTGTTGGAAACGGTGGCGCGGGAGATGATGCGGCCATCGGCCGGCGCCGCCTCGATATTCTCGCGGGTGTTCGCCTCGCGGTATTTGGCGAGATAGGATTCCAAGAGGTCCCGCTGGGCCTTGGCCTCGCGCTCCAGCGCGCGGAGCTGCACGTCCTGGCCGTTGGTCGAAGAAGCCTGCTTTTTCAACTGATCGAGGCTCGCCGTCAGGCCTTCGACCCGGCCGCTGGCGATGCGGGCGTCGTTCTCCAGCGAGCGGGACACCTTGCCCGCCTCCTCGCGCAACTGCCGATCGAGATCGGCAAGCTGGGCCTTCAATTCCTTGATGCGGGGATGACCGCCGAGCAGCGTCGAGGATTGCTCGGCGAACTGCGCACGCAGCGTCACGCGCTGCTCGGACAGCCGGCGCACCAGTTCGGAATTGAGCACCTCGGAAGCCTCGATCGGCTTGCCGCTCTGAAGCATCTCCTTGATCAGCCGCGCCTTGGATTCCGCATCCGACTTCAGCGCGCGTGCGTTGTTCAACTGCGTGTTGATCTCGCCCATCTGCTGGTTGGACAGCGTGGTGTTGTTGGTGCCCACGAACAGGCTCGACCTGGAGCGGAAATCCTCGACCCGCGATTCGGCCTCGGCCACGCGCTTGCGCAAGTGCTCTATTTCACCCGAGAGCCACTGGCTTGCAGACTTCGCTTGCTGCTGCCGCGCGTCCTGCTGCACCACCAGATAACCTTCCGCGATCGAGTTGGCGACGCGCGCGGCAAGCTCGGGATCACGCGATTGGAATTCGACGACGATGACGCGGGATTTGTCGACCGCATAGGCCGTGAAGCGCTCATAATAGGCCTCCAGCACGCGCTCTTCCGGCGTCAACGAAAACGGGTCGCGCCCGATGCCGACCAGGGCCAGCAGCGACTTCAGCGGCGAGATCCCCTGCAGCACCGGATCGAACTCGGGACGCTCGGCAAGCTTGTTCTTATTGATGATCTCGCGGGCCAGATCGCGCGATTGCACCAATTGCACCTGGCTGGTGACGGCCTCGGCGTCGAGCGCACTGCGCTCCTCGTTGCGCTCGCCGTTCGGCCGCAGGAAAACGTTCTCGCGCCCGTCGACCAGAATGCGCGCTTCCGACTTGTAGCGCGGCGTGATCATGTTGACCGCGGCCAGCGAAAGCACCAGCGCCAGCAATGTCGGAACGATGATCCAACTGCGCCTGCGCATCAACGCCTGACCAAGCGCATGCAGATCGAGATCGCCGGACTCAGATGCGGCGACGGGCTTCGGCGCCGAAGCCACAGGCCTTGCCATCGCCCGCTGCACCACCGGCTTGTCCTTGCCTGCACGCCAGAACGCCAAACGCATCCCACACTCCCGTGGACGCAACTATCGGTCCACTCGACGGGGGCGATTACACTTCATTATGGTTGCCGGTGGGTTAATTTGCCTCGTCTGCGCGCCCGAGCGACGCCTCGCGCGCGCAGTCATTTTTTGTTAACCATCGAAGCCCTTAATCGCGGAATACTTTCCAGGATACCTGTAATGCGCGGCGTGCTCGCCCCTATTCCAGTTCTGATTGCCGCGCTGACGCTTGCGGGCTGCCTGGCCCGGACCGCGCAGGTTCCGGTCGCATCTGAAGGCGGTCTCGATGCCTGTCGTTGACGGTCAGCCGCTTCGGATTCTGCACGCAACGCGCGCGCCGGTCGGCGGCATCTTCCGCCATATCCTCGATCTCGCCAACGGCCAGATCGACCGCGGCCATCACGTCGGCATCATCGCCGATAGCCTCACCGGCGGCGAACGCGCCGAGCAGGCGCTGGCGGAAATCGCCCCGCGCCTCAAGCTCGGCGTTCACCGCACCGCCATTCGCCGCGAGCCGCTTCCGAGCGATGTTCTGGTGTGGGCCCGGTTCCAGCGCATGGTCCGCCAATTGAAGCCGGACGTGCTGCACGGTCACGGCGCCAAGGCCGGCGCCTTCATGCGCATAAGGACCGCTTCCCGCGACAGGATCAGGGTCTATACCCCGCACGGCGGCTCGCTGCACTATCCGCTGTCGACGCTGAAGGGCAACATCTATGCCCGTGTCGAACGCGCGCTGATGAACGATACCGACCTGTTCTTGTTCGAAAGCGCGTTTGCTCGCAACACCTACCAGCGTACCATCGGCATGCCGAAGGGACTGGTGCGATGCGTGTTCAACGGCGTCACCGCCAGTGAATTCGATCCCGTCGTCAAGGCGGAGGACGCCACCGACCTGATCTATGTCGGCGAGTTCCGGCACATCAAGGGTGCCGACCTTCTGATCGATGCGGTAGCGCGGCTACGCGCCGACGGCCGTCCGGTGACGCTGACGCTCGCAGGCGACGGCGAGGAAAGCGAAGGCCTCAAAGCCCAGGTCGAGCGGCTCGACCTCGGTAAGGCCGTGCGCTTCATCGGCCACGTCAAGGCGCGTTACGGCTTCTCCAAGGGCTCGCTGCTGGTGGTTCCCTCTCGCGGAGACTCGATGCCCTATGTCGTGATCGAGGCGGCGGCCGCCGGCATTCCTATGGTCGCCGCCAATGTCGGCGGCATCCCCGAGATTTTCGGCCCGCATGGTGATGCCTTGTTCGCGCCCAGCAACGCAGCCGCCATGGCCGATGCTATCGAAGCTGCGATGAAGGATCCGGCCGCAACGAAGGATCGGGCCAGATCGTTGCGCGAACGAATCTTCCAGCATTTTTCGCAGAAGGCTATGGTCGAGGGCGTTGTTGCCGGCTACCGCGAGGCGTTTGCCAATCGTTAACCGAAAATTACCAACGTAACTGTTTCTTCCGATTTGTCCCGTAAGCCCGTGGTGTGGGGAATTCCGCACCGGCGGGCACGTTGCTGTGTGCCCGCTCAAGAACGGACGTGGACCAGTGGAACCGATTAACGCACGCTCGATGCTCGATGCCGCGGCGACCGCCAGCGCCAATCGTCCGCCGATCGAACGGCGCCGCAGGTTGTCTCCGGCAGCGCTCGCCGTCACCAATCAGAAAGTTGGCCGCGCCTATTCGCCGATCGTGATCGCGGGGGTGGTTCGCGTGATCGATTTCGCGATGCTGAGCGCGATCGGTGCTGCGCTCTATTTTGGTTACGTCGTGCCTCTCAGAGGCTTTTCCTGGGAATTTCTCGCGGCGATCTTCGGCGTGGCGGCAACGGCAGTGATCTGCTTCCAGGCCGCCGATATCTATCAGGTGCAGTTATTCCGCGGCCATCTTCGCCAGATGACGCGGATAATTTCATCCTGGGCATTCGTGTTCCTGCTGTTCATCGGCGCATCCTTCATCGTGAAGCTCGGCAGCGAGATTTCGCGGCTGTGGCTCACGGCGTTTTTCGTGAGCGGCCTCGCGGCGCTGGTCACGGAGCGCGTGTTCCTGCGCTCGCTGGTGCGCCGCTGGGCCCGTCAGGGCCGGCTCGATCGACGCACCATCATCGTGGGCGCGGACCAGAACGGCGAAGAGCTCGTGCAGGCGCTCAAGACGCAAGACGATTCCGACATCCATGTGCTCGGCGTGTTCGACGACCGCAACGACGACCGCGCGATGGATACCTGCGCCGGCAGTCCCAAGCTCGGCAAGGTCGACGACATCGTCGAGTTTGCGCGCCGCACCCGCATCGACCTCGTGCTGTTCGCGCTGCCGATTTCGGCCGAGACGCGCATTCTCGATATGTTGAAGAAGCTGTGGGTGCTTCCGGTCGATATCCGCCTTTCGGCCCATACCAACAAGCTGCGCTTCCGTCCCCGCTCCTACTCCTATCTCGGCGAGGTGCCTACCCTCGACGTGTTCGAGGCGCCGATCACCGACTGGGACCTGGTGATGAAGTGGCTGTTCGACCACGTCGTCGGCTTCGTGATCCTGGTGCTGGCGCTGCCGGTGATGGGTCTGGTCGCGCTGGCGGTGAAGCTCGACAGCCCGGGGCCGATACTGTTCCGCCAGAAGCGTTTCGGCTTCAACAATGAGCGCATCGACGTTCTCAAGTTCCGTTCGATGTACCACCATCAGGCCGATCCGACCGCCTCCAAGGTCGTGACCAAGAATGACCCGCGCGTCACCCGCGTCGGGCGCTTCATCCGCAAGACCAGCCTCGACGAACTGCCGCAGCTCTTTAACGTCGTGTTCAAGAGCAATCTTTCGCTGGTAGGGCCGCGCCCGCACGCCGTGCAAGGCAAGTTGCAAAGCCGCCTGTTCGATGAAGCCGTTGACGGTTATTTCGCGCGCCACCGCGTCAAGCCCGGCATCACCGGCTGGGCGCAGATCAACGGCTGGCGCGGCGAAGTCGACACCGACGAGAAGATCCAGAAGCGCGTCGAGTTCGACCTGTATTACATCGAGAACTGGTCGGTGCTGTTGGATCTCTACGTCCTGCTCAAGACGCCGATCGCACTGATGACCAAGAGCGAGAACGCGTATTGAGCTGAGGACACGCAAACCGTCATTGCGAGGAGCGATAGCGACGAAGCAATCCATCTATCGTCGCTGGGCGCCATGGATTGCTTCCGCCTTCGCTCGTCGAGCTACGGCGGACAAGTCGCTTTGCTCGCAATGACGGAAGCAGCGGTCCGATTGTTTTGTTGAGTTGCGTGAGTGTGTGATGGCGTATGCGGCGACAGCCGGGGAATCGCTCCCATCGATAACGGCCGCGCCCGGCGTGCTCGCGCTGCAGCGCGCGTTGGTTTGGCTGGTGGGTGCGTCCATCGCCATTGTCTTCATCGAGCCGAGCCCCTATGAGCTGGCGACGCTTGCCGCCTCGGTGATCTTCTTCGCAACGGGCGCGCGGATGCGGCTGGTGTTCATGCCGCTGCTGCTGCTCTTGTTCCTGCTCAACCTCGGCTACAGCATCAGTGCGGTCGCCGTAATGGATCGGCCCAACGTGCCGAGTTGGATTGCGACCTCCTGGTATATGGCGATCACGGTCATCTTCTTCGCGATGGTGATCTCCGAGGATACCGCGGCGCGGCTCGACATGCTCCGGCGCGGCCTCATCGTCGGCGCGATGATTGCGGCGCTCGCCGGTATCGCGGGTTACTTCAATCTCGTTCCCGGCGGTCGAGACCTGCTGACGCTCTATGACCGCGCCCGCGGCACCTTCAAGGACCCGAACGTGTTTGGCGCGTTTCTGGTGCTGCCGGCGCTGCTCGTGCTGCAAAGCGTGGTCACGGACAAATTCGGCAAGGCGTTCCGCAGCGCGATCGTGTTTGGCATCATATCGTTGGCGATTCTCCTGGCGTTCTCACGCGCTGCGTGGGGCATGCTTATCATCACCTCGGGCTTCGTGCTGGCATTGATGGTGCTGACCAGCCGCTCGCAGTCGCAGCGCTCGCGCATCATCGTGATGGCTCTCGTTACCGTAGTGCTGGCGGCCGCCCTGGTCGCGGTGCTGCTGTCGTTCGATTCGATTGCGCAGCTGTTCAAGGAGCGCGCCAGCCTGGACCAGAGCTACGACGAAGGCCGCTTCGGCCGGTTCGGCCGGCACATCCTCGGCGCAGAAATGGCGTTGGGCCTGCCATTCGGCATCGGTCCGCTACAGTTCACCCGCTACTTCCCGGAAGACACTCACAATTCGTATCTTAACGCGTTCATGTCGGGCGGTTGGCTCTCCGGCGTCTGCTATCCGGCGCTGGTCTTCGTCACGGTGCTGACAGGCTTCCGCTATCTCTTCGTCCGCGTGCCCTGGCAGCCGGCCTATCTGGCAATCTTCGCAGCCTTCCTCGGCACGGTCGGCGAGAGCTTCATCATCGATACCGACCATTGGCGGCACTTCTGGATGATGCTGGGAACGATGTGGGGCATGTTCGTCGCCGCCGAACGCTGGAAGGCAGGTGCCGATCCGGCACAGGCCCGGGAGCGTAGGGTGGGCAAAGGCGCGCAAGCGCCGTGCCCACCATGATCTTGCTCGCTCTTAATGGTGGGCACGCTTTGCTTTGCCCACCCTACGATTCGTTGCTACTTCTCCACCGTAAACGTCAGCCCCGCGTGATCAACCAATCGCTTGATCAGCTTGTGCTGCATCGCTGCACCCGGCGTCCAGAAGCCGGCCGGCACATCGGGCGCGTCGCGCAGCAGACAGATCGCGCATTCGGAAATCATCTTCGAGGTCGAGCCGTAGCCGGGATCGCGGTCGCCCTTCACGGATGCGCGAACCTGCTTGCCATCGGGGGCAATGGCGACGAACAGCAGATCGTAGAAACCGTTCTCCCGCATCTCTTTCGAGGGACCGTCACCAGGCTTCAATGCGGCCGCGCCGCCCATCCTCTCGGCGTTGACGGCTGCAACAAGGCGTTTGGCATTTGCTTCGCCCTGCTCTCCAGGACCGGTCAGAACCATCTCGTCATAAACGAAGTCTTTGCCGTACGAAAAATTCATCAGCATATTGGAACGATGCACGTTGCGGGTGTTGATGGTCGCCATCGCGAAGGGCGCCGTCCACTGACCCAAGTCCTCGTCGAACAGCGGCTTGTTGCCTCGCGGCTGCCTTAGACCCTCAAATCCCGGCACCAGCAAAAATGGATCCTTCAACAAGGTGACCAGAGTGAGGTCTTGTGCGGCTGCCGCGAACGTCGCCCAGGTGCTCGCGGCGGTACCACCGGACAACGTGCCACTCATGTCGCGGACCCGGCCTTTGACACGGTTGGCCGATGTTCCAAAATTCTTCTTCGCTTCCTCCTGGGCGAAGAACACGCCGAGTTCGAACGGAAGCGAATCAAGTCCTCGTCGAACAGCGGCTTGTTGCCTCGCGGCTGCCTTAGACCCTCAAATCCCGGCACCAGCAAAAATGGATCCTTCAACAAGGTGACCAGAGTGAGGTCTTGTGCGGCTGCCGCGAACGTCGCCCAGGTGCTCGCGGCGGTACCACCGGACAACGTGCCACTCATGTCGCGGACCCGGCCTTTGACACGGTTGGCCGATGTTCCAAAATTCTTCTTCGCTTCCTCCTGGGCGAAGAACACGCCGAGTTCGAACGGAAGCGAATCGAAACCGCAGGAAAATACGATGCGTGCGCCGGTCGACTTTGCGGTCGCCTGGTGCGCGTCGATCATCTGCCGCATCCAGACTGGCTCGCCACAGAGGTCCAGGTAGTCGACACCAGCTGCGACGCAGATTGCGATCAGTTCGGAGCCATAGAGCTGATACGGACCAACGGTCGAGATAACCGATTTGGTTTGGCTGACCATGGTCTTCAGCGAGGCGGGATCACAGGCGTCAGCGACAATCAGCGCGGTGTCGGCCGGCGCTCCGATCACGTCGCGCACCGAGGCAAGCTTGTCCTTGCTGCGCCCGGCCATCGCCCATTTCAGATTACCTTCGCCACTGTAGTGCGCGGCGAGATATTCGGCGATGAGCTGGCCGGTGAAGCCGGTGGCGCCATAGACAACGATGTCAAATTCCGGCGAAGACATACTCTGGTTTCCAAAAAGACTGTGCTCGAAAAAACCGAGTTACTTCCCCACCGTGAACGTCAATCCGGCATGATCAACAAGCCGCTTGATCAGCTTGTGCTGCATCGCTGCGCCCGGCGTCCAGATTCCCGCCGGAACGTCCGGCGTGTCGCGCAGCAGGCAGATCGCGCATTCCGAGATCATCTTTGACGTCGAGCCATAGCCGGGATCGCGGTCGCCCTTCACGGATGCGCAGACCTGACGGCCATCGGGCGCGATGGCGACGTAGAGCAGATCGTAGAGCCCGTTCTCCCGCTCTTCTTTCGACGGCCCTTCGCCGGGCTTGGGCGCACCGGGACCGGTCTTTTCGGTGTTCGCCGCCATCACGAGCTTGGCGTTGGCTTCGCCCTTCTCGCCAGCTCCCGTCAGCACCATTTCGTCGTAGACGAACTCCTTTCCGTACGGAAAACCCATCAGCATGTTCGAGCGATGGATATTGCGGGTGTTGATGAGCGCCATCATGAAGGGCGCCGCCCAGGACTGCAGGTCTTCCTCATAGGCCGGCTTGCTGCCCGGCGGCTGTTTCGGCCCCTTGAATCCGGGCGTCAGCGCGAACGCATCCTTGAGGATCGCAACAAGGCTGAGATCCTTGGCAACTGCGTCGAAGGTCGCCTTGGCGCTCGCGGCGGTGCCACCCGACAAGGTGCCGCGCATGTCGCGCACGCGACCCTTGACGCGCAAAGCCGGCGAGCCGAACACCCGTTTGGCTTCCTCCTGCACAAAGAAGGCGCCGAGTTCGAACGGCACCGAGTCGAACCCGCACGAAAACACGATGCGTGCACCGCTCGCTTTGGCTGCGGCTTCATGCTTGTCGATCATTTCCCGCATCCACAGCGGTTCGCCGCAGAGGTCGAAATAGTCGATCCCTGCCGCCACACAGGCCGCAAGCAGCTCGTTGCCATAAAACTGATACGGACCGACCGTGGTGATCACGGATTTCGTCTGATCCACCATCGCTTTCAACGAGGCAGGATCGGACGCATCTGCCACGATCAGCGGCGTATCCGCCGGCGCGCCGATCGCGTCACGTACCGCGGCGAGCTTGTCCTTGCTGCGGCCGGCCATCGCCCATTTCAGATTGGCGTCGCCCTTGTAATGCGTCGCGAGATATTCGGCGACGAGCTGGCCGGTGAAGCCGGTGGCGCCGTAGACGACGATGTCGAATTTCGACGAAGACATAGCTGGGATTTCCTACAGAAACGAATTTGGCCCCTTTTGTCACTGCGAGCGAAGCGAAGCAATCCAGAAATCGGGCCACGATGGAAGGCTAGATTGCTTCCGCCTTCGCTCCTTGAGCTACGGCGGACGCGGTCGTCGCGGAGTTTACCATCGGGCCGGCGGAGCCGGACCCGTTGGCTCCTCGCAATGACGGCTGGGCTATTTCTTCGAATAGGACACGCCCATCCCGGCGCGCACGTCGGCCTGAATGCCATAGGGCGCGATCGGATAGCGCAGGCCGTTCTTCGCGAGCTGCTTCATGCCTACGATGGCCTTGGCAAGATGCTCCGGCTTGAGCGCGATCAGCATCTCTTCGTCGGGCACGCCGCCATAACGCCGTTCTGCAAAGCACGGCAGCGAGAGCGACGGCTCGCCGGTCTTCAGCGCCCTGCCCCAGGAATCCGCGCAGGCGGTCTCGCCGACCACGCCCCATTCGAATTTCTTGTACCCGGTATATTGCAGGCCGTTGATCAGAATGATCATCTGGCCGGGCGTGGCGTAGACCAGACAAATATCCGGCGGATTGAGCCGGCCGCTGGTGAGCGGGCTCACTGCCATCGCCTGGTACTGGCCGAAGGGCACAACGTCGAGCGCTTCCTGACGCTTGCGTGCGTCTTCGGCGGTGCCATGCCAGACGCCCACGTAGTTTTCTCCCGCGAGCCACTTCTCGTCCTGCGGCGCAAGCCCGATCACCGCACGGCATTGCGCGCCGACCAGATCGTCGCCGGTGATACCGACGGTCCAGCCGAGCCGTGAGGCCATGCTGACGATCTGATCGGTGGTATGCACCGCCGAGGGACGCCGGATTTTTGGAATTGCCGTCATCTCCTCGACGCTGGCAAACATCTTGATGCCGATCACGGTCGTCTTCAGCCGCAGCAGGCTGTTCAGGTCGGCCACCATGCCGGCCAAATCGAACGTTTCCGGCGTTTGCTGTTGCATGGCGTCAACTCCCAAATCGGCGCGTTTAGCCGGCGCCTGTCGTTCGATTGTAGCCCGGCTGGCTGCCCGCTGCTACTTTGCCGGACCCGGCAACAACTCGTCGATCTTGCCGGTGGCGCGGTAAGCGATCAGGCCCATCCATTCGCGCAGCGCGAGGTCGGTTCGTCCTAGGCCGTCGATCGCAATATTGGTGAAATCAAATACGTCGCCGCCTCGGCCAACCCGCCAGTCGACGGGATAAGGTTCGACCGCAAATCCCGCCTTCCGGAACAGGCCGATCGATCGCGGCATATGGAAGGCCGAGGTCACCAACAGCCAACGCTCGCCTTCCTTGGGCGTAAGCAGCGCCTTGGAGAATTCCGCGTTCTCCTGCGTGTTGCGGGAACCCCGTTCCATGATCAGCCGCGACTTGTCGATGCCGAGGCTTTCGAAGATGGTGCCAGCGAAATCGGCTTCCCTGGCGTCGTTCGAAATCAGTCTCGCGCTGCCGCCGGAGAAAATAATGCGCGCCTTGGGGTAACGGTGTGCCAGCGCGGCAGCCGCGATCAGACGGTCGGGCGAGCTGCGCACCACCGGCGTGCCGTGCGCGACGGAAAGATCGGCTTCGATCGACGCACCGAGCACGATGATGCCATCAGGCGTGCCGCGCGTCCCGTCCCATGGCGGAAAGCGCTGCTCCAGGGGATAGAGCAGCAGGTTCCCGAGCGGCGACAGTCCGCAAATGACGAGCAGCAACACGGCCGCGATCACCAGCTTGCGGCCGAGCGATGCAAAGCGGGTGAACATCAGGATGGCGCCGACGAAGCCTACGCCGATCAGCAGATTTGTCGGCAACAGCAGAAAGCCGAGCGTCTTGGAGAGGACAAAAAACAAGGGAAGCCTCTGATAATGTCTGGTACAGCGTCATACGACGCCATTGCAGCAACCAAAAGCCTCCGCATGCCCCATCATCACCTGCATTCCAGCCCCGAAACCTGCCACTGGGGCTTCTTCGAAGCCAAATTGAAGCCGGTCCTCACCATTGCCAGCGGCGACGAAGTCACCATCGATACCGTAACTGGCGGCCCGGACGTGTTGCCTGATCGCAGCAAGTTTCATGTACCTCCCGAGCTTGCCGATATTCACGCGCGAAGCGAGCGGATGCTGCCGGGCCACATTCTCACCGGCCCGGTCGCCGTGGAAGGGGCCGAGCCCGGCGACGTGCTGGAGGTCGACATTCTTGACGTCCAGCTCCGGCAGGACTGGGGATACAACCTGATCCGTCCGCTGGCGGGGACGCTACCCGACGATTTTCACGAAACGCGGATCCTGAACATTCCGCTCGACCGCGAGCGGATGGTGGGACGGATGCCGTGGGGGCTCGATCTGCCGCTTAAGCCGTTCTTCGGCGTGATGGGCGTGGCGCCGCCGCCCGCCTGGGGCCGCATCACCTCGCTGATCCCGCGCGCGATGGGCGGCAATCTCGACAACAAGGAACTGGGCGCCGGCGCCAAGCTGTATCTGCCGGTGTTCGTGCCCGGCGCTCTGTTCTCCTGCGGCGACGGACACGGCGTGCAGGGCGATGGCGAAGTCTGCGTCACCGCGATCGAGACCGCGCTGCAGGGCCGCTTCTGTCTGACGCTGCGCAAGGACCTGCGGCTCGCCTATCCCCGCGCGGAAACGACCACGCATTACATGACGATGGCGATGGATCCCGATCTCGATCAATGCGTGGTGCGGGCGCTGCGCGACATGATCGTGCTGCTCGGCGAGAAGCGCAATCTGTCGCGCGAGGATGCGTATACCCTCTGCAGCCTCGCTGCCGATTTGCGCGTGACGCAAACCGTGAACGGCTCCAAGGGCATTCACTGCATGATCGCGAAGGCGGTCGTGCACGGCTGATTGGACGAGCTGCGGCTCCTCAAAAAGGAGACAGCAGCTTCAGCCGCGCGTGAAACAATACGCTGGTCTTTCCGACCAACGCGGTCCCCTGCACTTGCGCGCCATCGGCGGCGTACGATCCGCTGAAGCCGCAAGTGACTTCGCGCCCCCCGAACAGCGGCAGGCTGCCTGCTGATTTCGTGTGCTCGTTGGTGATCAGTTCACCGCGCCACTTGCCGCGATCCGCGGTGTATGAACCCGTGTAATAGAAATACGAGTCACCGCCGGCGACCTTGCCGTCGCGCAGCACAATCACGCCGTGCGCGCGGCCATGGCCGCCGTCCGTCATCTCGATCTGGATGGTGTAGAGACCGTTCGTTACCGTCATTGCGCCCTTGCCGCCGTCCCAGGACATCATCGGCATTCCCTGCAGCGCGAAGCAATGGGGAAAATGGCCCGCACGGCTGGATCGTTTCTCGGCACCTCTAACCGCCGTTAAGGCTGCCGCGCGCTGCGCGTCACGGGCGCTTTAGCTAATCCACAAACCCGGCTTCGGTATTTAATATGTTTTTTCAATTGGATAGCGAGCTATCCACAAGTCGTTTGACTCATGTGTGCAAAACTAAATAGAGTCGAAATAGTAACTTTTCAGTACAGCGTTTAAAAGTTAGCGTTCCCCATGGCTACAGAAAAAGCCGAAACCGACCGCGTTCCCGTGACCTTGGCGCTCTCGACCATCGCTTATATGGAAAGATTGGTGAGACAGGGCACCCACGGCACTAGTGTTCCCGGCGTTGCAAGGACGCTGATCGAGGAAGGCATTCGGCTCGCCATCAAGGATGGGCTGCTTGCAATCCGCGACAACGGCAAGACGTCCTGACGGGAGCAACGCGGCGGTTTTCACAGAATGTGGAACCGAGAAAATGCTTACGAATGTACCGACCTGGACCACCGATCGCGTCGAACTCCTGAAGAGTCATTTTGAGGCCGGCCTCACCTGTCGCGAGATCGCGGCCAGCATCGGCGTCAGCCGTAACGCCGTAATCGGCAAACTCTCGCGCCTGCAATTGACGCGCGGCCCCGCCCCCGCCGAACCGCGTCCGACCAAAGTTGCCAGGGAGCGTTCGCGGAAGTCCGTTCCCAGGCTGCAGTATCAAGTCCTGCAAGCTGTCTACGAAAACGCGCAGCCGCTACAGGAAGAGCCTATCGTAAGCGAACGCCGCTGCTCGCTATACGAACTCAGCAACGAAAGATGCCGCTGGCCGATCAGCACGCCAGGTGCAGAGGATTTCTGCTTTTGCGGCAATACGCCGGTGGAAGGCATGCCCTATTGCTCGGGCCACACCCGCCTCGCCTACCGCCCGGGTTCGCGTCAGCGCGTCTCGCGCGCGTGAGCGGCGTCAGTTGCCGTCAAGACGCGTCCAGAATGTAGAGCATCGGTTCTGATTCCATCAGAACCGATCGTCCGCTACCCGAGCCGCCAGCCGACCTCTTCCGTAAGGCTCTTGTAGAACTCCGGCGTATAGGCCTTTTCCGGCGCCTGCCGCACCCGCTCGTCGAGCTTGTGGGCGTCATCGCCAACGAGGATCCGCCAGCGATCGGCCTTGACGCCGTCGAGGATGATCTTTGCCGCGGCCGCCGCCGTCGTCGGCGCCTCGTCGCGGAAGGAGCGCGCGCGATCGAGCGCGATCTTCTGGATGTCGTCGTCCGACATTGGCGCGGTATCGACGCCCATGCCGTTCAAGCGCTGCCGCGTCGCCAGAATTTCATTCGGGCTCAGTTCTTCGGATTCCGATCCGCTCTGAATCTTGCGCGAATTCGAAACGATCGAGGTGCCGATATGTCCGGGCATCACGACGGAGCATTTGATGTGCGGAGCATTGAGCCTCAGATCTGTCATCAACGCTTCCGTAAATCCCTTCACCGCGAACTTGGCGGCGCTGTAGGCGGTGTGCGGGGCGCCGGGACCGACCGACGCCCAGAACCCGTTGACGCTCGATGTGTTGATGATGTGGGCTTCCTCGGCCTTGATCATAAGCGGCAGAAAAGTGCGGACGCCGAGATAGACGCCGCCCCAGCAGATGTTGAAGGTGCGCTCCCACTGCTCGCGCGTGTTGGTGAACAGGCTGCCGCCGCCGCCGATGCCGGCATTGTTGAACAGCAGATGGATCTTGTCGGTTGCCTGCTGTTCGATCAGCTCGTCGCGGAAACGCTGCAGATGCGCCTCGATCGAGACGTCGGCGACATGGGTGGTGACGCGCAGGCCCTGCGGCAGGTTTTCCGCCTCGCAGAGCCGCTTGGTCTCGGCCATCGCTTCCGGCGAGACGTCGCACATCGCGACATTGCAGCCTTCGGCCACGAGCTGACGCGCGAGCTCGCGGCCCATGCCCGTGCCGCCCCCGGTGATCACGGCGAACTTTCCGGCAAAATCCTTCATTGAGACGCTTACCTCGGTTTTCAATTTTTGATTGGGGCCCTCATGGAGTGGAGCCCGCGCGGATCGACAGTAACAGGTGGGAGCTGCCGGTAAAGCCGTCCGCGAGATGGGCGGCTCGATTGTCTAACAGGCGTTTTCGCGCAGCGGAATTTACTCCGCCGCCTCGCGCGAGCCGCCGAGCGCGCCCAATCCCTCCAGCGCCTTGCGGATCGCGGCCTGCTGCGGGGGCGATGCTTCCGGCATCGGCGCGCGGGAGAATGTCGTCGGCAGCCCCTGCAACGACTGCGCATAGCGCGTGCATGCCGGCAGATTGTCCGAGACGATCGCGTTCCACAGCGTCAGCAATTTCTTGTGCAGCTCGAGCGCGCGAGTGTGGTTGCCTGCCTTGACCACATTCCAGAGTTCGACGGAAGCATGCGGCGCGGCGCTCAGGATCGCCGCGATCGAACCATGCGCGCCGAGCGTATAGGACGGATACATCAGCGCGTCGACCGCGCTGTAGATCAGTTTGTCCGGCGCCATCATCATGAGGTCGGCAAACAGTTTCAGATCACCCGCGCTCTGCTTGACGCCGACGACGAGCGGCACCTCGTTCATGATCCGGGTCAGCAGCGCCGGCGAGAGGTACGACCACGGCACCACGTTGTAGATGATGATCGGCATACCGGTTTCATCGGCCATGCGTCGGAAATGGTCGACCATCGCCTGCTCGTCCGGCTTGAACAGGTAATGCACCGGCGTCACCTGCAGCGCTGCGACATCCATGTCGCGCACCAGTTTGCCGCGCCGGATCGCATCGCGGGTGGAATCGACGATGATGCCGGCGATCACGGGCGCGCGCGCTTTCGCAGCCTCCACCGTCGCCGCCACCAGGTCACGATACTCCTCGTGATCGAGCGTATGCCCCTCACCCGTCGAGCCGCCGGCCGCCATGCCGTGGCTGCCGGCCGCGATCAGCCAGTCGACCTGCGATGCAACGAGTTTGAAATCGATCTCGCCGTCTTTCCGGAACGGCGTCGTCATCGGCGGTATCACGCCTGTGGGGCGTATTGTCATCGGCCTGCCCTCGCGGTTTCCATCCGTTGCATGCGGGCGTATTCCCCGCTTTCGCAAAACCAAACGTACCCAAGGATGGAACTGCGATCCAGTTGCGGAATTGGCACGGCAGAGTAGCAGAAACGCCGCGTCTAGCGCTTGCGCGTCTCGACCCGCGAACCACATCCCGCGTTCCCGGCGGTCGGCCGGTTGGGACAAGCCTATCGAATGTCGGAGCAGCGCTTCCAACGTCGGCGTCGACGGTCAAATCGGCGACAACGCATTGCGAGCCCATGCAGGGCGCGCTTCACACATTATGGGCTAATCGTCTCGGGTGTCAGCGCTTGCAGATGTCGCGGGTTGCTTGCTCGCCGCGCATGACCTGCATTATTTCGGCCGGTGCAAAACTGCCGAAATCGGCACCCACGAGCGTACCGTAGCGACGGTGGTTCTTGAGCATGAGCAACAAGCGGTCGCTGACATTTTCGATGTCGCGTGCGTCGCTGGCTGATATCGCCGGCTTGCCCGCGGAAGCGCCGGTTTGCTTCGCGTGGGCAAAGAACCTCGTGGTGGCTTCTACTGCCGCTGCGCGGTTATCGGCGTCGCAGAGTTCGCGATCGTCCTGCGCATAAATGCAGCCCGCCAACTCTCCCCATTTGATAGCCACAGAAACTGTCCGGTATTCGGATCTCGAATCTTCTGGCTTGCCAGCCAAGGTGGAAATGTTCGCCTGCATGGTGCCGGCCTTCAGGATGAAATATGCAGCACTTGGCTCCATCTTCATCGCGTCCGGACCGACGTCCACTACGCGGAAAATGCAGCGCCGCACGACCGGCGCGACCTCCGGCCGGCCGAGGCGATTGGCGTCGGCGAACAACGAAACACTGGGCCCTACCGAAACGAAGCTTGACATCGCACTCGATACTTTCGGGGCCCAGATCCACCCGCCGACCGCGAGGAAGCCGCCAACGAAAGCCAGGATGAGGGTGAGCGCCTGACGCAGCATTTTTCAAGCTCCTCCGCTAGGCCCTGGGGCAATTGTCGGTCGTGCCGGTGTACCGATCGAGCATCGGCTTCATTGCCGCCGGGACTGTCCAGCCGAAATCAGCCTTGATGAGGCGGCCATTGCTGGTGTCCTGCATCAGGGCCGCATTGATCGCCCGGTTGCGAGGACTGTCCCAGAGATTCCTGACCGTGGACATCTCGGATTCGCCATATCGCTTGGCGATATTCATCATGTCATCGAACTTCGCGAAATAGCGGTTGATGTAGTCGACGATGTAGGCGCGATTGTTCCGCTCGCAGATGGCGTTCGGATGGGTGACGAGGTAGCAGTTCAGCGCTGCCGTCATCTCTTTCGCGCTCGTGAGATCTCGCCAGTCGACACGATGTTCAGTGGTCGTCAGCTTTGGCAGCAGCTCATCGCGCTCGGGGCTTTCAAGTGCGGGATAACAGGTTTCGCGAATCTTGGCCTGTTTCCATTCGCCCATGCGTTGTCCGCCCGGCAGGTAGTCTCCGGTGTGGCCAAGGACGAAATAGTTGATCAGGTTGATGCCCAGAAAAATGCCGCCCAAAACAAAGACCGCACGCATCAGGAAATTCATTGCTTAACGCCCCGCAATGGTTGTGTCCGGGTATCCATAACACCCAGAGTATGTCGGGACGTTAATCGCGGATCGATGCGTGGGATGGGGTTAAGGCGAAGTTACCGACGCGGCGGGCGCCTTTGCAGCTCAGCTTCAACTCGAGCCGGGAATGAGGCCAAAGGGTGCGACTTCCGCGCTTGTTGAACCTCCAGCCTCCGCCAACGACCTACTGACCAGAGGCAGTCAATCCAGAGGAGACCGCCGTGATCCACTGGCGCGATACCATGGTCGATAGACCGGAGACGGACGGCGCGGCTTACCTGACCGGCTGGACCATCAGCGGAGCGGCCATTCTCGGAACCGTCCTTGCCGTCTGGCTTTTCGGGATCTAGCTGCGCTCCCGCTCTCGTGCCTTGCGCCGGGCGCTGATCGCAGCTAATGGAACGGCATCGGAGCGTGGCGCAGCCCGGTTAGCGCACTAGTCTGGGAGACTAGGGGTCGGAGGTTCAAATCCTCTCGCTCCGACCATCATTTCTTCGATTTTTGAGCCCGCCCGCTCAGCCGTCCTTCATTGCATTGTCCAGCAATTGCTTGCAGGCGATCAGGTCCTGCAGCACCCGCTCCAGGCGCTCGCGGTCGGCGTCCGACGGCCCCGGCTTGGTCCTCGCAAACGGCAGCAAAATGCCGTCGTCGTCGGTGTCGACGAAGCGGTAGTCGATTTCCTTCTCTTCAGTCTCGTAATCCTCGTCGTCGGCTGCGACGGTCGGGATCTCGCCCTCATCGGGCTCCTGCAGGCTGAGGCCGATCGCTTCTTCGACCGCGCCGAAGGTAACCGCCGAGGTCTGGTCGGCAAGGCCCTGCACCGATTTGATGCCGTGCTCTTTGAGGATCCGCTGCACGCCGCGGATGGTATAGCCCTCGCCATACAGCAGACGGCGGATGCCCTTTAGCAGATCAACATCGTCCGGGCGGTAGTAACGCCGCCCGCCGCTGCGCTTCATCGGCTTGATCTGGGCGAACCGCGTCTCCCAAAACCGCAGCACATGCTGGGGAATGTCGAGTTCTTCAGCGACTTCGCTGATGGTGCGAAACGCATCCGGCGCCTTGTCCAAGTGCCAGCTCCTCTCAACTTATTTCGTTGGTGAAGACGCGGTACTCGCCTTGCTACGCGGCCGTATTACTCGATCTCGATAGTCGGTCTTGGTAATCAGTCTTCTTAGTCGGGCTTGCTTTCGCCGTTGCCGGGCGCGTGTCCATTGATCCGCTGTTTCAGAATAGCGGATGGTTTGAACACCATCACACGACGCGGCGAGATCGGCACTTCAGTACCGGTCTTCGGATTACGTCCGATACGCTGACCCTTCTTGCGCACCATGAAGGAGCCGAACGACGACAGTTTCACCGTCTCGCCCTTCTCCAGGCAATCGGTAATTTCTTTCAGAACGAGCTCGACAAATGCTGAAGATTCCGTCCGCGACAGGCCCACCTTCTGGTAGACCGCCTCGCACAAATCGACGCGTGTGACTGTTTTTCCGGTCCCGGTCATCGCCTGCCCCGCACTCTCGGCGAACAAAATTTATTCCCTGAAATTATGAGGTTAGCACGCAATGGTCAACAGCGACCATCATGCAGAAGCATGGAACCGCACTACAATTTTAAACAGCATTTTTGCGCCGCGTCTACCAACGCACCAGGGCGGAACCCCAGGTGAAGCCGCCGCCCATGGCCTCGAACAGCACCAGATCGCCCTTCTTTACCCGTCCATCCTTGACGGCAACCACAAGCGCCAGCGGGATCGACGCAGCCGACGTGTTGCCGTGCAAATCGACGGTCAGCACCACCTTCTGCGGCGCAATATGAAGCTTATGCGCCGAAGCATCGATGATTCGCTTGTTGGCCTGATGCGGGATGAACCAGTCGATGTCCTCGGCCGTCGCGCCGGTCGCATTGAAGGCATCCACGATGACGTCCGTGATCATGCCGACCGCGTGCTTGAACACTTCGCGACCCTCCATCCGGAGATGGCCGACGGTCTGCGTCGTGGACGGGCCACCGTCCACGAAGAGCTTCGACTGATGCCGGCCGTCCGAGCGCAGATGGGTCGTGAGCACGCCGCGATCGGAAGGCAAACCCGGCTGGTCCTGCGCTTCCAATACGACCGCGCCGGCGCCGTCGCCGAACAGCACGCAGGTGCCGCGGTCGTTCCAGTCGAGAATGCGCGAGAACGTCTCCGCACCGATCACCAGCGCGCGCTTGTAGGCGCCGGAGCGCAGGAAATTGTCGGCGGTGGCGAGCGCGAAGACGAAGCCGGAGCACACCGCCTGCAGATCGAAGGCGGCGCCATGATGGATACCGAGCCCGTTCTGGACTGCAACCGCGGTGGCCGGAAAGGTGTTGTCCGGCGTCGAGGTCGCGAGCACGATCAGGTCGATTGCCTGGGCGTCGAGACCGGCATGTTCCAGCGCCGCGCGCGCGGCGTTGATCGCCAAGTGCGAGGTGAACTCGCCTTCGGCCGCGATGTGGCGCTCCCGAATGCCGGTACGCTGCACGATCCACTCGTCCGAGGTATCGATTCGGGCCGCCAGTTCGGCATTGGTCAGCACCTTCTGCGGCAGGTAAGAGCCGCAGCCCAGCACCACCGAACGTTTCGCAGTCACGAGACAGCCTCCTGCGCGGTCGGTGCCAGCGCACTGCCGTCGCTATTCATCATCTGATTGATCTTGGTGAGGAGATCGCAGCGGACCATCTCATAGCCAACATCGACCGCGTAGGCAAAGCCTTCGGCGCTGATTCCGCCATGGCTTTTGACAACCACGCCTTTCAGGCCGAGCAAAACACCGCCATTGGATTTGTTCGGGTCGAGCTTGTCCCGCAACGCCTTGAACGCGCTGCGGGCGAACAGGTAACCGATTCGGGACAGCCAACTGCTCGTCATGGCCTGGCGCAGGAAGTCCGCCATCTGGCGCGCGGTTCCCTCCGCGGCCTTCAACGCGATGTTGCCGCTAAAGCCTTCCGACACGATCACATCGGCCGCACCCTGGCCGATCCCGTCGCCCTCGACGAAGCCGATATAATTGAGCTGCGACGCGCGCAGCAGCTCCGCCGCTTCGCGGATCTCCTCATGGCCCTTGATCTCCTCGACCCCGATGTTGAGGAGGCCGACAGTCGGCCGTTCCCGGTTCAACAGCACGCTCGCCATTGCGCTGCCCATCACCGCCAGCGCGACGAGATGGTGCGCATCGCCGCCGATCGTGGCGCCGAGGTCGAGCACGACGGAATCGCCGCGCGCCGTCGGCCACACGCCGGCAATGGCTGGACGATCGATCCCTTGCATGGTGTGCAGATGAAAACGCGCCATCGCCATCAGCGCGCCGGTATTGCCCGCGGAGACCGCGACGTCGGCCTCCTTTCTCTTCACCGCATCGATCGCAAGCCACATCGACGACGTCTTGCGGCCGCGACGCAGCGCCTGGCTCGGCTTGTCGTGCATGCTCACAGTGACGTCGGTGTGGATCACGCGCGACGCCTTTTGCAGCGCCGGGTACTTGGCGAGTTGTTCGTCGATCTGCTTGCTGTCGCCGTAGAGCAGGAATTCGCTGTCGGGATGCCGCTTCAAAGAAATTGCAGCGCCGGGAATGACGACCGATGCGCCGACATCGCCACCCATGGCGTCAAGCGCGATGCGAACCTTTTGCGGCATGAACGTCCCGGAAACCTGATCTCTTGGCGGCCCTCGTAGAGGCCGGCGGCGCACTGGAATGGCACCGTTAGGCGGTGCTCGGCGAAACGCGATACCGCACCTCCGCCGGGCGGCGACAATAGCGTGTCCCCCGCCCGACACAACCTCTTGACCACCGTCTTTTGGCAAAAGCCAAGCGGTGTGGCCCGAAACCGAGAATAAGAAATATATTCAGATAATTCAATGCCTTATTTGGGAATCCTGGTGAGATACCGCAGCTACCTCAAACCGAATGCGGCCTCATGGACCACTTTAGCCGCCGGCTACTTGCCTTTGGGCTTCCTGGTGCCGGATTTCTTCGGTGCCGCCTTCAACGCCTTGAGCGCCGCGAACGGGTGATCCTCGGGATCGGCGGCTTCAACCATCGGCTCAAATACGGCGCCGGGTTTACGCGGATATGGATCGACCGCCAGATACAAGGCGTCGGTGGCGACCCTGCCGAGATCGATCATGCCGTTCTCGATCGGCTCCGGCGGGTCGGGCGTCTCCTCGTCGCTCTCCTCGGCCTCATCGACCAGCGCGGCCATTTGCGGGACCTGCTCGGGCGGGGCGAATATCAGATCGATCGGCTCGTCGATGTCGTTCTCGATCTCTTCCAGCGTCACCACGCAGGTCTGCCCGATCCGCGCCTGCACATGGCCGGCCACGTGGAAGCGGCCGCCGCTCTGCGGCGTCACGTCGAAGGAAGCCTGCGCCGATAGCACCTCGCGCAAGCCGCCCGTGTCGGCCACGGCTTTGCGAATGGCCTGATCGGCCTCGATGTCGCGATGCAGGCCCGTCTCGGGGATCTGCGCCACCGCAACGGGAACACGCCACGGGTCGGGCTTCTCTGTGCCAGTTTTGCTCATTGCTGCACGCCTGCTTTCTCCGGCGAGGGAAACTTGCCCCGGCCGCTCACCAGCGTCGCCTCGTCGAGGCTGTCCAGGCCCGCCATTGCCGCCTCGGCGTAGGCGGCCAACAGTCGGGCCTTCTCGATGTTCTCGCCATTTAGGATATTCTTGCACATCGCCTGCGCCAGCGCCTCGCGGCCCTCGGTCAGCGCCAGGTCATAGGCCGCGGTCCGACCATAGAAGGCTTCGCCGAAGGCCTGCATGCGCTTCGGCACCGTGAGGTCTCCGACCCCCATCTCGCGCAGATTATCATCCATATCGTTGCAAAAATGGTCGAATAGCCCCTGCGATAGCGTCGTGCCGCCCTCCACCGACTTCAGCCGTCGCAGGACCAGCCACAAGTGCAGGAGAAGCAGGTCAAAACGGCCGTTAACCGTGTCCGGAACCCCAAAGTCCCGATAAAACAACGGTTCTCGCGCCTGCGTCACGATCATGCCATAGATGGCCTCGATGGTGCCGCGCAGCGGCGTCCGGGGTTTCCTGAAGTGATTGAACGGCCAAAGCATTGTGGGTTCCGCAAGCGAGCCCTCCAGATTCTTTGCCCGGAGCCCGCGCATGTTGCAATCAAGCGTGCTGCCCGGTACGTCAACGCACCGCGCTATGCAAGAGGACGGGCGAATTCCTGAGATGACCGAAATGAGCCACCTGAGCGCCCGCGTGTCCTCGCTGCGCCGCCTGACCGCGCGCCGGCGCGGTTTTCGTGCCGCCGCAGCCGTCGCACTGGTCTGCGCTGCGCTCGCCGGATGCACCGGCGAGCAGTTCCAGAAGGGCTACATCCTGCCGCCCAACGCGCTGGAGCAGATTCCGATCGGCGCCAGCCAGGATCAGGTGCTGATCGTGATGGGAACGCCATCGACGGTCGCGACCTTGAATGGTGAGGTGTTTTATTACATCTCGCAGCGCTCCGAGCGCAAAGTCGCCTTCATGAATCAGCAGGTCGTGGACCAGCGCGTGATCGCGATCTATTTCGACAAGAACCGCCAGGTGACGCGGCTCGCCAATTACGGATTGCAGGACGGCAAGATCTTCGACTTCATCAGCCGCACCACGCCAACGTCCGGCCAGGAACTCAGCTACCTGACGCCGCTGTTCAAGCTACTCAGCTTTAACTAGCGCCCGGTCAGTTCTGATTCACTCTGTTCCGTGGCGCGGAAATCATGCGCCAAGTCGCCCGCTTGCTCTCTGCATGCGCGCTGCCTACGCTTTCCTGCAAACAATGATTCAGCAGGGAGCGAACTTGTGACGATTAAAGCTATTTCTCGACGCCGCGTTTTGACCGGAGCTGCAGCCGTTTCGGCGGCGGCAATCTTGCCGCGCTCAAGCTTCGGCTCCGACTGGCGCCCGACCGAGACCGTGCGTCTCATTGTGCCAGCGGCAGCCGGCGGCAGCACCGACGTGATGGGACGGCTGTTGGCCGCACATCTGCAGACCGCCTGGGGCCAGTCCGCGGTCGTGGAAAACCGCTCCGGCGGCGGCGGCACCATCGGCACCGCCGAAGTCGTGCGGGGCAAGGCGGACGGCCATGTCATCCTGGTCGGTAATCCCGGTCCGAATGCGATTGCCTACAGCATCTTCCGCAACATGACCTACAAGGCCGACCAGTTGCAGCCGGTCAGCAACATGATCCGGATTCCGAATATCGTGTCGGCGCATCCGTCGACCGGCATCAAGTCGATCCCCGACCTGATCGCCTACATCAAGGCCAACCCGGACAAGCTCACCTATGCCTCCTCAGGCGTAGGCCAGAGCCCTCACCTCACCGGTGCCTGGTTCCTGCAGCTCACCGGATTGAAGATGGTGCACGTCCCGTTCCGCGGCGCAGGCCCCGCGCTGCAGGCGGCGCTGGCCGGCGATATCCAGATCCTGTTCGACAATCTCTACCCGACGCTGCCGCAGACCGAGGAAGGCAAACTCACCGCGCTCGCTGTCACCACGCCCGAGCGCAGCGCACTCGCCCCGAACGTTCCGACCATGCGCGAAAGCGCGCCGGAGCTTTCGAAGTTCGACGTCTCCTCCTGGTTCGGCATCTTCCTGCCGAAGGCCACGCCCGCTCCCGCCGTTGAAGCGCTCAACAAGGAGATCAAGGCGATGCTGGCGCGGGATGACGTCAAGAAGACGATCGGGAAGATGGGCGCGACCGCCGACTGGGGAACGCCGCAGCAGTTCTCCGATTTCGTGCAGGCCGAGACGGCGAAATTCGGCGAGATCATCAAGCGCGAAGGCCTGCAGATGGATGTGAATTAAAGTCCTGTCCCGGACGCGGTGCAGCGCGCTTCGCGCTGCTCCGCAGAGCCGGGATCCACGCTTTCTACCACAGCGATGCCCCCGGATCAGCAGCACCCCGGGAAACTCCGGTTGAGCTATCCGAAAGACAAGACCCCCGCGGCTTTTACCGCGGGGTTCTTTTCGATCAGCTTGTCGCCGCTCAGTGCGTCAGGATCGCCAGCAGCCACTCACGGCACACGTGCGTCCATCTCCGGCCGCATCACCACGCTCTCCCGGGCAGTCGCCTCGCTGCGCGATCCCACGAAGACCGACGGCGAGGCAGCGCGATTAACCGCAACGTGCAGGACGCCCGCCGGAATATAGATGTAGTCACCGGGGTGTACCTTTTCGCAGTGCTGTAGCTGGTCGCCGGTCCAGATCTCCAGCTCGTCCCCGCTCATCATGTAAAGCGCCGTCTCATGGTGCTCGTGGACATGGGCTTTGGTGCGTCGGCCGGCCGGCAGCGTAATGATGCCGAGCCAGATCATTTTCGAGCCGACAGTCTCCGCGCTGATTCCCGGCTGATAGTCGGAGCCCTGCTCGGCGCGGTAGCCTTTGCTCCCCTTGACGACAAAGCCCTTCCCCCCACCGCCCGATTCCACGCCGTGCCGTTCCCGTACGATCATGTTGCTCATTGCCGTCTCTCCGGTTCGGATTGTCTTACCCAACATGCGCAAGATCACTTGTCTGGACGGCCGGAGTCTCAAAGATTGATCCGAAAAATTCCAAATTCTTCCAAAGCTCGGTAAGCTCGCCGCATGCCCCGTGAGCCCTTCACTTTTGGCCCGTTCATGCTTGATATGGATCGCGGAATGCTCTCGCGGGACGGCCGGCGCGTCGTGGTTGGCCAAAAAGGCCTACTGCTGTTGCGCGCTTTCCTGGAGTCGCCCGGCAGAATCCTCGACAAATCGAGCCTGATGGACGTCGCTTGGCCCGGCCTGGCCGTGGAGGAAAGCAATCTCTCTGTCCAAATCGCGGCGCTGCGCAAGCTGCTCGGCACCGCCGATGACGGCGCCGAGTGGATCACGACCATTCCACGTGTCGGCTACCGGTTCGCCGGGCCGGTCGCTCCTCGAGCGCAGACCGCCACACCAGAGCATACCGAAAGAGATACGCAGTCGCGCCCCTCTATCGCGGTTCTGCCCTTCGGCATCATTGGCGAAGCTGACAAGGAGTATCTCGCCGATGGACTGACCGAAGATATCATCACAGCGCTGTCCCGGTTTCGCTGGTTCCGGGTCATCGGGCGGAGTTCTGCCTTCTTCTTCAAGGGTAAACAGATGGACGCGCTGCAAGCCGCTCGCGAGCTTGGCGCGCGTTATGTGCTACAGGGAAGCGTTCGGCAATCCGCGCTGAGGCTGCGCGTTACGGCGCAATTCATCGACACCAGCGACGGCAGCAATGTATGGGCAGAGCGGTACGATCTTGAGATGGCTGATGTCTTTGCGATCCAGGACGAGATCGCCGAGCGGGTCGCGGGTGCGATCGAGCCCGAGCTTCTCAAGACAGAATCCCATCTTGCAGCGTTGCGTCATACCGGCAATATGACAGCCTGGGATCTCGTGCGTCAGGGAACGTGGCATTTTCACAAGGTCACCCGCGAGGGCCATCTGGCTGCGCGGACGCTATTTCGTCGCGCATGCGCAATCGATCCGGATCTGCCGGAATCGCACATCTGGCTTGGGCGCGTCAGCGCCGGGATAATCGCCTACGGCTGGAGCGATACGCCCGTCGTGGACAGCAAGGAGGGCGTGGATGCCGCGGCGCATGCAATCACCCTCGATCCGAGAGACCCCTACGCGCACTATGCCTTCGCCATCGCGAACGCTTACAACAGCGCACCGCTCGTAGCCGTATCGGCGGCCGAGAAGGCGATCGCATTGAGCTCAAGCTTCGCGTTAGGGCATCTGATTCTCGGCCTGGCCCGCTTGTTCGCGGGTCTGGCGCGAGAGGCAATCGAACCGCTTGAACATGGCCTGACGCTAAATCCGAACGATCCCCAGAACCTCGCTTGGTACAATCTGCTTGCCCATGCTCAGCTTCTCGCCGGAGACGCCGAGAGCGCACTTGCGACCGCAAACAAAGCGCTCGCTATTCGCCCGACATTCCGTCCGACATTTGAAACGCTCACATGCTGCCACATCGCACTTGGCAACCTGGACGACGCACGCCAATGCGCAAGCCGTATGAACGAGCTGAGAGAGCCTCAGAGTCATTTCCTCGCACCGCTAAAGCAGTTGCATCCAGAATGGGACGAACGGATATCGCAATTGCTAGATTAGGCTCGGGCATGAAAAAACCCCGCGGCTCGCACCGCGGGGTTTTCGTTTTGATCAGCTTGTCGCCGGCTCAGTGCGCCAGGATCGCCAGCAGCAACAACGCCACGATGTTGGTGATCTTGATCATCGGGTTGACCGCGGGACCCGCCGTATCCTTGTAGGGATCGCCGACGGTGTCACCGGTCACGGCGGCCTTGTGGGCGTCCGATCCCTTGCCGCCGAAGTGCCCATCCTCGATGTACTTCTTGGCGTTGTCCCAGGCGCCACCGCCCGAGGTCATCGAGATCGCGACGAACAGGCCGGTCACGATCACGCCGAGCAGCATGGCGCCGACGGCGGAGAACGCCGCCGACTTGCCGGCCGCGCCGCCACCCGCGATCGCGTAGATCGCGAAGTAGACGAAGATCGGCGACAGCACCGGCAGCAGCGACGGAATGATCATTTCCTTGATCGCCGCTTTCGTCAGCAAGTCGACGGCCTTGCCGTAGTCCGGCTTGTCGGTGCCCTGCATGATGCCGGGCTTTTCGCGGAACTGGCGCCGCACTTCCTCGACGATCGCGCCGGCCGCACGCCCGACCGCGGTCATGCCCATCGCGCCGAACAGGTACGGCAGCAGGCCGCCGAACAGCAGACCGACCACGACATAGGGATTGTTGAGCGAGAAGTCGGGCAGCACACCCTGGAAGTACGGATGCTTCGGAGCGTTGGCGATGAAGAACTTGAGGTCTTCATTGTAGGCCGCGAACAGCACCAGCGCGCCGAGACCGGCCGAGCCGATCGCGTAGCCCTTGGTGACCGCCTTGGTGGTGTTGCCGACCGCATCCAGCGCGTCGGTAGACTTGCGGACCTCCTTCGGAAGGCCCGCCATTTCGGCAATGCCGCCGGCGTTGTCTGTAACCGGACCGAAAGCGTCGAGGGCCACGATCATGCCGGCCAGCGCAAGCATGGTGGTGGTCGCAATTGCGATGCCGAACAGGCCGGCAAGGCTGTAGGTGATGAGAATGCCGGCGATGATGACGATGGCGGGCATCGCCGTCGCTTCCATCGAGATCGCCAGCCCCTGGATCACGTTGGTGCCGTGGCCCGTGACCGAGGACGACGCGATCGACTTCACCGGGCGATAATCGGTACCGGTATAGTATTCGGTGATCCAGATGATCAGGCCGGTGACGGCGAGACCGACGACGCCGCATTGGAACAGCGCCATGCCCGTGTACTTCACGCCCGCCAGCTCGCCGAAACCGATCAGCCAGTGGATGACGGCAGCGACGCCGAGCAGCGACAGCACGCCGGTCGCGATCAGGCCCTTGTACAAGGCCCCCATGATCGACTGGCTGGCGCCGAGCTTGACGAAGAAGGTGCCGATGATCGAGGTGATGATGCAGATGCCGCCGATGGCGAGCGGCAGGGTCATCATGTTCACCAGCAGCGGCGAGGTCGCGAAGAAGATCGCGGCGAGCACCATGGTGGCGACCGCGGTCACCGCATAGGTCTCGAACAGGTCGGCCGCCATGCCGGCGCAGTCGCCGACGTTGTCGCCGACGTTGTCGGCGATGGTCGCCGGGTTGCGCGGATCGTCTTCAGGGATTCCGGCTTCCACCTTGCCGACGAGGTCGCCGCCGACGTCGGCGCCCTTGGTGAAGATGCCGCCGCCGAGACGAGCGAAGATCGAGATCAGCGAGGCGCCGAAGCCGAGCGCCACCAGCGCGTCGACGACGACGCGATCGTTGGCCTTCAGCCCCATGAACTGGGTGAGATAAGCGAAGTAGATGGTGACGCCGAGCAGCGCGAGGCCCGCCACCAGAAGACCGGTGATCGCACCCGCCTTGAAGGCCAGTTCGAGGCCGCCGGCCAGCGAAGTGGTCGCCGCCTGGGCGGTGCGCACGTTGGCGCGAACCGAGACGTTCATGCCGATGAAGCCGGCGGCACCCGACAGCACCGCGCCGATCAGGAAGCCGATCGCAACCAGCATGCCGAGGAAGTAGGCCAGCAGCGCGAAGATCACGACGCCGACCATGGCGATCGTCATGTATTGGCGGCGCAGATAGGCCTGCGCGCCTTCGGCGACAGCCGCCGCGATTTCCTGCATGCGCGGATTGCCGGCGTCCGATTTCAGAACGGAAGACGTAGCCCAGATGGCGTAGACAATCGAAAGCGCTCCGCAGAGCACAATCACCCACAATGCTGTCATTGAATTTGCCTCAGTTTTTTGTTCGTTCCACCCCCGCGCCGTCACCGCAGTTGCGGCGGACGCACAAAAAGGAGGCCTTCCCTGCCCAGAAGGGCGGCCTCAAATCGGGCGGGACCATGCCAAAATCGTCCCTCCGGCGCAATGTCACGGAGGGCGAAAACCGTCGATTTTTGAAAGGTGTCACCCGGAATACGTCCAGCCAACTGGCGTCCCGGGGGCATCGGGTATTCGGCCCGGCCAAAATACAAGAGCCCGCTCAACCCCGGGAGGGATCGAGCGGGCTCACGAGCCATTCCAGTACATCCGTGAAACGACCGTTTCGAGGCCTTAGACCAGCGACAGGTTTTCCGCGCTTACCTTGCCCCGCATCTTGTCGGTCTTGAGTTCGAACTGAACCTTCTGACCTTCGGCCAGCCCGCCAAGGCCGGCGCGCTCGACGGCGGAGATGTGCACGAACACATCCTTGCTGCCATCGCTCGGCTCAATGAAACCGAAACCCTTTTGACCGTTGAACCACTTCACTGTTCCCGTAGCCATTTTCTCTTCTCCAAAGCACATAGGCTTTTCATTCCGCGCGGCGATCGCACGGATTCAAATCCAATCTCGACGATGTCTCTGGAAAGAAGCCCCGTGGGGCGCGTTCAAAAAGGCACGGCGGTAATCGAATGCGCTACAACCTATAGGTTTTCAGCGAAATTGCAATGGCTGGCGGGAAATAAAGCCCGACGGCATTATGCGACGCCTTCAAAAATGGCTGTAGGATAGCCGTTCCAGCGCGATTTCCTTGCCCTCTTTGTCGACGAACTTCGGAACTGCACTCCCCGCGACGATCGTTCCGATGGAACTAAGCGCAACCCCTGCGCGCTGCGCGGCAGCTTCGAAGACTTCAACATGCTCTTTCGGAATCGTGCAGAGGATTTCGTAATCGTCGCCACCCACAATCAACGTTTCCAGTCCGACAATGCCGCGCGACACCAACCCCCGCGCTGCGCCGGACAACGGCACCTGCTCCAGATCGATCACGGCGGATACGCCCGACGCGCCGCACAGCTTTGTCAGATCGCCTGCCAACCCATCCGATATGTCCATCGAAGCACTGGCGTATTCGCGAACGATCTCGGCCATCGCCACGCGCGGCTGCGGGACGCGATAGCGTGCGACCAGCATCTCCCGCGCGGCCGTATCGGCGGCGGCATGCACCTTTCCCCCGCGGAGGATGGCCAGCCCCAGCCCGCCGTCTCCGATCGTCCCCGTCACCATCACCTGCTCGCCTGGTTTGGCGCCGCTGCGATGGACCATTTTGCCTGGCGGCACGCGGCCGAATGCGGTCACCGAAACCATCAGCGGCCCCGGCGTCGACACCGTATCGCCGCCGAGCAGCGGACATGCGAACTGCCTGGTGTCCTCGCCCAGCGCCGCCGCGAACGGCTTTAGCCAGCCCTCATCCGCGCTGCGGAGCGCCAGCGTCAGCACAAAGCCGGCCGGCGTCGCGCCCTTCGCGGCGAGATCGCTGAGGTTCACCCGCAGCGCCTTGCGCGCGACCGCATCGGGAGGATCATCGGGCAGGAAATGCACGCCCTCGACAATGGCATCCGTCGTCACCACGATGTCATCGCCGGACGGCTTCAGCGCCGCAGCATCGTCGTCGAGACGGAAGGCGCCGGGGTCGGTTGCAAGCGGCCGGAAATAGCGCGCGATCAGCCAGTCCTCGCCGGACACTGGTTTGCCGCTAGCCACGCGTGAACTCGTCGGCGCGGAACTGGCGCGCGATCTGGTCGAGCACGGCGTTGACCATACCGGTCTCGTCCTTTTCGACAAAGGCATGCGCGACATCGACATATTCTGAGACGACCACGCGGCCCGGCACGTCCTTGCGATGCTCGAGCTCGTAGGAGCCGGCGCGCAGCACCGCGCGCAGAATCGCGTCGATCCGCTTCAAGGGCCAGCCCTTCTGCAGCGCGTCGTCGATCAGAGGATCGAGCCTCGCTTGATCGCGGACCACGCCCGACACGACGTCGCGGAAGAAGGCGGCTTCCGCCGGCAGGTATTTCTCGCCCTCGACCTCGTTGCCGAACCAGTGGCTTTCAAACTCGGCGAAAATGTCGTTGATCCCGGCGCCTGCGATGTCCATCTGGTACAGCGCCTGCACGGCGGCGAGCCGCGCCGCGCCACGGCGGTTGGCTTTCTTGTCGGGAGTTTTGGCGGGCTTCTTCTCTGCCATCGTCAGGCCTTTGCCAGCCGGCGTTTGATCCGCAGCATCGCCAGCGCCGCGCGCGCGGCGTCGCCGCCCTTGTTCAACTCGCTGGCGCGCGCCCTCGCCCAGGCTTGAGCCTCGGTATTGACGGTAATGATGCCGTTGCCGAGCGGAACCTTTCGCGCGACCGCAAGGTCCATCAGGGCGCGGGAGGATTCGATCGAGACGATCTCGAAATGGATGGTGTCGCCGCGCACCACACAGCCGAGCGCAATCGCCGCGTCATACTGCTTGCCGTTCCTGTCGGCGGCATCGAGCGCGATCGCGATCGCGGCCGGAATTTCCAAGGCGCCTGGCACGGTGATGACGTCATGCGTCACGCCGGCGGCTTTCAGCTCGGCGACGGCACCTTCCAGCAGCGCGTCCTGAATGTCGTCATAGAACCGCGCCTCCACGATCAGCGCGCGCGCGCCTGTGATGTCGGTCTGGTCTTTCAGCGGTGCGCGCCGTGCGTCTGCCATCGTTCAATCCATTTCACTCTGGTACGGCGCGTTATGTAGTCGCCGCGGGTGGCTAAGCCAAGCACGAACTCGGCACCGTCATTCCGGGGCGATGCGCGAGCATCGAACCCGGAATCTCGAGATTCCGGGTCTGGTCCTTCGGACCATCCCGGAATGACGGCTGCGCCGTCACTTCATTTCCGAGAGCCGCGCCGCGTAGCGGGCCATCAGGTCGACCTCGATATTGACCTCGCTGCCTGCTGCCCAGCCGCCAAGCGTGGTGACGCTGAGCGTGTGCGGGATAATCAGCACCGAAAATATGACATCCTCGACCGTATTCACGGTCAGCGACACGCCATCCAGCGTCACCGAACCTTTGGCGGCGATGAAACGCGCCAGCTCTCGCGTGGTGCGCAGTTCGAACCGGGCCATATCGGGCAGATCGTCGCGCCTGACGACGGTGGCGATGCCGTCGGCGTGGCCGGCGACGATATGCCCGCCGAGCTCGTCGCCGATCTTCAGCGCACGCTCGAGATTGAGTTTTGTTCCCTTGGCCCAATGCTTGGCCGTGGTCATACCGAGCGTTTCCGCGGCGGCATCGACGTCGAACCAGGTCTTGCCGCCTTCGACGCCGGAAGCCACCACCGTCAGGCAGACACCGTTGCAGGCAATCGAGGCGCCGTCTGCAATGGTCGTCTGGTCGTAGCGGCAGGCGATCCGCATGCGGTGCAACTGCCCCTGCGCCGTCGGCTTCAAGGCGACGATTTCGCCGATGTCGGTGACAATTCCGGTAAACATTTAAGCGCGCTCGTAAATCGTGAGAGTGTCGTTGCCCAGGCTTTCGCTAGCACGTGGCTTGAACGCGGGCGACCCGGTGAGAGTCGACAGCGGCAATGCGTCCAGCGCGGGAATGCCGTCGGCGCCGACTTTATCAGGGCCGCACAACAGCCAGATTTCATCGACCAAGCCGCTCGCGACGAAGGACGACGCCACCCGCGATCCACCCTCGACCATCAGCCTTGTGATGCCCTTGTCGGACAGCGCGTGCAGCACCGCCGATAGATTCAGCCACGGCGGCTGCGCAGTAGCCGCAACGCGTATCACCTGCGCGCCTGCCGCACCGAGTTTCACGGCGGCCGGCGCCTCGGCAAAATCTGAGGTCATCACCCAGAGCGGCGTCTGCCGCGCGGACTGAACTAGCTTACTTGTGCCGGGAATGCGCAGCGCGCGATCCAGCACCACCCGCACCGGCGACCGCGCTTCCATGCCGGGCAGGCGGCAGGTCAGCAGCGGATCGTCCGCCAGCACGGTGCCGATGCCGACCAGGATGGCGTCGCATTGCGCGCGCAACAGATGCACCCGAGTTCTCGCGACCTCGCCCGTAATCGCAACGGGCTTGTGGCCGGCGGCAGCGATCTTGTCGTCGGCGGAGACGGCGAGTTTCAGGATCACATGCGGGCGCTTGTCGCGGACGCGGCGGAAATGGCCGGCGTGATCGCGCGCGACTTCCTGAGCACCGAGCCCGACATCGACTGATATCCCTGCTGCGCGAAGTTTTGCATGTCCCTGCCCGGCCACCTCCGGATTGGGATCCTCGATCGCCGACACCACGCGCGAAATGCCGGACGCGATAGCGGCATCGACGCAAGGCGGCGATTTGCCGAAATGCGAACAGGGCTCCAGCGTCACATACAGCGTCGCGCCCCGCGCCGCCTCGCCGGCGCGCCTCAAGGCTTCCGGCTCGGCATGCGGTCGCCCGCCCGGTTGCGTCCAGCCGCGCCCGACGATGACGCCATCCTTCACGACGACCGCCCCGACGGCCGGATTGGGCCAGGTCCGCCCCAGCCCGCGCCGGCCGAGCGACAGCGCAAGCTGCATGAAGCGCTGGTCAGCCGCCTTGGACTCCCTGATCTTCTGCCCGTACTGGTCTTCCAGGATGCGGAAGATCATTTGCGCAACGTGGCGATCCGCGCTTCGTCCTCGCCTGAGAGCTCGCCGAGCACGGTCTCAAAATCCTTGGCCTCGCGGAAATTGCGATAGACGGAGGCGAAGCGCACATAGGCGACGTCGTCGAGCTGGCGCAGATGCTCCATCACGATCTCGCCGATCGCCTCCGAGGAGACTTCCGCCTCGCCGCCGCTCTCGAGTTCGCGCACGATCGCTGAAACCATCTTCTCGACCCGCTCAGGGTCGACCGGCCGCTTGCGCAAGGAGATCTGCAGCGAGCGGACCAGCTTGTCGCGGTCGAACGGCACCCGGCGCCCGTTGCGCTTGATGACCGTCAGTTCGCGCAACTGCACCCGCTCGAAGGTGGTGAAGCGGAAGTTGCAGGCAATGCATACCCGCCGCCGCCGGATCACGGCCGAGTCCTCGGTCGGACGCGAATCCTTCACCTGCGTATCGAGACTGTTGCAGCTAGGACAACGCATCCAACGGGACCTTCGACTTGCTAGACCTTACTGATAGATCGGGAAGCGGTCGGTGAGCGCCTTCACGCGTTCCTTGATCGCGGCTTCGACCAGCGGCGCCTTGCCGTCCTCCGACTGCGCCAGCGCGTTGAGCACCTCGGCGATCATGCCGCCGACTTGCTTGAACTCGGCGACGCCGAAGCCGCGCGTCGTTGCCGCCGGCGTGCCGAGACGCAGGCCCGAGGTGACGAACGGCTTTTCAGGGTCGAACGGAATGCCGTTCTTGTTGCAGGTGATCGCGGCGCGCACCAGCGCCTTCTCGGACACGTTGCCCTTCAGGCCTTTGGGCCGGAGGTCGACCAGCATCAGATGGTTGTCGGTGCCGCCGGAGACGATGTCGAGGCCATGGCCGCGCAGCGTTTCCGCCAGCGCCTTGGCGTTCTCGACGACGTTCTTCGCGTAGACCTTGAAGTCCGGACGCAGCGCCTCGGCGAACGCCACCGCCTTGGCGGCGATGACATGCATCAGCGGGCCGCCCTGCAGGCCCGGGAAGATCGCCGAATTCAGCTTCTTGGCCAGCGCCTCGTCGTTGCAGAGGATCAGGCCGCCGCGCGGGCCGCGCAGCGATTTGTGCGTCGTCGTGGTGGTGACGTGCGCGTGCGGCACTGGCGAGGCATGGACGCCGCCGGCGACGAGGCCGGCGAAATGCGCCATGTCAACCAGGAGGTAAGCGCCGACGCTATCGGCGATCTCGCGGAAGCGCTTGAAGTCCCAGGCGCGCGAATAGGCCGATCCGCCGGCGATGATCAGCTTCGGCTTCACCTGCTCGGCCTGCTTCGCCACCTCGTCCATGTCGATCAGATGATCCTCGCGCCGCACCGTATAGTGCGCGGCCTTGAACCACTTGCCGGACATGTTGACTGGCGAGCCGTGGGTGAGATGGCCACCGGCCGCGAGATCGAGGCCCATAAAGGTGTCGCCGGGCTGCAGCAGCGCCAGAAACGCCGCCTGGTTCATCTGGCTGCCTGAGTTCGGCTGCACGTTTGCAAAGCCAGCGCCGAACAGCTTTTTGGCGCGCTCGATCGCCAAGGTCTCGGCAACGTCGACCCATTCGCAGCCGCCATAGTAACGCGCGCCCGGATAGCCTTCCGCGTATTTGTTGGTCATCACCGAGCCCTGCGCTTCCAGCACGGCCCGGCTGACGATGTTTTCCGAGGCGATCAGCTCGATCTCGTGCCGCTGGCGGCCGAGTTCGCCCTTGATCGCGGCAGCGATTTCCGGGTCGGCCTCGGCGAGCGTGGCCGTGAAGAACGAGTCGGGCGCGGAGCCGGTCTTGGCGCTGGTGGGCGAGGAGGTCATTGGGCGAAATATCTCCACCGCCGCAGGCCCTTAGGGGCGAAGCGGGCGGGTCTGGTGTGGCGGTCGAAAGAAGCGCCTGCGAGATACCACATCGGCCGGAATTGGCCAAGTATTTGCGGTACAGGGCTGGTATTTATGCAAGATATGGTGGGGATGAAGCCCCATTCGTCGCCCCGGGCTTGAGCCGGGCGTTCCAGTTCACCGTCATTCCGGGATGGTCCGAAGGACCAGACCCGGAATCTCGAGATTCCGGGTTCGCTTCGCGCCCCGGAATGACTGCCTCCCCTCACGCAAACCGGTACGGCCCGCCCTTGGCGACCGAGCGCTGGAACGCCGGACGGGCGTGCATGCGCTCCAGCCAGGCCGCCAGGTTCCGGTATGGCTCGAGCTTGTCGAACACTTTTGCCAGCTCACCGACAAAACTCATCTGGATGTCGGCGCCGGTCAGCGACGCCCCGACGAAGAACTCGCGCCCGTTCAGCGCGCGGTCGATATAGCCGAGGTGGTTCGCCAGTTCGCTGTCGATGCGCGGATGCAGCGGCGCACCCGCCTCCTTCAGTCGGCCGACATAGAGGTTGAGCATCAACGGCAACACCGCCGAGCCTTCGGAATAATGCAGCCACTCGTTGTAGGCCTCATAGTCCGCGCTACCGGGCGCCGGCATCATCGCGGGCTTGTCTTTTCCCTGGCCGTAGCGGCGGATGATGTAATCGACGATGGCGCCGGATTCGGCGATGGTCATATCGCCGTCAGTGATGACGGGCGATTTGCCGAGCGGATGAACCTCTTTCAACTCCGGCGGCGCCAGCCGCGTCTCGGCGTTGCGCTGATAACGTTTCAGCTCATAGGGCGTGCCGAGCTCCTCCAGCAGCCACAAAACTCGCTGCGAGCGGGAGTCGTTGAGATGATGGACCGTGAGCATGGGGCTTCCTCTGGTCTTGTTAGAGCATGGCGGTTCACTTGAGACCATCATTTGCGAGCGCAGCGAAGCAATCCATCGCACGGCAAGTGGAGATGTGGATTGCTTCGCGGAGCCTGTCATCGGGCGCGCATTCGCGCGACCCATTGGCTCGTAATGACGTGGAGATAGCGACGCAACACTCGACTGTCATCCCCCGCGAAGGCGGGGGATCTAGTACGCCGCGGCTTCTCGATTCAATCATTGACGTCTCTGGGATACTGGATCGTCCGCCTTCGCGGACGATGACAACGGCATATGTGACAACGATCTCGCGACGCGTTGCGCCCGAGGTTTGCTCTCAACTTCCCGCCCTCTCCAAACAGAGGGCGCAGGGAAGACCGGGTGCTGGCTGCACCCGCGGTCTCGTGTGCAGGTGCGCATCAAGAACACGCACACGAGCATACAGGTACAGCGGGAGCAGCCCGGCCTTCCCTGCGCAATGGCTTTACGGCTTACTTCGTGCTCTCCCCGGAGAACGGCTTTCTTGCCTCCGTCGCCACGCAGAAAACTTCCACGTAACTTAACGCCAGCACCGCGGCGCCAGAACCACACGACTTCGCCGTACGCCTCCTGCGCGTACGTCTTGCGCATTCAGCGTCCATCGCATCTCACCGCACGTTCGTGACGATCGCGACCCGCCCCTCAATTGGGTGAGACGCACGGTATATGTGACTGATTTGGTCTGCGACGAAAGCGGATAATTTTTGCGGGACCGGCTGGACACAACATCTAGCTGATTTGCCTGTCGGGCAGCGCGAGACCTTTGCCGGCCGCAGCGTGAACCAGATCACATGCCGCCGTTTCGACTGAGCCTATAACCATCCGGGGCTGACAGATGGATTTCCCGACATGGAAAGCTCGCTCCCACCGAAAGAGCGTCAGGCCAATTCGCGACGCTGGCTGATAACGGCCTTCCTGATCTACGGCACGATGGTCGGCGGTCTTCTGGGATTTTTCGTGATTTTCCCGAATGCCGCCAATGAAACAGAGGCCGAAAACGCACGTACTGCAACGGTAACGAAGCCGGTTCGATACGAAGGCGTGATCGCCAACTGGAACCGCTATCGCGCAAAGGACGCGCGCGCGGACGCGCAGTAACTCGAACCGGCTCAATCGAGAACCAGGCGGCCGGCAGGCTCAATGCGATCGCTTCCGCTTTTGACGACGACGATTTCGCCGCTGGCCGGCGAGACACCGGTGAGCGCCGAAATGTTCGCGCCGTGCGTCACGATGAGGAGGTTTCCGCGCGACGTCCATTTGGCGATGCGCGCACGGGCGCCCGCCGTTAGCGTCTCTCGTTGATCGCGCAGCACCACAACATTACCGAATGTCGCAACGGTCTCGACCGGCCCCAAGTTCAGCAATTTGGCGGTGTCGATGCATCGGCACCACGGCGAGCTCAGGATCGTTTCAAACGCAATCCCTTCCCGCTTGAGCCGCGCACCGATCTTCCCGGCGTCCGCCCTCCCCTTGGCGCTCAGGTTGCGCTGGGTGGCACAATCTTCAACGCGGAAACCGGGCGGATCGCCAAAGCCCCCCGGCGCATCGGCATGCCGCATCAGCGCGACATGCCCCCCGGCGCGCAACGCCTTCCAGGCATTGGCGGCCTCCTCGGCAGTGGCGATCTCCGTCGAACTGAACAAACCGACGAGGAGCGCGAAGATGGCAAAGCGAATGCAGGACATGGCAAAGCGGCCTTGCTAAAAATACGCAATCAGGCGCCCCGCGCAGATGACGCCGAGCCATAGCAGGATCGACAGCAGTGCAGTCACCTTGGCTGCGCCGGACGCCTTGTCGCCCCAGTGTTCAACATAACGCCATGGAACGGCATGCGCGATCACGATGTTGATCAGCGCCGCACCGATCAGAAGCAGCTTGATCTGGAACGCGGCATTTTTCACGACATGCGAAGCATCGGCGCTGAACAGCAAAAAACCCATGCTGATCGCGAGCAGAAAGCCCGCACGCGACAAGGGCAGCAGCAATTGCGCCATCGGTTGAATGGCAAGCGTGCGCCCGAGTCCCAGCAGCCTCAAATCGAGCGCCAGGATCGATCCCACCAGGATCACGAAGCCGATAATGTGCAGAATCTCGACCGCGGGATAAAGCGCTGGCGAGGAGCGCATCGCATGGCCCAGCGCGCTTTCCTGCAGCGCCAGGAATATCGATGCGGCCGGCTGGTGTTCCACTGCCCTACCGCAATTCGATACGCTTGCCGTCGAGCACGATGTATTCGATCCGCGCCTCGTCCGGCTTGCTGGTGTGAGGATAGCCGAACACGGTGCAGGTCTTGCCGGGCGCGATCAGCTCGCGCGTTGCGCCACGCGCCTGCATGCGCGACGGCGGCGCCAGGACGAAATGCCAATGCTTGCCGTCGACCTCCATCTCGATCCCGCAATGGGGATTCTCGAAGGTCGATTTCAGGATCTTGCCGGTGACGGTGAACGATTTTGACGTATCGTAGCCGCCCCAGCCATGATGGGCGATGGCGGAAGCCGGCACAAGGCTAGCCGCCAGCGACAGAAACAAACGACGGGTGAGTGAGGTCATGGCGAGCCTCCGCCGATCAGAGACGCAAATCTATGGCGGCGCGCGCGAGGCAGCAAGACTTGCCTCGGAGGCACCGGGTCTGCGCTCGCGTCAAGCCGCGGCAGCAGGGCGTCTTTTCGTTACAACCCCGTATACCCCGCCTTCACCGGATCGTTGCTGCCATCGAGCTGGCGTAGATAGGTGAGCCCGCACACCGTCAGCCGGTGCGGATCCGTCTCGCCCGCCTCGACCAGCGTGGTGAGATAGGCCGTGACCTTGGCGCGCGCCTCCTCGCTGGCAGCGGCGCTGCAGTTCAGAAGCAGGTCATAGGTCTGCATGATCCGTTCGATCGCGGCTTCCATGGATTCTCCTGAGTTGCGTGAGCGGGTGGATCGTCAGGCCAATGCGCCTGCTTCGAACGTGGCGATCGCCTTATTGGCGAGCCTGAGCCGGTTGAATTCGCCGCGCCGGAACAGCTTCACGATGATTGCGAGCAATCGCTCGTCGGTAACCAGGGTATCGGCAATGGCGCCGCTCTTGCGAAGGTAGTTTGAGGCGATCGCGTAGGCATCGCCCACCACCTCAAAATTCATGACCTGAATTCCGCGCTCGACGAGCATGCCCTCACCCGTTTTGTGGCCGGGCCGATAATTCGCAGGCGCGAAGATGGTTCCACCGCGAGAAGAAGATGGTTCCAATGCGAGAAATCGTAATTTCTCTTTAGGAAACAGCGATAGCTGCCCGAAAATGCGGAGGATTCTCCCTCCAAAACAAAGCGCACCGAAGCCGGAAGACCGGCGCCGATGCGCGTTGAGCAGGGCTTACGCCTAGCCAGTTTGTCAGCTTGTTGGCTACCGGTCTTCTAGGCGGCCGGTTTGCGAATTCTCAGAGCCGATACAGGATCTGGTCGGTCCAGAACCGCTCGAGGCGGTGCAGCGACTTGTTCAGCGTTGCGAACTCCTCATTCGAGATGCCGCCGACCTGCTCCACCGTCTTGACGTGCTTCTGGTAGAGCGCATCGACGATCTTGCGGATTTCCTGGCCCTGCGCGGTGAGGCGAATGCGGACCGAGCGACGATCGACGCGCGAGCGCTGATGATCGAGGAAGCCGAGCTCGACGAGCTTCTTGAGGTTATAGGAGACGTTGGAGCCGAGGTAGTAACCGCGCGTGCGCAGTTCGCCCGCGGTCAGCTCCTTGTCGCCGATGTTATAGAGCAGCAATGCCTGCACCGAATTGATGTCGGCGCGGCCGCGGCGATCGAATTCGTCCTTGATGACGTCGAGCAGCCGGCGATGCAGCCGCTCGACCAAAGTCAACGCTTCCAGATAGAGCGGCTGCACCGGAGTTTGACCGGCAGAGCGTTCAGCGGTTTCCACCGCCGTTGCAACGGCTTTGATCATGACACTTCCCCTGTCGTCGTTTTTCGACTTATTTCGACGAAACTTCTGTCCCGCCTGATAGCTTCAACTTAAGGGGGCGGTTTGAAGATCCGCTTAAATAAGACAATAAAGAGATCATGAATTTAACAGAGTGAATTGTGGATTAAGCCCCATGGATCAAGGCTTTTTGCAACATTTCATTGACGCTGGAAGCGCCCTGTTCACGCTTCGTCTGCAAGCCTTGTCGCATTCGGAAACAGGTGCGTCTGAAATCGAAACGCTCGCGTAAGATGTGTGGTGGAACCCTTTACGGCCTTTAACGGTGACCAAATCGTTACGGAAAAACTTTTTGAAAATTGTACGGGATCGCGTCGCGGATTCTGCACGCGGATGGATTATGGCGGAAAACTGACGCGTTGAAGCAACGGTGGCTTCATCCTTCGAGACGCGGCCAATTGGCCGCTCCTCAGGATGAGGTCTAGCTTCAGGACGAGGTCTAGCTCGTCCTCATGGTGAGGAGCGCGGCAGGGCCGCGCGTCTCGAACCATGAGGCCACCGGACGCGCCGCAGGATCCTATGGCGGGCGCTCGCGCGCAGCCATCCAGGCGAGCGCGAGATAGGCGGCCAGCATCACGGCTTCGAGCCCTACCACCGTCAGGCTGCCACCGTAGATGCCCGGAAACATCAGCTCGATCACCGCCGTCGACACCACCGTGGTGAGCCACACCACCGCGCCCCAAGGCGTCGCGAGCCACAGGCCGACGGCGCCGACGAGTTCGATGACGGCGAAATAGACGGTCGCGGTCTGCCAGGCCATCGACTGGTTCTCGAACGCCTCTTCCTCGCCGCCGATGAAACCCGTGACCTGCGCCCAGTGGTACAGGCCCTTCATGATCGACACGACCGCCATGATGCGCAGGAACAGCACCAGCCGACGCGTCCACACATTGTCGTCGGGCTCGATCCGCTCCGACGACATCGCCGCCATGGACATCGCATTGTCCCTGGCATGGTCCCGCCCCTGATCGCGCGCCGAAAGGTCAGACATGGAAGCCGACCCGGAAGCTGATCTGGGGGCTGACCTCGCAACCGGGGCGCAACGTGTGCTGGAATCTCCTCATGGCCTGATGTCTTGGCCCGGCGCGACGGCAAAATCAATTGCCGATGAGATAGATCAAGGCTCGGTGACGCGGCAGCGGCAAGGTGCTAGAATTGGAACAAATCAAAACCTTCCCTCCGCCTCAAGGAGTACCGTTCACATGGCGATCAAGTTCGGGCGTCCGATCGAAATGCGCGACGCGCCGCGGCGGCAGACGGCGCTTGCCTCCACCCCGCTCGACCTGACCATCCGCCCCCGCCGCAACCGCAAGGCAGAATGGGCGCGGCGGCTGGTGCGCGAAAACGTGCTGACCACGGATGATTTGATCTGGCCGATGTTCGTGGTCGACGGCCACAACACGCGCACGCCGGTGGCCTCGATGCCCGGCGTCGACCGCCTCACCGTCGATCAGGCGGTGCGCGACGCCGAGCGTGCGGCAAAACTGAGCATCCCCTGCATCGCGCTGTTTCCCTATACCGAGCCGTCGCTCCGCGACGAGCACGGTTCCGAGGCGCTGAATCCGAACAATCTGGTCTGCCAGTCGGTGCGCGCGATCAAGAAGGAATTCCCCGAGATCGGCGTGCTGTGCGACGTCGCGCTCGATCCTTTCACCAGCCACGGCCATGACGGGCTGATCGAGGACGGCAAAATCCTCAACGACGAGACGGTGGCGGTACTGGTGAAACAGGCGCTGGTGCAGGCCGAGGCCGGCTGCGACGTCATCGCGCCATCCGACATGATGGACGGCCGCGTCGGCGCGATCCGTGGGGCGCTGGACGAGGCAGGTTTTCTAGACGTGCAGATCATGGCCTATGCTGCGAAATACGCCTCTGCCTTCTACGGCCCGTTCCGCGACGCCATCGGCTCCGCCAAAACGCTGACCGGCGACAAGCGCACTTACCAGATGGACAGCGCCAATTCCGACGAAGCGCTGCGCGAGGTCGAGCTCGACATCGCCGAAGGCGCCGACATGGTGATGGTGAAGCCCGGCATGCCCTATCTCGACATCGTGCACCGCGTGAAAGACACGTTCGCGATGCCGACCTTCGTCTACCAGGTATCCGGCGAATACGCGATGATCGCCGGAGCCGCAACCAATGGCTGGATCGACGGCGACCGCGCGATGATGGAAAGCCTGCTCGGCTTCAAGCGCGCCGGCGCGGATGGAATCTTGACGTATTTTGCGCCGAAGGCCGCGGAGAAGTTGAAGGCGGTGTAAGCTTCCGTCGTCCCTGCGAACGCATGCGAACGCAGGGACGACGGAGAAGTTGTGCCTCAACCGCTGCAACCCGACAATATTGCGCGCTGTTAATGGTCGCAGCCCCCCTTGGCGCAGGCCCCGCCGGTTCCCATGTCACGGTCTGGAATATCGGCCTGGAGGACGGACCATGTCTTATAGCGGCTCTGGCAATACCGGCGGCGACGCTTCAAATGCTGGCGGCGGCTGGCGGAACGATGGCGGGGTGCCGCCGCATGCGTTCGATCCCTATTCGCAGCCGGAACTGTTTCGCGGCGTGCTGACGCGGCGGGTATTTGCGTTCCTGATCGACCTCGTCGTGCTGTCGGTGCCCGTCATCCTCGGCTACATCTTCATCGGCCTGTTCGGCATCATCACGCTCGGACTCGGCTGGATGCTGTTCTGGCTGGCGTGGCCCGCCACCATCGTGTGGGCGATCGTCTATTACGGTACCTCGATCGGCGGCCCGCATTCGGCGACGCTCGGCATGCGCGCGATGGATCTGGAGCTGCGCACCTGGTACGGCGAGCCGGGCTATTTCGTGCTCGGTGCCTGCCATGCGGTGCTGTACTGGGTCTCGATCTCATTCCTGACGCCGCTGGTGCTGCTGGTCGGCCTGTTCAACAGCCGCCGCCGGCTGCTGCACGACATCATCCTGGGAACCGTGGTGATCAACAGCTCGGTTCGTACCCAGGTAGTTCCCTCGGCACGCAGCAGCTATTGAGCGAGCAGCAAACTATTTGACCGTCCGCCTTCGGGGCGCGATGTTAGAGCCGGTCGGGCCCCCAAGATGAAATCGGGGCCGGGCCGGCGCTTTTTTCGTTCGGATGCGTTTTCTTAACGCGAACCGGTGTCTACTGCGTTGGAAAGCGCTATGGTTGATTTGTTTCGGAGGCGTGACGACCCGACGTGACCCAACACTCGCGTGATACCCCGCAATTCTACCTGACGGCGCCCTCGCCCTGCCCCTATCTGCCGGGCCGGCACGAGCGCAAGGTGTTCACGCATCTGGTCGGCGACAAGGCCGGCGACCTCAACGACCTCCTGACCCATGGCGGTTTCCGCCGCAGCCAGTCGATCGCTTACCGCCCGGCCTGCGACCAGTGCCGGGCCTGCGTCTCCGTGCGCGTCATCGCCAACGAATTCCGCCCCTCGCGCAACTTCAAGAAAGTCTTGGCGCGCAACGCCGACATTGTCGGCGAACAGCGCAGCGCGGTGCCGACGTCGGAGCAATACTCCGTGTTCCGCGCCTACCTCGACAGGCGCCACCGCCATGGCGGCATGGCCGACATGACCGTGCTCGACTACGCGATGATGGTGGAAGACAGCCATGTCGAAACCCGCATCATCGAATACCGCAAGCGCGGCGTCGACACCGGTATCACCGGCCGCGGCGAGGAGCTGATCGCCGTGGCGCTGACGGATGTGCTCAGCGACGGGCTATCGATGGTGTACTCGTTCTTCGAGCCGTCGCAGCACAGCCGCTCGCTCGGCACCTTCATGATCCTCGACCACATCACCCGCGCGCGCCGGCTCGGGCTGCCTTACGTCTATCTCGGCTACTGGATCGAGGGCTCCAAGAAGATGGACTACAAGGGCCGCTTCCTGCCGCAGCAGCGGCTGGCGCCGTCCGGCTGGCTGCGGGTGGATGCGACGGGCGAGATGCTGTCCGAACCGCAGGATTGACCCTCTGCTGTCATCACCCGCGAAAGCGGGTGATCCAGTATTCCAGAGACATCAGTGATTAAATCGAGAGGTCGCGGCGTACTGGGTCGCCCGGTTGAACCGGGCGATGACAGCCGTGTGCGCGGTTAGCCGAAGAACGTCTCGAACAACAGCTTCACGTTCAGCGCGACGATGATTCCGGCGACGATCCAGGCCACGACAGCGACTGTGCGCGGGATGACGAACTTCCCCATCTTGCGCCGGTCGGAAACGAACCGCACCAGCGGGATCACCGCAAACGGCAGTTGCATCGACAGGATGACCTGGCTGAACACGAGGAGCTGGCCGGTGCCGCGCTCACCATAGAGCGCGGTGACGATCACGACCGGAACGATGGCGACGCCGCGAGTCAATAGCCGCCGCGCCCAGCTCGGCAGCCGCAAGTTCAAAAAGCCTTCCATCACGATCTGGCCGGCCAGCGTCGCGGTGACGGTCGAGTTCAGGCCGGAGGCGAGCAGCGCCACTGCGAACAGGGTCGAGGCAATGCCGAGACCAAGCAGCGGCGACAGCAGTTCATAGGCCTGCCCGATCTCGGCGACCTCGGTGCGTCCGCTCGAATAGAAGGTGGCTGCGGCGACGATCAGGATCGCGGCGTTGATGAACAGCGCCAGCATCAGCGCAATCGTCGAGTCCGTCGTCGCCCATTTGATCGCCTCGCGGCGACCCTTGTCGTTGCGTTCGTAGGCGCGGGTCTGCACGATCGCGGAGTGCAGATAGAGATTATGCGGCATCACGGTCGCGCCGATGATGCCGATCGCGATGTAGAGCATTTCAGGATTGGTGACGATCTCGGACGACGGCACAAACCCCTTCAGAACGGCAGCCACCGGCGGCGCAGCAGCCACGATCTGAATCGAAAAGCAGATCGCGATCACGATCAGCAGCGCGATGACAAAGGCTTCGAGGAAGCGAAAACCCTTGTTCATCAGGAGGAGCAGCAAGAAGGCATCGAGCGCAGTTATCAACGCGCCCCAGATCAGGGGAATGCCGAACAACAGGTTGAGCGCGATCGCGGTGCCGATCACCTCGGCAAGATCGCAGGCGATGATTGCCGCTTCGCAGACCACCCAGAGCACGAAGTTCACGGGCCGCGAGAAGCTGGCGCGGCAGGCCTGCGCCAGATCGCGGTCGGTGACGATGCCAAGCCGCGCGGCCAGCGCCTGCAACAGGATCGCCATCAGGTTCGACAGCAGGATGACCGCGAGCAGCGTGTAGCCGAACTTCGATCCGCCCGCGAGGTCGGTGGCCCAGTTGCCGGGGTCCATGTAACCGACCGAAACCAGATAGCCGGGGCCGAGGAAGGCCAGCAGCCGGCGCGACCAATGCCCGCCAAAGGGCACCAGGATCGTGGAATTGACCTCGGGCAAGCTCCGCCGCGCGTCGGCGGCGGCATCAGCGCGCCAACCGGAGGCGGTCGTATCGGCCATCAGCAAACCCTTGGCTTCCGGGCCCAAATCGGGCGTGCGCGCATCCATTCCAGCAAGATGGCCGATCTTCGTTCTTATTGCAACTCATTTGCAACTGCATCTGGCAATCATGTGCAATTGCATCTGGTGATCACGAAAATGATACCGGCTCACTGGCTTGTAAAGCACTGAGGAAGTACTTTACGCTGGTTCCATGATAAAGGTTCCGCTCGAAACCCCGACGGCCACGCTGCGATACGCCCTCGCCCCCGACGAGGCCGGCATCGCCGCCATCGAAGCGACCTTTGCCGCCTATGACCGGATGATGGCGATCCTCGCCGAGGTTGCCCCGGTTGGCGCCAACCTCGTCGCCCTCCACGCCCAGGCCTATGAGCGGATCCGCACCGAGACGGGACTGCCCGCGCGTCTCGTGACGCTCGGCCTGCGCGACCGCGCCAGTTACGTCGCGGGCTCCCCAACGCGCAAAATCCCGCTCGACGACAAGTTGTTTGCGATCAAGGGACCAACTTCACTGACCATTAGCACTGTCCACGGACGTGTCTTGGTGCCGTTTGAAATCCCCGGATATCTTGCCGGCTGGGATAGTCCTTTCCCGGCTCATTTGGTTTCGGACGGCCGCGCTTACGAAATCCACATCGCCGTGAAATCGAAATCACCACAGCCGGAGGAGAAGACCATGGTTCACGAGGGTATTCTTGCACGTATGGGTAGACTTCTTGCCGCCATTGCCAGTGAGACGATCGACAATGCCGAGAACAGCAACAAGGTCGCGCTGGTCAAGCAGGCGATCCGCGAAATCGACGCCGGCGCCGATGAAGCGCGCCACGCGCTCGGCAAGTCGCGCGCCGAGGAGTTTCGCCTCAAGCGCCGGCGCGAGGAACTCGACGCCGAAATCGCCGCGCTGACCGACAAGGTTCGTCTTGCGGTTGCAGAGAACCGCGAAGACCTCGCGCGCGCCGGCGTTGCACGGCAAATTGATCTGGAATCGCAGGGTACCGCGCTCGAGCGCGCGATGGATTTCATCGAACTCGAAATCGACGAGCAGACCAAGGCCTTACAGGCGATGCTTGGCGCGCGGCGTGAAGCCGAGACCCGCCTCGCCGATCTCGAGGCGAGCCTCGAGAAGCACGCGCCGCACGAAACCGGACGCGCGGCTGGCGCGACCAAAACAGTGAGTCCCGATCGGGCGATGGCGGCGATCGCACGCGTCACCGGCGTGCCTGCAGCCAGCGTGGCCGGCGATAAGGAACTCGACGAACTCGACCGGTTGCACCGCGAAAAGGAAATCGCGGCCCGCCTTGAAAGGATCAAGTCGCAGCAATGAGTGCCCTGACCGACATCCTGCTAGCGCCGGACGTGCGGCCTTTCGCCGTGGCTGCCGCCATCATGATGGCGCTCGGCGGCATCGAATTGCTGGCGATGCTGATCGGCTTCTCGCTCGGCGAACTCTTCGGAAAAGAAGTTGCCGTCGACGTCGACAGTGGTGACGGATTGGGCGGCCTGTTCCTGTGGGTCAATGCGGGGCGGCTACCCCTGCTGATCCTGATCGTCCTCGCACTCGGCGTGTTTTCGATTGCGGGATTCTTTTTGCAGGGGCTCGCGCACGGTGTGGGAATTTCGATTCCGGTCGTGATCGCGGCGATCGCCGCCGCGGGTGTCAGCCTCCCCGCGATCCGTGTCACCAGCCGCGGCATCGCCCGCATCATCCCGCGCGACGAGACCTATGCGGTGGACCAGGCCGATTTCATCGGCCAGGTCGCCGAAGTTTCGGTCGGGCCACTCGACCAGGGATTGCCCGGCCGCGTCCGTCTCAAGGATGTCTTCGGCAACTGGCACTCTCTGGTGGCGCGCGCCAGTCCCGAATCCACGCCGCTCCCGGTCGGCGCCAGCGTGTTGCTGGTCGATCGTGATGCCAAGAGCTTTATCGCCATTTCCGCACCAGCCGACCTCATTGCGCAACAACGTTCAGACAGGGCTTGAACATGTGGGAACTTGCAATACCCGTCACGATTGGCGTTATCGCCGTTCTTGTTATCGGTTTACTGCTTGCCAAACTGTACCGCCGCTCGACCCGTGATGAAGCCTATGTCCGCACCGGATTAGGCGGCCAGAAGGTCGTGCTCGACGGCGGCTCGATCGTCCTTCCGGTGTTCCACTCCGTCGCCGCGGTCAATCTGAAGACGCTGCGGCTGGAGGTCGCCCGCGGCGGCCCGGACTCGCTGATCACCAAGGACCGCATGCGCGTCGACATCGGCGCCGAATTCTATCTGCGCGTCAAACCCGATACTTCCTCGATCGCGCTCGCCGCGCAGACGCTCGGCAGCCGCACCCAAAATGCAGGCGAGCTGCGCGAACTGATCGAGGCCAAATTCGTCGACGGCCTGCGTTCAGTGGCCGCCACCATGAACCTGGAAGAGCTGCAGGAGCAGCGCGCGACGTTCGTGAAATCGGTGCAGGACGCCGTCGGCGCTGACATCCAGAACAACGGCCTTGAGCTCGAATCGGTGTCGCTGACCCGTCTCGACCAGAGCGATATCAAGCATTTCAACCCGAGCAACTTCTTCGACGCCCACGGTCTGACGACGCTGACCAAGATCACGCGCGAGCGCGAACAGGAGCGCAACCAGATCGTCCGCACCACCGAGGTCAACATCGCGCAGCAGGACCTCGTCGCCCGCCAGACCACGCTGACGATCGAGGCCACCAAGCGCGAGGCGGAACTGGCCCAGCAGCGCGACATCGCCAACAAGACCGCCGCGATGCGCGCGCAGACTGCGCAGGTCGAGCAAACCGCGCTGCAGAACGAGGCCGAGTACCGCATCCAGCAGGAACTGGCGGTCGCCAACAAGCAGACCGAAGCCAACCAGTTGCGCGACACCAGAAAGATCGAAGCCGATCTCGCGGTGAAACGCCGCAATACCGAGATGGAGCGCGACCTGCAGATCGTGGCGCAGGAAAGTGCGATTGCGATCGCGACCAAGAGCAAGGAGCAGTCGGAAGCGCAGACCGTCGCCGAGACCGCGCGTGCGCTGGCGATTGCGGCCGAGGAAAAGGTCACCACCGCCAAAGCCGTCGAAATCGCCGAACGCGACAAGATCATCAACGTGATCGCGGCGCGCAAGGCCGCCGAGACCGAGGCGATGCCGATCACCGTGATGGCGGAAGCCGAGAACCAGGCCGCGAACAACAAGGCGGAAGCCATTACCATGCTGGCCAAGGCCGACGCCGAGGCGGCGACGACCCGCGCGGCCGGCGTCAAATCGCTCGGCCAGGCCGAGGCCGAGGTGGCCGCGTTGAAGGCGGAAGCGCGCAACAAGCTCTCTCAGGCGATGGTCGACTACGATCTCACCCTGGCGCGCATCAACATCATCCCGAACGCGCTGGCCGAAGCGGTCAAGCCGATCGAGAAGATTTCCGACATCCGGATCTTCGACACCGGCGGCCTGCTCGGCCGTGGCGGCGGCAATGGCGCGATGAACGGCCATGGCAACGGGCTTGGTCTGGGCGATGGCCTTGCTGCGCAGTTGCTGTCGGTCTCGGCGTTCAAGCCGATTATCGACAAGATCCTCGCCGAGGGTGGATTCGCGGCCGGTCCGGACGCGCTAACCAGCCTGACCAGCGCGCTGGCCGCGCAGCAGCTCGCCAGTCCGGCCGAACTGCCTGCGATCGAAGATGATACGGATGAAGATGATGCGGATGAGGTAGCAACACCGCCCGCGACCATCTCGGGAACGGGCAAGGCGACCCTCGGCCCCAAGTCGTAGTCAAGCAGAAGCAGCCGAACCACCGTTCAAATCGAGGCCTGCCGCCATTCGCGCGGCGGGCCTTTTTGCTGGAGCCCTTCTCCACCTGTCAGTTGTCGGGAAGCACGCAGGCGGCCTTCACTTCCTTATTGCAAATGCCTCTCATTCGTGACACCAATTGCAACTAATTCGCAATTGCAACTGAGGGAGCATTCAAATGCGTCAGTTCAAGCGGACTTGGGAGGCACACCAAGACAGAAACGACGATTTTCACTTCGGCGATTTTCTTGGCCATTTTCAAGTGCCGCACCGACCGCACGGCTCGCATGGCCCGGGTGAGCACCATGGCCCTCACGGTTGGCCGTGCCCACCGGATCCGAAGCCGGCAAAAATCGAATACCGCAGCTTCGACGGTTCGCAGAACAATCAATCCGATTCCACCCTCAACTCTGCCGGAACTGAATTCGGACGCATTGGCCCGGCGCATTTTGCCGACGGCATTTCTGTTCCGCTCGGCGGCAACAATCCCCGCACCATCAGCAATCTTGTGGTCGGCGCGGGCGACCCTGATGTGGCGAACCCGGAAGGCGTTTCCGCCTTCATGTACGCATGGGGCCAATTCATCGATCATGACATGACGCTGACCCGGACGGATGGCGTCAGCGATATCAGCGTCGTGGTGCCCGCGGGCGATCCCGTGCTCCCCGCCGGCACCGTCATTCCGATCACCCGCGCCGTCATCGATCCCACGACCGGTGCGGGCACATCCAACCCGGCCATGGCGGTCAATTCCAATACCGCCTGGCTGGATGCCTCGATGGTCTATGGATCCAACGCCGCGACCGCGGCCAGCCTGCGCACCGCCGATGGTCACATGTTGACGTCGCAGGGCAGCAACCTGCCGATCGTCGACGGTATGGTCGTGGCCGGCGACGTCCGCGCCGCAGAAAATCCGGCGCTCACCGCGCTGCAAACGCTATTCGTGCGCGAGCACAATTATTGGGTTGACCGACTGCACGTCGAACACCCGAACTGGAGCGGCGACCAACTCTACAATCACGCGCGCGCCATCGTGACAGCGGAAATCGCCAACATCACCTATTCGGAGTTCCTGCCTAACCTCGTCGGCAAGAACGCGCTTACGCCTTACGACGGCTATGACCCCAACGTCGATCCCCACCTCACGCTGGAATTCGTCGCCGCGGCGTTCCGCTTCGGGCATTCGATCGTGTCGGGCGAAACCGAAGGCCTTGCGGAAAACGGCGAAGTCATCGCCGGCTCCGAGGAAGACCTGAAGGATGTATTCTTCCAGCCGGCTGCAAACTTCAACGACAATGGCGGCGCCGATGGACAATTGCGCCACCTGGCCGCCGATCCATCACAAGCACTCGACGCGCGCATCGTCGACGACCTGCGCAATTTTCTTTTCGATCCACCGGTGTCTATGGATCTCGCCGCGATCAACATCCAGCGCGCCCGCGACCTTGGCCTCGGCACGCTCAACCAGACCCGAGAAGCACTCGGCCTCGAGCCCTACACGGATTTCAGCCAAATCACGAGCGACCCGGAGACGCTGGCCGGACTGAAAGCAGCTTACGGCAATGTCAACAATGTCGGTCTGTGGACCGGTGGCCTGTCGGAAAATCACGTCCCCGGCGCGCTGGTCGGTGAAACCTTCCAGGCCATCATTACGATGCAGTTCGAGGCGTTGCGCGATGGCGACCGGTTCTGGTTTGAGAATCAGGGGTTCGATTCCAAGACGTTATCCGAGATCAAGGGCACGACGCTGGCGGATATCATTCTGCGCAATACCGACACCGAGCATATCCAGGACGATGTCTTCGTAACCTACTCGCGGCATACTGGCCTTGCTGGCGGCGTGGGGTCCGAAGACCCCGAAGCCCGCCAGATCGTTATCGGCTCCGATGGCAACGACACGCTGATCGGCGGTCCGCAGGGCGATTATCTGTTCGCCGGAACCGGCAAGCAGACGATGACGGGCAATGACGGCGCGGACCGCTTCGTGTTTGATTTCGGCTCCACCAAGGCTGAGATCACCGACTTCGATCCGGGCGTCGACATGCTGGTGTTTGAGAATGCCGGCTGTCTGGACTTTCGCGATGTGAGAATCTGGGGCGACCATGGGAACACGGTGGTCCAGGTCGGTGACGACCGGATCGAACTCACCGACGTGCGGCCTCATGAACTGACAAAGCACGATTTCCTGTTCGACGTTTGATGCGAACTCACGGGACAACTTCTACGGATTGACGGGGTCCTTCTCGTGTTGGCCGGAAATCAAATCGTCATCGTCATTCCGGGGCGCGAAACGAACTAAGATGTGCATTGCACATCTGAGAATCTCGAGATTCTCAGGGGCGCGAGGGCGCCCCATAGTTCGATGCTTCGCATCGCCCCGGAATGACCGCGGCCCGCCTCACGCAAACGGTACGCCTCCACACGTCAGCGTGCGGAGGTTTTTGTTTGTAGACAGGCTTATCGGGAAACGGGTGGGTTTGATCGTCCTCAGACCAGACAATGAGGCGAGAATCGAATTTTCCAAGGAAACTGTCATGTCACCCGCTCCGACCCCTCGCCTGCCGCCGACTTTCAACCGTCTGGCCTGGTCGAACCTCGCCGCGCAATCGGCCGAGCAGATTGCGCTGGCCGCAGCGCCCATCGTTGCGGTGCTGCTGCTTGGTGTTGGCGAAGGCCAGACCGGGCTATTGCAGACCGCGCTGACGCTGCCCTTCATCCTGTTTGCGATTCCCGCCGGTCTCCTCGCCGACCGCATCTCGCGGCGCTGGGTGATGGCGGCCTCCGAAGCGCTGCGCGCAGCTGCGCTGGCGGCGACGCTGCTGCTGATCTGGCTCGGCGCAATCACGCTGCCGCTGCTCTCGCTACTCGGCTTCGTCGCTGTATGCGGCACCGTGGCCTACAGCGTCGCCGCGCCCGCTTTGGTGCCATCGCTGGTCAATTCGGAGCAACTGCCCGCGGCGAACGCGCGCATCGAACTGGCGCGCACCGTGGCGTTCGCGAGCGGTCCGGCGCTCGGCGGCGTGCTGGTCGGGTGGGTCGGTGCGGCGCCTGCGTTCGGCTTTGCCGCCGCATTGTCGGTGATCGCCGTCGTGCTGCTGTCGGGCATCTATGAACCGGCGCGCGCCCCCGCCCCGCGCCGCCATCCCCTGCAGGAGATCAGGGAAGGCGCCGCGTTCGTGTTGCATCATCCGCTGCTGCGGCCCGTGTTCATCACGCAGTTCATCTTCAATACGGCGTCGTTCCTGCTGCTTGCGGTGTTCGTACCCTACGCCGTTCGCCATCTCGGACTATCAGCCACCGGCGTCGGCGTGACGCTGGCGATGTACGGCGTCGGCATGGTGGCGGGCGCGCTGTCTGCCACGCGGGTGATGCAGCGGCTGGCCTTCGGCACCGTGATCGGGCTTGGGCCGGTGACCGGTTTCGTCGCCGCCGCCGTGATGGCGCTGACGGCGATCGTGCCGACGCCGTGGCTCGCCGGGCTGAGCTTCTTCCTGCTCGGCGCCGGCCCGATCCTCTGGGTGATCTCGACCACCACGCTGCGCCAATCGGTAACCCCGCCGTCGCTGCTCGGGCGCGTCTCCGCCATCAACATCATGAGCTATGGCGCCCGCCCGCTCGGCTCGGCGCTGGGCGCTATTGTCGGCGGTCTCTACGGCGCGGAAGCCTGCCTCTATCTGGCAGCCGCCATCTTCGCGGCGCAGGCGCTGGTGATCCTGCTATCGCCCGCAGTCTCGCTGGCGCGACAGCCGGACATGGTGGGCGAGCCGGCAGGCTGTTAGCGGTTGGCGCCAATCGAAGCCGTCATTGCGAGGAGCAACGCGACGACCCTTCTCCGCTTGCTGCGAAGCAGTCCTATGGCGGCGGTGACCAAAAAGCGGACTGGCGAAGCACCGAGGCGTATTGTTTCCCTCAAGAAAGAACCTTGCGGAGGAAAGCAAGCATGACGTTGTTGAATTGCCTCGGCCTTTGCAGCGGCGCGAAATGGCTCACACCAGGCAGGATCTTCAATTCCGCTGTCGCGATACTCCGTGCAAGATATTCGGCATGTTCGGGCTTGATGAACTCGTCGTGCTCGCTCTGCACGATCGCAACAGGCACATCGATGTGGGCGAGCTCGCCCGCAGAATAATTCGGTTCGGTCTTCATCATCTGGCCGACAGCTTCAACCAATGCGTCGAACTGGTCCGGCGTGGCTGATAGCTGGGCATAGTCCTTGGCGTGCCGTCCGAAACACCGGTCGAGAACCGGGCTGGGCTCGATTTCTTTTGTGCCGCTGGGGTCCATGTTGCAGCCGAAGAAAAACACGCCTGCAACGCGTTCGGCGGCCTTCATGGCGAGGATCAAAGCGGTGCAGGCGCCATCGCTCCATCCGACGACGGCTGCCTTGTCCACTTGCAGCGCATTCATCACGGCCAGAACGTCGGACGCCATCAACTCATACGTGAAAGGCCGCGAATCGCGCGTGCTGCGGCCATGGCCGCGGCTATCGATCAGCACGGCGCGATAACCCGACGCGACCAGCGCCGGAACCTGATAGCCCCAATTGCCGCTATGCCCAAGGCCGCCATGCAGCAAGATCACGGGAGCTCCCGACCCGTACGTCGCGTACCGGATTCGAGCACCGTCGTGTTCCACAAAGCCTTGATTGATCGCGGCAGGCAGGGGCGCAGCGCCATGCGCCTCGAAAAATTTAAGGTCGTCGTCGTATGATTCCATTCGGATTTGACCCAAAGCTAAGGATAGGGAGACCTGCAACCGCCGCTGATATCACCCCGACAAACTGTTGACGGTCGATATAGCACCCCGCGACCTAACTGAATCAAATGTCAGCTTCTAGGCGCTTTCTGCTCCGCCCTAATTGCCCGGAGCCCATTGGTGCTTTCCCATGCAGCTTTATATGATATATATCATTTCATACAAAAGCGGGAACCCTCATGGCCGACCAGACTGCAGCAATCGACACCGGCCCTCGTTCGGAAGCTTCTTCCACTGTCCCGCAGATCGCCGTCCTGGCAGGCCTAGCCGCCACGGGAACGCTCGCCACCAACATCCTGCTGCCGTCGCTGCCGCAGATGGCGGTGTCGCTCAACGTCACGAGCGCGGCGGTCACCGCAGCGATCACGGTCTTCCTCGCTCGCGGCGACGATTTCCTCCAACGCGCTGTTCGCGCTCGGCGTGGTGCTGGTGGTGTTCTCGCTTGCGGCGCTCGGGCTATACGCGATGCGAGCGAAGGCCGGCCAGGACGTCTTGCGCGCCTAATCGCCGGACTCTCCGGTGATCGAAACTTCAAGGCCGCGCCTGTCGCTGCCACGGAGATTGAGCGTGCCACCGTCAAATCTTAGCGTCCATTTTAGCAATGGAGCGTCCGCTCCCAACGTCCGGCGCTCGAGCACAAATGTTTGGCCATCCAGCCATCTTCCCTTGGCCGCAAGAACTCCGGAGGCCGTCGGGTCGCTTTTGCGAAACAGCCCGTCAAGCCCGATCGGGCCGGTGAACCTGAGCGGTGGCCTCGCTGGATCCCGGTTATTGATTTCCAGCTCATAGTGCGGATTCGGACCAGTAAGGGTCAACGAAAGCGACCGCACATTCAATGCGTTGCCGAGGAATTTGTATGTCTTTCCCGAGATGAAAGACGCGATCTCCGGCGTTGCGCCAACCTCGGTCGGTTTCTCGGTTGATATCTCATGGATCACGCCGGCAAGCAGATTTGTGCCGGCGGGGTCCGGCGGCAGCGCCGTCTGGGATTTCACCGCGCCGGAAATATCATCAGCCATTTTGCTGAATGGACAAAAGTCTCTGGCCGTCGTCACCGCAACGATATCCAGCTTGGGGAACACCATGATGACCTGGCAATGGTATCCGACCGCCATGTAAACCTGCTTCTTGGGTAGAGCCCAGAAGAAGTTCGAATATCTTAGCTCCGGCTCCCGCTTCGAATTCATGTTCACCGAGGCTTCGCTTGTCTTTTCGATCCAACCTTGTGGAAGAAGCGGCTTACCTTCCCATTTGCCATGCCGCAGATACAGATAGCCGATCTTCGCCATGTCGCGAGGCAGCAAGGCCAGACCGTATCCTCCCGTTGAGATACCTTGCGGGTCGCGCCGCCAATTCCACGTGCTGATCCCAAGCGGACCGAAAAGCCTGGCCTTGGCATAATCCGACGCACTCAACCCCGTCAGCTTGGTGAGAATAGCGGAAAGCAAATGCGAATTGCCGCTATTGTAGTTGAAGATGTCTCCAGGTGCGTTCGACATCTGACGATCGAGGATGAATTTGATCCAGTCCGGGCTAAGCTCCATAGCGATCGTCGAAACCGGCCGCCCGCTCAAAGGCTCTTCCCATTCTATTCCGGACGTCATGTCCAGCAGGCTCTGGACCGTTATTGACTTTTTCCTTTCCTCCACATTCGCAACGCTTCGGTCTGCAAAAAAGTCCAGCATTCGACGGTCCGCGCTGTCCAGCAGCCCGTCCTTCAAGGCGATCGCCGTCAAGGTGCCAATTACAGCTTTGGTGGCAGAGTTGGTGATGTGGGGAATATCCGCCGCATACGGCGCGTAGTAGGCATCGAGAACAATCTTGCCATGCCGAACGATCAGCAAACTGTCGAAGCTGCGGCTTGCTCCGAACTCGACCAGCCTGGCAAGCGCCGCCGAGTCCATGCCCTGCTCTTCCGGCGTGGAAATTGGCCATTGCTTGGTCGGCCAGGCGGACTCCACAGCGTCTTGGGCGTATGCGGCAGCGCTGCAGATCGAAACCAGCATGATCGCGCCGAGAAAAATCCCGGAGACGTCAAATCTTTGATTTTGCATCAGCGCCCCGTGTCGTTTGCGATCTAACCCGCCAGATACCGCTCGTACTTCCCCGCCACCACCTCGTCCGCCGTAATATCCGGATCGAGTGTGTAGAGATCCTGCGCGCGACCGATGCCGCGCAGCGCGTAGCGGCCGGTCGACACCAGATAGTTTCGCCCCGCCGCATCGAGACCGGAGCGGAACGCCGACGACATCAGCAATTCGCGGTCGACCGAGCGGCACATCGAGGCGATGCGGCTGACCTCATTGACGGCAGGCCCCACCACCGTAAAGTCTAGCCGGTCGTCGCTGCCGATATTGCCGTAAAAGACCTCGCCGACATGCAGGCCGACATGGGCTGATGTGACCGGCCGGTTCTCGGCCGTCCGGCGGGCGTTGAGCGTTCTCATATTCCGCCGGAAACGATGTTCGGCGCGCAGCGCGGCGCGGTTTGCCTTCGCCATGTTCTCGTGGGTGAACATCGCCAGCACGCCGTCGCCGATCAGCTTGAGCACCTCGCCGCCGGCATCGTGAATGGCGTCGATCGAGGCCTGCGCATAATCGTTGAGGAACGGGATGATCTCGCCGGGATCGATGCTCTCGCTGATCGCGGTCGAGCCGCGCAGGTCGGAGAACCACAGCACCGTGTTGATGCGCTCGGTGACGCCGCGTGTGATGCGGCCGCGCAGCACCTGCTCGGCGGTGTCGCGACCGAGATAGACCCGGCCCAGCGTCTTGGTGATGTCAGCCTGCGCCGCGGATTTGATCGCCAGCCCCAGCACCGGCACGAGATCGCGCAGCGCAGCCAACCCCTGCGCGCCAAATCCCTCGTCGCGCCTTGTCACCCAGTAGGAATAGACGCAGTCCATCTGCCCCATGGTGCCGGCCTCGCCGAACTGGTGCACATAGGCCACGAGATGCTTGTGGCCCTTCTCGGCGAGTTCGTTCACGAACTTGAACCTATGGGTCCCGCCGTCAGCGAGGTCGATCGGCAACTCCGAAAAGCCGTTTTCAAGCATGTGATAGAAGATCGAACTGCGCCAGGCTTCCGCCGCTTCGCCCTCATTTGTCGAGCCATATTCGAACATGTCGCTTTCGTTGGTCTCGGCGTCGTTCCAGCGAAAGCCGCGGCCTTCGAAAATCGGGTGCAGCGTATCGATGAAGACCATGCCGCGCGAGATGCCAAGCCCCTCGGCGCAGCAGCGTTCGCAGAAACCGCGGATCAGGTCGTTTTGAGGCAGGCCGGTGAGGCCCTGGCCGACCAGCCAGTTCATCAGCCGCAGACGGGGGTTGAGCTCCATGCGGCCATTATGCCGTGCAATCGGGGCGAGTGAAAGGCTGGCGCCGCCTGCATTCCCCGGATGCTGCGCAGCGTGAAGCGATGCGCTGCTGAGCCGGGATCCACACTCTGCGGCTTGGGTCCCGGCTCTGCGGAGCAGCGTTGCCGGACGATGCTTCGCATCGCCTAGGCTGCACCGCGTCCGGGACAAGCGTGCCTTACGACTTCGCGCGCGTGACTGCCTCGCCGTCTTCCTTGACGAAGGATTCGACCGGGTTGTCGAGCAAATCGAGCACCAATTCCGAAGGCCGGCACAAGCGGACGCCCTTTGGCGTCACCACGATCGGCCGGTTGATCAGGATTGGATGTTTCAGCATGAGGTCGATCAGCTCGTCGTCGCTCCATTTCGGGTCGGCCAGGCCGAGCTCGGCATAGGGCGTGCCTTTTTCGCGCAACAGCTCGCGCGGCGAAATTCCGAGCGCGGCAATCAGTTCGACCAGCCGGGCGCGGCTCGGCGGCGTCTTCAGATACTCGATCACCTCGGGCTCTTCGCCGCTCTGCCGGATCATCGCCAGCGTATTGCGCGAGGTGCCGCAGGCCGGGTTGTGGTAGATCGTAACGCTCATGGTTGCGCCTCCTTCAACATTGCGCGCGCCTTGTCGCTTTCACGAAGCAGCCAACCCATGAAGATCAACGCGATGATGGCGCCGCAGGTTTCCGCCGCGATGAAACCCGGAAGATCTGTGGGGCGAATGCCCGAAAACGTATTGGTCAATGAGCGCGCAATGGCAACGGCGGGATTGGCGAACGACGTCGACGCCGTGAACCAGTAAGCCGCCGTGATGTAGAGGCCGACCAGCCACGGCACCGCGGCGCGGTTGAACTTGATACCAGCGAGGATGGTTGCGACCAGGCCGAAGGCGGCGACGGCTTCGGCGAGCCATTGCGCACCGCCGGTTCGCATTTTCAGCGAGGCATCGAGCAGCGGCAGCGCGAACATCGCATGCGCCAGCATGGTTCCGGCAATCCCGCCGGCGATTTGCGCAGCGACGTAGAGCAGCGCCTCGCGCCGCGTCAGCTCGCGCTTGAGCGCAAAAACCAGCGATACCGCCGGATTGAAATGGGCCCCGGAAATGGGACCGAGAATGGTGATGAGGACGACCAGCATGGCACCGGTCGGCAACGTATTGCCGAGCAACGCGAGTGCGACGTCCTTGGTCAAGGTCTCGGCCATGATCCCGGAGCCGACCACGGTGGCGACCAACAGTGCCGTCCCGAGCGTCTCGGCGGCGAGCCGGCGTGGCAGATCGAATTCGGACATCAGCTCGCCTTCTCACGGCCGGACGTCGAGCCGTCGCTGCGGCCGTCCTTGCGCAGGATCGATTCCGCCAGGATCGACCGGGCGGTGTTTCCGGTGCACAGGAAGAGTACATTGTCGATGCGTTCAGGCATGCGCTTTCCTCCTCGGCTTCGGGGTGCAGCCAGGCGTGAGGTCTTCGATCAATGGACCACAGATTTCGGGCCGCCCGTCGCAACAATCCCTGAGCATGAACAGCACGACGGACTGAAAGGCCTTCAGATCGGCGCGGTAGACAATCGAGCGGCTGAAGCGGCGCGCTGTCACCAGCCCCGCACGCGACAAGATCGCCAGATGCGACGACATGGTGTTTTGCGGTACGGCGAGCGCCTTGGCGATGTCACCTGCAGGCAATCCCTCCGGCTCGTGTTTCGCCAATAGCCGAAACACGTCGAGCCGGGTCGATTGCGCCAGCGCCGCCAGCGCCAGAATGGCTTGTTCGGATTCCATATATCCAGACTTATCGATAGATCGGGGCGTGTCAACTTTAACTGTTGCGGCTGCAGGCGCTCGCTATTTCGATAGTTCTGGAAATACCGTTGACAGGCCGTGATATCCATGTCATCGTGCAGTCATGAAACTCGATGACGCCGCCGCCCATCTGGAAGCGCTGGGCAATCCGACCCGGCTCAAGATCTATCGTGCGCTGATCCGCGCCGGCGGCGCCGGACTTGCCGTCGGCCGCCTGCAGGAGAAATTGAAAATCGCGCCCTCGACCCTCTCCCACCATATCAAGGCGCTGGTGGTGGTCGGTCTCGTCACGCAGGTGCGCGATGCGACCACGCTGATCTGCCACGCCAACTACGAAGTGATGCGGGAGCTGGTGGGTTTTCTGGTCGCCGAATGCTGCACGGAAAGCGCCGAAACCGCCGACGCCAAGATCAATGCCAACACCAAGACCGCGGCTTAGCGCGCCGACTTTTCGACCGCTATTTCGATATTTCTAGTTTTATGGGAGAATGCCATGAGTGAAACCAGAACTGTCGCGATCATCGGAGCCGGTCCGGTCGGCCTTGCCGCCGCCGCCCATGTGCTGGAGCGCGGGCTGCGGCCGATCGTGCTGGAATCCGGCGACAAGGTCGGCCACGCCATGCGGCAGTGGGGCCACGTGCAACTGTTCTCGCCCTGGGAATACAATGTCGACAAGGCGGCGGCGCGGCTGCTGGCGGCAACGGGATGGAATTCTCCCGAACCGGATCACTACCCGACCGGCGCGGAAATGGTCGAGCATTATCTCGAACCGCTTGCGGCCAACTCGGCGCTCGAGCCCCACATCCGCACTTCAAGCCGCGTCACCGCGATCAGCCGGGCCGGCTTCGACAAGATGAAGTCGAAAGGCAGGGAAAAGGCGCCGTTCGAAATTCGCTACCAGAACGGACAAGGTCCGAAAGTCGTCAAGGCCGATGCGATCATCGACGCTTCCGGCACCTGGCATTCGCCGAACCCGGCAGGCGCCAACGGTCTTTCCGCTATCGGCGAGACTGATGCCTCCGACAAGATCGCCTATGGGATGCCCGACGTCCTGGGCAAGGAACGCACGCGCTATGCCGGCAAGACCGTCGCGGTGCTGGGCGCGGGACATTCGGCGATCGGCACGCTGATCGATCTGGCGAAGCTTGCGGAACAGGCGCCGGGCACCCGGCCGATCTGGCTACTGCGCGGCAGCGATCCGGCGAAGGCTTTCGGCGGCGGCGCGAACGACAAGCTGGTGGCTCGCGGTGAATTGGGCGCGGCCTTTGCCGCGCTGGTGACGGCAGGCCACATCAAGGTCGAGAGCGAATTTCGCGTTTCGCATCTCGTAGCCGACGGCCCTCGCCTCGTCGTCGGCGCCCTGTCCGGCTGCAGCGCCCGGCAGGCCGTGGTCGATGAACTGATCGTGGCAACCGGTTTCCGTCCCGATCTCGATTTCGTGCGCGAGTTGCGCATCCGGCTCGATCCCGCCATCGAGTGCCCGATCGCGCTGGCGCCGCTGATCGATCCGAACGAGCATAGCTGCGGCACGGTGCGGCCGCACGGCGCCCGCGAACTGGCGCAGGACGAGCCGGGCTTCTATTTCGCCGGCATGAAAGCCTACGGCCGCGCGCCGACCTTCCTGATGCTTACCGGGTACGAACAGGTGCGCTCGATTGCGGCCGACATCGCCGGCGACCGAACTGCCGCAGAGCGGGTCGAACTGGTGCTGCCCGAGACCGGCGTCTGCAGCCGCTCGCTCGCGCCAGATGCCGGCAATTGCTGTGGCGGCCCCGCAATATCGGATGTTGACGCATGTTGCGTCGCGGATGAAAAAGCAAAGCAACAAGGCAAATCGGGATGTGGTTGCGCGTCCTCGGCATGAGGAGTGAATAGAATTTCGCTGGAAGGCCGATCCGTCATCGTTGCGATGTGCGCAGGGCAGCTCGGCAGCCTGCTCCCGCACGTCGTCGTACCTTCCATCCTTGCCTCATTCCTGATTCCGGAATGGCGCTTGAGCGGCGCGCAGGCAGGCCTGCTGGCAGGCTCGGGCGCCGCCGGCTACATGCTGACCGTGCCGGTGCTGGCGACGCTGACCGACCGCATCGACGCGCGCAAAATTCTGATCGCCGGCTCGGCGGTGAGCGCGCTCGGCACGCTCTCGTTCGGCGCCTTTGCCACCGGCCTGTGGTCGGGCGCCCTCTTCAACGCGATTGCCGGCATCGGCTTTGCCGGTGCCTACATGCCCGGCCTCAAGGCGCTGACGGACCGCCTCGCGCCGGGCGACTCATCCCGCGCTATCACGCTCTATACGTCGAGCTTCTCGTTCGGCGTCGGCTTGTCGTTCCTGGTTTCACAGCTCGTGGCAGAAGCCTGGGGCTGGCGGAGTGCCTTTTTTGTCACCGCTGCCGGGCCGCTGGTGATGCTTACCGCCTGCTTTCTGCTGCGTCCGGTCGAACCCAGACCGGCATCTGGTCACTTGCTCGATTTCGCCCCGGTGTTCCAGAATCGCAATGCCATGGGCTTCGTGCTCGGCTACGGCGCGCATTGCTTCGAGCTCTACGGCATCCGGACGTGGATCGTTGCGTTCTGGACTTTTGTCGCCGCGAGGCATTCCGATGCATCGATCCTGACGCCGGTGGTGGTGAGCGTGGCGTTCTCCCTGCTCGCCATGCCCGCGAGCATTTTGGGCAATGAATTCGCGCTCCGATTCGGCCGCCACCGGGCCATCACGGCAGTCATGTTCGCTTCCGGCACCGTGGCGCTTCTGATCGGCGTGCTCGCCGACAAGTCACCATGGCTGCTGCTGCCCTTGATACTCGTTTATGCCATCACCGTACCCGCCGATTCTGGCGCGTTGACTTCGGGCATGTCGATGGCTGCGGAGCCCAGCTATCGCGGCGCAACCATGGCCATGCATTCCACCGTCGGCTTCAGCCTGTCCGCCCTCGGCGCCTGGGCGGTGGGTGTCGCGCTGGATGCGACCGGCGGGCCGCAAAATGCATCGGCCTGGATGGCGGCGTTCGCGGTGCTGGCAGCGGGCATCCTGCTCGGACCGCTGGCGCTGCTGTGGTCAAGAAGAGAAACCGTCCAGTGAACCAGCTTCCCATCATTCTCGCCCTCGGCACGACACAGACCCTGGCCTGGGCTTCGAGCTATTATCTGCCGGCGATCCTCGCTGACCCCATCGCGCGCGATCTCGGCATATCCTCAACCTGGATATTTACCGCTTTCTCCGCCTCGCTGGTGATTTCGGCCCTGATAGGCCCGCGTGTCGGACGGCAGATCGACCTGGTCGGCGGCCGCTCCGTGCTGTCGCTATCCAATCTGGTGCTGGCGGCCGGGCTGGCGCTGCTCGGCTTCACATCATCCATCCCCATGCTCGTCATCGCCTGGCTGCTGCTCGGCGTCGGCATGGGCGCCGGCCTCTATGACGCCGCTTTCGCCGCTCTCGGCCGCATCTATGGTGATGCCGCACGCCGTTCGATCACCGGCATCACGCTGCTCGCCGGATTTGCCTCGACCGTCGGATGGCCGCTGTCCGCGTGGGGGCTGGAAACCATCGGTTGGCGCAACACCTGCTTTGCCTGGGCGGCGGCGCACATCCTGATCGGCCTGCCGCTCAACCTCCTGATGCTGCCGGCCGTGAAAGGCGCGAAGGCGGCGGTGGCGGCAGCCGTCAAGCCGCATATCCCGATCGACCGCACCATGATCGTGCTCGCCTTCGTGTTCGCCGCCGCCTGGACCGTCACCGGCGCGATGGCGGCGCATTTGCCGCGCATTATGGAAGCGGCCGGCGCGACCACCGCGCAGGCGGTATTCGCCGGCGCGCTGATCGGCCCGGCGCAGGTGGCCGCGCGGATCTTCGAGGCGGGCTTTCTCAGCCGCTACCATCCGCTGGTCTCGACCAAGCTTGCCTGCATCACCCACCCGATCGGCGCCGCCATCCTCGGCCTGGCCGGCGGCGGCGCGGCCAGCGTGTTCGCGCTGTTCCACGGCTCCGGCAACGGCATCCTGACCATTGCGCGCGGCACGCTGCCACTCGCGATTTTCGGCCCGGAGAATTACGGCTATCGCCTCGGCATCATCGGCGCACCGGCGCGGATGGCGCAGGCCGCGGCCCCGCTGCTGTTCGGCCTATTGATCGAGGCCATGGGCGCGCGGGTGCTGATCGTATCGTCGGCACTCAGCATCTCGGCGCTGCTGGCACTGTTTCTGCTGCGCAAGGGATCGGCGAGGTCGTGAGTTAGGGCGTAGATGGCATGCGGCGTCAGGTTTGCGAGCCTACGGCTTCCTGATCTCCGACGTCGCGATCCATATGCCCGCAAACACGGCGACCAGCCCGACAATGAGGTTGAGCGTGATCGGCTCGCCGACGAGCTGAGTGGCAAGCAGGCCGGCGGCAACCGGATTGACGGTCATGGTGTTGGCTACACGCGTCGGCGACGCTCGCTCCAGCGCCAGCACCCACAGGATGAACGCGAGCGCGCCACCGGCGACGCCGAGATAGAGCCCCGCGATCCATTGCGGCGTTCCGAACTGGCCGAGCGATGTGATGCTGCCGGTCAACGATCCGACCAGGATCAGGGCCGCTGCGCCGTTGCCCATGCCCACGGTGAGGAAACCGAGCGCGCTGGACCGCTGGATGAACGGCCGGGACCAGACATTGTAGAACGCCATGCACAGAACGGCGCCGGTCATGATCAGTTCGCCGCGCCACGCGCCCGCCGGCGCGGCCGACAATCCCGTTGCGAGTGCGGCGGCGACACCCAGCACCGCGATGCAGACCCCGATCGACTTCCGTTTCGTCAGCGGCTCGATGCCGAGCAGAGCGCCGACCATCATGGTGTGCAGCGGCAGCGTCGCCAGCGCGAGAGAGGCGCGCGCCGCGGTCGTGAACGTCATGGCAATATTGTAGAGAACGAAAAACACGCCGAAGAAGCAGAAGCCGAGGGCGGCGACGGCGGGCCAGTCCGCGCGCTTCGGCCATCGCGCCTTCATGAGCAGCGCCGCCGGCAGCACGCAGCAGAAGCCGATCCCCCATCGCAGGATCGCAAGCGTGATCGGATCGGTGTTGCCGGCAAGATAGCGCGTGATCGCCGCGGCGCTGCCGCCGAGGCTGCTCGAGACCAGCGCGATTGCGACCCCGATCCATTCACCCAACGCCGCCCCCTGTCGCCCGCATCTATCGCGCGGATCATATGGTGGGGAAAATCGCGCACGCGAGTCTCGACGGCGCTCGGATAAATCTTTCTGTCTCGCACCGCGCGATCTGCATGCAAATGGCGGCAACTGTCAGCAGCCCATATCAATCTCTCGTCTTGCGCGCGAGGCCATGACGGGCTTAGCCTGCAACTGGGGAAATCGCAGCCTCCCCGTTAAATGGCAATCCCATTCAAGCGCTGCTCGCTTTTGTATGGAGCGGGCACATGGATGGAACGACGCTCGAACTGTCGCTGTTTTTTCTCGCGACCTTCGTCGGCGCGCTGGTCGCAGGTCTCTCCGGCTTCGCCTTCGGCCTCATCGTCTCCGCGATCTGGCTCTACATCCTCACTCCGCTGCAAACGGCGACGCTGATCATCGCGTTCGGGCTCTTCGTGCAGGGCTATTCGGTGTGGAAGCTGCGCGGCGCGCTCAGCTGGCGAAGGCTGTGGCCGTTCGTGGCCGGCGCCGCGCTCGGCGTTCCCGTCGGCGTCGGCGTCCTGACCTGGGCGAACCCTGCCCATGTGCGCGCGGGCGTCGGTGCCTTCCTGGTGCTCTACAGCCTCTACGCGCTGCTGCGACCGGCTATCCCTGCCGTGAAAGCGGACGGCGCCGCAGCCGACGCCGCCGTCGGGTTCCTCAACGGCGTGCTCGGCGGCATCACCGGACTTGCCGGAATTCTGGTGACGATATGGTGCGGCCTGCGTGGCTGGCCGAAGGACGTGCAGCGCACGGTGTTTCAGCCGGTAGCAGTTGCGATCTTCCTGATGAGCGCACTATGGATCGGCGCCAAAGGCGCGATCACGCAGGACACGATCAAGTTGTTCCTGATCGGACTGCCAGCCTTGTTCGCCGGCACCTGGGCCGGGCTCAAGCTGTACGGCCTGCTGGATGAGGCGGCGTTCCGGAAGGTGGTGCTGGTGTTGCTGCTGGTCTCGGGAGCGGTGCTGATCATCTGATAGCAGTAACGAGAAACCGCCTCGATCGCGTCCAGTCACTTGAGCGTGAGTCTGCTGATGTCAGCGCGCGACCGCGTTGACACTCCGCGTCAGTGTGGCTGAATACGGCCATGGGGGTAGTTGCGATCCCCCCACGAGGCGACATGCCCAAGTATCGCGTCCCGGTTTTTCCGGAGGCGCATACGCATGCCCCAAATATTCTCTCATCCATCCCCTGACACTCGGCCGCGCGGCATCACGCATTGCGGGATGCCGCGCGCTATCCGGTCGATCTTTGGGGGCTCGCTCAAGAAGGAGAACGCCATGAAACACCCGCTCACGTTACTCGCGCTCGGCGCCGCACTGCTGCTGTCGCATGCCGCCCGCGCCGATGCCATCGATTGGAAGAAGGTGGATGCCGCCCTCGGCAAGACCGCCATGGTAAGCGGTGAAGTGCATCGTTACGGGCTGCCGCGATCCGATCTCCACGTCACGCTGGACGGCGTCGCGATCAAGCCAGCATTGGCGCTCGGAGGCTGGGTCGCCTTCGCTCCCATGCACGGAGAGGCCATGCTGATGGGCGATCTGGTGTTGCTCGAGACCGAGATTACCCCCGTCATGACGAGGCTGCTGGACAGCGGATTGGATATCACTGCCATCCACAACCACATTCTCCGCGCCTCTCCCGCGACCTTCTACATGCATGTGGCCGGGCACGGCGATCCCGAGAAAATGGCAACCGCGATCCGTGCAGCGCTTTCATCGGCAAGCAAGACGCCGTTCGATCCACCGGCCAGCACTGCCACTGCGGCGCCTGCGGTTGATCTCGACACAGCAAAGCTCGACGAGGCGATGGGCGCCAAGGGCACGGCGAATGGTGGTGTCTACCAATACGGCATTCCGAGGCGCGATCCCGCCAAGGAAGGCGGAATGCAGGTCAACACGCCGCTCGGCGGCGCCAACGCCATCAACTTTCAGCCGACCGGTGGCGGCAAGGCTGCCATAACAGGCGATTTCCTCGTAACCGGCAACGAGGTCAATCCCCTGATCCGGGCGCTGCGTGCCGGCGACATCGAGGTCACCGCGATCCATAGCCACATGCTCGCGGAAGAGCCACGGATGTTCTTCGTTCATTTCTGGGCCAACGACGACGCCCTGAAGCTGGCGCGCAACGTTCGCGCCGCGCTCGACAAGACGGCCGTCGCGCAGCATTGACCGCGGCCCGTCAAGCCTCCTTCGACGGTTTGATGTGGCGGAATCAAAACAAGGGCGGCGCCGAGGCCGGCGCCGGCGGCCATTCGCGACCAATCTGGCAACGGATTTCAGGTGCACCCAACCAGATCCGCGAATTATCGCGTCAATCCATTTCTAAATTTCAATCAATTGCGTCGAACTGGCATAGCCTGCCGTCAAGAAGTTTTTGTCATGAGAAGCTGACCGGAACCCCGGTTTCCGGTGGTTTCGAGGCTCCGGCAGGTTGGAGCCTGCAGGCTCTGGAAGTGGTTATGAAGGAAGCGATCCGCTTACGCGAATTGGAAGCCGAGTGCCGCCAACGCGCGCTGAACGAACCCGACAAGCAATGGTATTGGCTGGCGCAAGCCGCCAAATACCAGGTGCAGGCAAGCCAGAAACTTGCCTATCAGTCGGAAGGGGGCAACACGCCCGAAACGCCGGAGATCAAGCTGGCGCAATGGTCGCATGTCCGGGATGAGCGACGTGTGATGGACCCCTTGCCCGACGGGCGGCGATCGCCCTGGTAGTCCCGCGAACCGCGTTGACGCACCGGTCTCCGCGTCACGTGAGAGCACGCTACCGCCCCTGTTCCTCCGGCGGCTTGATATGGCGGAACGAGAACAGCAAAGCGAGGTCGTAGGCGATCTTGAGCGTGCCGCAAACCACCAGCGGCAAACCCGTAAACGACGTCATCAAGAGCGCGCCTGAGATCGCCGGGCTGACGGCAGATGCGAGGCTGCGCGGCACGGCGGTGACGCTGGCGGCCGCGGGCCGTTCGGCCGGCGTCACCACGGCCATGACATAGGAGGTGCGGGTCGGCACGTCCATCTGCGACAGTGCGGAGCGCAACAGCAGCAAGCCGAGCGCGACGTAAAGGTTCGCCGCAAACGCCGCCAGGATCAGGAAGATGCTGGAGGGGATATGCGTGAACACCATGGTGTTGACCAGCCCAATGCGCCTGGCGATCCAGGCCGCGACCGGATAGGAGAACGCGCTCAGCGTGCTCGACCAGAAGAAAAACAATCCGGCCGCGGACAATGACAGATCGAAGCGCTCGAACAGCCAGAGCACCAGAAGGGACTGCGCGACAAAGCCGCCGGCAAAGGAATCGATGCTGAACAGCGCCGCGAGCTTGTAGACGGTGCCGCGCGAAGGCCCGAGTGGCGCCTGTGGCACCCGCTCCTCGCCGCGCGCATGCGGGACGTAGCGATAGAGCGCCGCGCAGGCGATGCCGAGCGCGGCATAGGCATAGAACATCAGACGGAATGCGGCGAGTTGCGTGCTGCCGCCGGCGACGAGGAGATCGGGCAGCGAGGCCGCAAGCGAACCCGCAGCGGTGCAGAGCGCGCCAATCAGGCTGTAGCGCGCGAACACCTGGGTCCGGCGCTCATCGGCGACACTGTGCGCCAGCACCGCATGCTCGAGCGGCACCAGCACGCCGAGATCGCCGCCGGAAGCGTTGATCGTGCCGATGAATGCGACCAGCGCGATGAGTACAAGATGCTCGACGGCGGGAAAGGCGATGCCGGTCGCCACCATCAGGCAAGCGCCCGCGATCAGCAGCGGCCGCAGGTCATGGCGCGGCGCGATCCAGCCCGTGATCAACGTCAGCAGCGCCGTGCCAAGCAGCGAGGCGGTCGCGACGATGCCGACGGCGATCGCGTCATGGCCGAGCGCGGTTATGTAGGCCGGCAGGATGATGACGGCAAAACCGTCGCCGAAGCCGCGCAGGCCGCGTGCGACATAGAGCAGCCGGATCAGTGCGTTGGTGGTGGAAGGTTTTGGTTCGGTCGCGATATCGGTCATCCGAGCGTCCATGCGCCATCCTCGACGTAATCGAGTGTGCGCAGAGCTTGGACGGCGGACCGTCTGACGGGGAGCCTGCTTCGTCCCCGACGGGGAAAGCTAGAACCGAATATGAGGTTTCGCAAGCGCCCTTGCGTAGGATGGGTGGAGCGGAAGCGATACCCATCCTACGGTTCCCGCGAGAGCTGGTTGACAGCGGAAGCCACAGGCGCTTAATTCCGCGCATGGGGATGTTGCGATCTCCCCACGAGGCGACATGCCCAAGTATCGCGTCCCGTTTCTTTTGACGAGGGCGCAGCCATGTCATCCTACACCACGATATCTCCCGACAAGCTTTCAAAATTGATCGGCACGGCGAACATGCCGGCCCTGATCGATGTGCGCACCGACGAGGATTTTGCCGCCGACCAGCGGCTGATTCCGGGCGCCGTCAGACGCAACCACGAAGAAGCTGCCGATTGGGGCGAGGAGTTCTCCGGCCGCTCGGCGATCGTCGTCTGCCTGCGCGGCCAGAAACTGGCGCAAGGCACCGCAGCCTGGCTGCGCCATCTCCACGTCTCGGCCGAAGCGCTGGAAGGCGGTTTCGAAGGCTGGAAGGCCGCCAAGCTGCCGCTGGTGCCGGCGGCAAAACTCCCCGCGCGCGACGCGCAGGGTCGCACCGTCTGGGTCACCCGCGCGCGGCCAAAGATCGACCGCATCGCCTGCCCGTGGCTGATCCGCAGGTTCGTCGATCCCAACGCGGTATTCCTCTTCGTGACACCGCCGGAAGTGCTGGGAGTCAGCGAGCGTTTCAACGCCGCCCCCTTCGACGTCGAGAACGTATTCTGGAGCCATCGCGGCGAACTCTGCACGTTTGACGTCATGATCGAGGAATTCGGGCTCGCGACGCCGCCCTTGCTGCGGCTGGCGACAGTGGTCCGCGGCGCTGACACCGGGCGGCTCGACCTGTCACCGGAAGCGCCCGGCCTGCTCGCGGCTTCGCTCGGGCTGTCGCGCATGTTCGATGATGATCTCGAGCAGTTGGAAGCCGGCATGACGCTGTACGACGCGTTCTACCGATGGTGCCGGGACGCGACCGGCGAGACCCACAATTGGCCGACCAACAAGGCGAAACCGTAATGGACGCGGCGATGAACAAGGCGGCCGAACCCGATGTCGTCAGGGAAACCGGTCACGGCATCAGCTTCGGCGAGGCTTTCCGGGTCTGGCTGCGGGTCGCCATATTGAGTTTTGGCGGCCCGGCCGGGCAGATCGCGGTGATGCACCGCATCCTGGTCGAGGAAAAGAACTGGATCTCCGAAGGGCGGTTTCTGCATGCGCTGAACTATTGCATGCTGTTGCCGGGCCCGGAGGCGCAGCAACTCGCGACCTATATCGGCTGGCTGTTGCATCGTACCGCCGGCGGCATCATGGCGGGCGGGCTATTCATCCTGCCCGGCATCATCGCCATCATGGGCTTGAGCTATATCTACGCGGCCTATGGCAATGTCGGCTTCATCGAGGCGCTGTTCTTCGGGCTGAAGGCCGCGGTGCTGGCGATCGTGGTCCATGCGGTGGTCCGAGTCGGCAAGCGCGCACTGCGCAGCCGCGTGATGATCGCGCTCGCCGCGATCGCCTTTGTCGCGATCTTCTTTTTCAACGTCCCCTTCCCGATCATCATCGTCGCGGCTGGCGTGGTCGGCTATTTTGGCGCGCGCAGCGGCCGGTCGGAGTTTGCCGCCATCGAGCATGGCGGTGGGAACAAGATCGCGGCGGTCGACAGCCTCCTCGGTGACGAACTGCCCGGCCATGCGCGCCCCACCGTGGGGCGCGCACTGAAGGTGAGCTCGGTGTGGCTGCTATTATGGGTGGTGCCGGTGGCCGCGCTGCTGATCGGGCTTGGACAAGCCAATGTGTTCAGCCAGATCGCGCTGTTCTTTTCCAAGATGGCGCTGGTAACGTTCGGCGGTGCCTATGCAGTGCTGGCCTATGTCGCCCAGCAGGCGGTCGAGCATTATCATTGGCTGCAGCCGCGCGAGATGCTTGATGGCCTCGGCATGGCCGAGACCACGCCGGGGCCGCTAATCATGGTGCTGCAGTTCGTCGGCTTCATGGCCGCCTATCGCGATCCCGGCACACTGTCGCCGATGTGGGCCGCCACGCTCGGCGGATTGCTGGCGACCTGGGTCACCTTCATCCCCTGCTTTCTCTGGATCTTCCTTGGCGCGCCCTATATCGAGACGCTGCGTGGCAACAAGGGCCTCGCGGGTGCGCTGACCGCGATCACCGCCGCTGTGGTCGGCGTGATCCTCAACCTCTCGATCTGGTTCGGATTGCACACGCTGTTCCGGCAGACCATCCCGGTTCGTTCGCTGGGGCTTTCGTTCGACATGCCGGTATGGGGAAGTCTCGATGTCGCCGCGTTCGTGCTGGCGGCGGCAGCGGCGACCGCGATCTTCCGGCTCAACGTCGGCATGCTCTGGGTGCTGGCGGGATCCTGCGCGGCGGGCGTGGCGTTGCGGTTGCTTGGAGCCGTCTGAACACCCTCTCGAAGCAACGAAAGGGCCAAGCGGCGATTGCGTTAGATCAAGTCGATCCCTGCCGGCAGCCTTACCCTACTTCCAAACGAGGCTGATCATGCTGCCTTTTACGCCGGCACAGTTTCTTTCCGTGTTCGTGAAGTACAACAACGCGATCTGGCCAGTTCAGATCGTCGCTTATCTGCTCGGCGCCATCGCCGTCGCGCTTCTGTTCCGGAAGCCGCAAGGCGACGACCGAACGATCGCTGCCATTCTCGCGGCGATGTGGCTCTGGACCGCGATCGCCTATCACGCGCTTTTCTTTGCTGACATCAACAAGGCTGCGTATCTCTTCGCCGCATTGTTCGTCATCCAGGGTAGTTATCTCTTCTACGAGGGCTGCTATCGCGGCCGACTCCGCTTCGTTGTTGGGTCGGGACCGCTAGCGTGGCTCGGCATCGCCTTCGCAGCCTACGCGGCGATCCTGTATCCGCTGATCGGCATGCTGACCGGGCATCCCTACCCGGCGATGCCCATGTTCGGCGTCACACCCTGCCCGGTGACGATCTTTACCTTCGGAATGTTGCTTGCGACCATGCCGCCCCTGTCGCGCTGGCTCCTTCCCATTCCGTTTGTCTGGTCGCTGATCGGAGGCAGTGCGGCCATCTTGCTCCATGTGCCGCAGGATTGGTTTCTGCTCGTCAGCGGGCTGATTGCCACACCGCTGATTGCATTCCGGTCCCAACCGTCGCGCCAGCCGCAGCCGGCCCGCTAAACCACGTGCGTCGGTGCCAGCCGGCAGATCTCAGCATCGACCTCGATCTGCAACGTGCTGTGATGGATGTTGAAGCGCTGCGACAGCTCCTCGCACACCTGATGCAGGAAAGCATCGTCGCTGCCGCCGGGGCGCACCAGATGCGCGGTCAGCGCGGTCTCGTTGGTGCTCATGGCCCAGACGTGGAGGTCGTGTACCTCAACGACGCCGTCCAGCCCGCCGAGGTAATCCTTCACATCGGAGAGCTCGATGCCGCGCGGCACGCCATCGAGCGCGAGATTGACGCTGTCGCGGGCCAGACCCCATCCGCTCCAGAACACCACAGCCGCAATGACAAGGCTGATCGCGGGATCAAGCCACAGCCAACCGGTCAGCATGATGATGCCGGCGGCGACCACCACGCCGAGCGAGACGGCGGCATCGGCTGCCATGTGTAGGTAGGCGCCGCGAATGTTGAGATCGCCGTGGCGGCCGCGCATGAATAACAGTGCGGTGCCACCGTTGATCGCGACGCCGAGGGCCGCGACCAGGATGACGGTCATGCCCGCGACCGGCGCCGGGGCATAAAAGCGATTGACCGCCTCGACGACGATGCCGCCGACCGCAACCAGCAGCAGGCCGGCATTGAACAGGGCCGCCAGGATCGAGGCGCGGCGATAGCCATAAGTATGCCGCTGGGTCGGCTGCTTCTGCGCCAGCCACGCCGCGCCCCACGCCAGGAGAAGCGCAATCACGTCGGAGAGATTGTGGACGGCGTCGGAAATCAGCGCCAGCGAATTGGCGGCGTAGCCGAAGATCAGCTCGGCGACAACGAAGGCGGTATTGAGCGAGGCGCCGATGGCGAACGCCCAGCCGAAACTATCCGGCGCATGGCTGTGGCCCGCGTGACCATGCGAATGACTATGCGCGTGGGAGTGATTGTGGTGAGCGTGATCGTGCACCATTACGCCTCGATGGATTTCGACGGCGACTTATATAGCGCGTTAGACCTCAAATACTATCACAGTGAGGAGATACGGTCGTGCGGCCAGCTCCGCCGTCGTCCCGGCCTTGAGATTTGTAGGGTGGGCAAAGCGAAGCGTGCCCACCATTCGCGAGGAAGGTGCTGATAGATGGTGGGCACGGCGCTTCGCGCGCCTTTGCCCACCCTACTTTGAGCCTACTCCACGCCGCGCAAAAACTTATTCGACTTCGGCAGGCCGTGCGCGAGGCGGCCGGCGTCGGCGCGGTTGCCGCGCCAGTCGGCCAGTTCCTTGGCGCTCATGCTCTGCTCGCGGCCGGCGGAATCCTTCCACGTCAGCCCGGCCTTGAACTCGAACACCGCGACGTCTGACAGCTTGGCGCTGGAATATTTCTGCAGGCGCACGCCGCGGCCGCGCGCCATCTCCGGCACCTGGTCGAGCGGGAACAGCACCATCTTGTGGTTGGTGCCGATCGCAGCCACGGTATCGCCTTGCACGGTTGCGATCGCGCAGGCCTCGTTCGGCATGGTGACGTTGAGCACCTGCTTGCCCTTGCGGGTATTGCTGACGCAATCCTCTTCCTTGACGACAAAACCCTGCCCCTCGCTGCTCGCGATCAGGAACTTTCGCTCGCCCTTGTTGACGAACAGCGAGACGATCGCGGCGTCCTGCTCTAGGTCGATGAACATGCGGATCGGCTCGCCATGGCCGCGGCCGCCGGGCAGTTTTGCCACATCGAGCGAATAGAATTTGCCGTTGGTGGCGAAGAGCAGGAGCTTCGACGTGGTCTCGGCGAAGAAGGTGTGGTCGAGTTTGTCGTCGGTCTTGAAGGCAAGGCCCGAGATATCCTCGACATGGCCCTTCAGTGTACGCACCCAGCCCCTCTCGGAGATCACGACCGTCACCGGCTCGCGCTCGACAAAGGCTTCCTCGATCGCGGCGAGATCATGCTCGGGCGCGTCGGCGAATTGCGTGCGGCGCTTGCCGAGCGGCGTCTTCGGCCCAAAGATGTCGCGCACCTTCCGAACCTGTTCGCCGACCTTTGACCATTGCTCGGCTTCGGACCCGAGCAGCGACTTGATGCCCTTCAATTCGTTGCGAAGGTTCTTGTCCTCGGTCCGGATTTCGAATTCCTCGAGCTTCCGCAAGGAGCGCAGCCGCATGTTGAGGATGGCGTCGGCCTGGACTTCCGTCAGCTTGAACGCCTTGATCAGCGCCGGCTTCGGCTCGTCCTCGGTGCGGATGATCTTGATCACCTTGTCAATGTTCAGATAGGCGATCAGGTAGCCGCCAAGTATTTCGAGGCGGTTCTCGATCTGCGTCTTGCGGTAGTTGGAGCGGCGCACCAGCACGTCGCGCAGATGGTCGAGCCATTCGCGCAGGCACTCGGCAAGGCCGACCACCTTGGGGATCTTGCCCTTGATCAGCACATTGAGGTTCAGCGAGATCTTGCTCTCGAGCTCGGTGAGCCGGAACAGCGATTCCATCATCAGCGCCGGATCGACCGCGCGGGATTTCGGCTCGATCACGAGGCGAATGTCTTCCGCGGATTCATCCCTGACGTCGCCGACCAGCGGCAGCTTCTTCTCGTTGAGCAGTTCGGCGATCTTCTCGACCAACCGGGATTTCTGCACCAGCCACGGGATCTCGGTGATGACCACCACCCAGGTGCCGCGCGCACCCTCTTCCTGGGTCCATTTGGCGCGGGTACGGAACGAGCCGCGCCCCGTCATGTAGGCTTCGGTAATGCTTTCCTTGGAATCGACGATGATGCCGCCGGTCGGGAAGTCCGGGCCCTTGACCCATTTCATCAGCGACTTCGACTTCGCCTCAGGCTTGTCGATCAGATGCAGCGCCGCGTCGCAGAGCTCGGCGACATTGTGTGGCGGGATCGAGGTGGCCATGCCGACCGCAATGCCCTGCGCGCCGTTGGCGAGCAGGTTCGGGAAGCCGCCGGGCAGAACGACCGGTTCCTTGCTCTGGCCGTCGTAATTGGCGCGGAACTCGACGCCGTCCTCGTCGATGCCGTCGAGCAGGAGTCGCGCGACCTCGGTCATGCGCGCTTCGGTGTAACGGTAGGCAGCCGGGTTATCGCCGTCGATATTGCCGAAATTGCCCTGGCCGTCGACCAGCGGGTAGCGCGAGGCGAAGTCCTGGGCGAGACGCACCATGGCGTCGTAGATCGCCTGGTCGCCATGCGGATGGAACGAGCCCATCACGTCGCCGACGATTTTTGCCGATTTCTTGAACGGGGTGCCGGGGTCGAGCCTAAGCAGGCGCATGCCGTAGAGGATGCGCCGGTGCACCGGCTTCAGCCCGTCGCGGGCGTCCGGCAAGGCACGATGCATGATGGTCGAGAGCGCGTAGGCGAGATAGCGCTCTTCCAGCGCATCGCGCAGCATGACCTCGTGGATTTCAGCCGGTTCTTCCGGCGGTAGCTGTCGTTTTCCCATGGGGAGGGGTTAGACTCTGCTGATAAATCCGGCAAGACGTATGCCGAATGGAATTTTCTGACGCCGCCCCTGCGAACGCAGGGGCCTATAACCACAGGCATTTATTGGAAAAAAGACTCACAGCCCGGCACCAACGACCGCTGCGGCGTATGGGTCCCTGCGTTCGCAGGGACGACGGGTTACTGCAGCGGGTTTAGGCCGACGAACTGATTCGCGCCCGGTGCCGCGTCACCGCGTTGATGAACCCGTCCCGGGCGTCGGAATGGCCCTGCCCGCGCGGCTCCAGCACGTGGCGGAGCAGGAACAGGCCGGTCAGGCGAAAACCGTCCTGCAGGTCCTGGTCCGACCAACTGTTCGCCCCGGCCTCGCCTTCGCGCAGGAAGGCCGGCAGCCGCAGCAGGCGATCCCGATAGGGCTCGCCGGCCTCCCGCGAGACCGCGCCGCCGGATTTCGGCGAGACGTAGATCAGGTCGGAGGTCGCGCCGGTCGCAGCACAGTTTTCCAGATCGAGGCCGAAGCCGAGTTCGGCGAGCATCGCGAGCTCGAACCGGATCAGGTGCGCCGCCGCGCCGCCGGCGTCGTCGAAGTCGTCCAGGGTGCGGTCGAGCATCTCGTAGATGTCCTCATGCGGGTCACGTTCCGGCAACAACCGCGCCAGCGCGGCCAGATGGGTGACGCCATAGACCGCATGCGAGGACGCCAGCAGGGTCGCGGCGCGCAGCCGCGTGCCCTCGATGGTGTAGGTACCGAGATGCTCGTCGAGCCGCGCCCGCCACACCGCGGTGACGCTGTTGCCGGGCTGCAGCAGCGGCCGCATCCGCGAGGAAGCACCGCCGCGCACCAGGCCGAGATGACGGCCATGCCCGCGCGTCAAGAGCTCGACGATGGCGGAGGATTCGCCATGCCGCCGTACGCCCAGCACGATGCCTTCGTCGGTCCATTCCATGGGCGGGAGTTTACAGGATTTCAGGACTTGTAGGGTGGGCAAAGCCACCGGGTCGCGCAAATGCGCGCCCGATGACAGGCTCCGCGTGCCCACCCTTCACGAGGAGCCGGTGGATAGATGGTGGGCACGGCGCCGAGCGCCTTTGCCCACCCTACGCGGCCCTACGCTCACGCGTTGAACCAGCCGACCGCATCGCCAGTGAACGAAAAATACAGGCCCGCCGCAGTCAGCGCGCAGGAGATCACTTCGATGCCGCTGTGGAACTGAATGCCCTTCTCGCCGATCATTTGCGCAAGCGAGATCACCGACAGCACCAGCGCCGCCACCAGCACCCAGCGTGGCCAGTTCTTGCGGTGCTCGGCTGCGAGCCGGACGAGATAGACCAACAGCAGGATCAGGCCGGCCGCCATCAGCGTTCCGGTGCTGATCATCTGCTCCGTCATCTTCGGGGTCGGCGTGCGGTCCTGGAACGCTATCGACACCGCATCCAGCGTCAGCGACAGATACAGCAAAACCTCAAACCACAGCACGTTTCTCGGTAGGGTCATCGGGCTCGTTCTTGGTAATTGGTGGGTCATGTTCTAGCCCCGTCATTGCCTGCGACAAACGCAGAGCGTTTGCGCAAGGGAGCAAAGCGACGACTTGTCCGCCGAAGCTCAACGAGCCCTCACTATTCCTTGGGGAATTCCAGTCCCATTTCCCTGTAGCGGGCGGGGTCGTCGCCCCAGTTCTCGCGCACCTTGACGAATAGGAACAAGTGCACGGGCACGCCGACAATTTCGGCGATCTCCTTCCGCGACTCCGCGCCGATCGACTTGATGGTGGCGCCGCCCTTGCCGAGCACGATCTTGCGCTGGCTCTCGCGCTCGACAAAGATCGTCTGTTCGATCCGGACCGACTTGTCCTTGCGCTCGGTCCAGCTATCGGTCTCAACGGTCGATTGATACGGCAGTTCCTGGTGGAGCTGGCGGTAGATCTTTTCCCGGGTGATTTCCGCCGCCAGATGCCGCAGCGGCGCATCCGACATCTGGTCCTCGGGATAATGAAACGGACCCGGCGGCACGCTCTTCGCGAGCGTCTTGCGCAGGTCGGCGACGCCATCGCCCGACAGTGCCGAGATCATGAAGGTGTGCGCGAATTTCATCCGCTCATTGGCGGCCTGCGCCAACGCCAGCAGTTTTTCGCGCGGGATCAGGTCGATCTTGTTCAGCACCAGGATTTTCGGGTGCGCAACCGTCGCGAGCTTGTTCAGGATCGCGTCGGCCTCCTCATCGATTCCGGCCTTGGCGTCGAGCAGCACGCAGACCAGGTCGGCATCGTGAGCCCCGCTCCAGGCGGTCGATACCATGGCCCGGTCCAGCCGGCGCTTCGGCAAGAAGATGCCAGGCGTGTCGACCAGAATGATCTGCGCATTGTCCTCGACCACGATACCGCGGATCAGCGCGCGCGTCGTCTGCACCTTGCGCGAGACGATGGTGACCTTGGAGCCGACCAGTGCATTGACAAGGGTGGACTTGCCGACATTGGGGGCGCCGATCAGCGCGACGAAACCGCAGCGGGTCTCGCTGGACGAGCCGGGTGCGGGTTCAACTGTCATTGCTGCCGACGCCTTCGCGTTCGATCATCACGGAGGCTGCGACCTTCTCGGCTGCGCGCTTGGAGCCGCCGACGCCTTCGGCGGGCGCCAGTCCCGGCAAGTCGACAGCGACGCGGAACTGCGGGTCGTGGTGCGGCCCGGTGCGCTCGATCTCGCGATAGACCGGCGTCGGCAAGCCCTTGCTCTGGGCCCATTCCTGCAGCACCGTCTTGGGATCGCGCAGCGGCCGGCGCGGTTTGCGCATCCGCTCCAGCCAGTTGCGCTCGACGAATTGCGACGCCGCCGCATAGCCGCCGTCGAGATAGATCGCCCCGATCACCGCCTCGCAGATATCGCCGAGAACGGATTTGCGCAGGCGCGCGCCCGCCCCTGCGCCCACCGCGCCGAGCTTGATGTCGTCGAGCAGCCCCAGCGACTTGGCGACATCGGCACAGCTTTCCTTGCGCACGAGATCGGCGAGACGTTTGGACAATTCGCCTTCGTCCGCCCTCGGATAGGCACGATACAGCATGTCGGAGATAATCAGCCCGAGTACGTGGTCGCCGAGGAATTCCAGCCGCTGATAACTGTCGGCGCGATGTCGGGTCGCGGGCTTCAAGGCCGAGACATGGGTAAAGGCGGTCGTCAGCAGCGCCGGATCGGAAAATTTGTAGCCGATGCGCCCCTCGATCGCGGCAGCCGCAGCCTTCGCGCCGGCCTTGCCGCGCTTCTTCTTCGGCGCAGCTTCGCGGGGCGCATCCGCCTGCTGGCCCGGCTCGCCGGAGGCCGATGTGTCAGGAATGATCGCTGTTTCGTCGTTCATCGCACAATTGTGAATAGGCGATTCCAGCGCACCGCAGTCGGCCAGCGCCAGAACATCCAGGCGTGTTCGCCCTCGGCAATGGAGAAGAAGATCATCTGCGCCCGGCCGACGATGTTTTCGAACGGCACGTAGCCCACCGCCGACAGCACGCGGCTATCGGTGGAGTTGTCGCGGTTGTCGCCCATCATGAAGAAGTGGCCGGGGGGCACGGTATAGACGTTGGTGTTGTCGTAGAAACCGTTGTCGACGCAATCGAGCGATTCATAACTGACGCCGTTCGGCAACGTTTCCTTCCAGCGCTTGACGCGCGCGGTGGCGTCGGAGCCGCAGGGGTCCTCGCCGATGAAGTCGGAAAGCCGCTCGCGCTTGACCGGCTTGTCGTTGATGTGGAGCAGCCCTTTCCCGCATCTGGATGCGATCGCCCGGCAAGCCGATCACGCGCTTGATGTAATCGGTGGAGTCGTCCTTCGGCAGGCGGAACACGACGATGTCGCCGCGGTTCGGCTCCGAGCCGAAGATGCGGCCCGAGAACAGTGGCGGCGACAATGGAATGGAATAGTGGCTGTAGCCGTAGGAATACTTCGAGACGAACAGGTAATCGCCGACCAGGAGCGTCGCCTTCATCGATCCCGAGGGGATGTTGAACGGCTGGAACAGGAAGGTGCGGATCACGAGCGCGATCAGGAGAGCATGGATGACGACGCGGATGGTTTCACCCAAGCCGCTTTCAGATTTTGTGCCGGATGTCACGCTCATCGCTTTCCCAATTCCCGCGGGCCCCAGCCCGCACGGTGGCAGAACGTTTTCCGCACGCGAATCGCCAGATACGTTCGCGTCAGGAAAATGGTCTAGATAACTGATGTTGAGAGCCAATTCCGACGGTAACCGGAATCGGCCCTGGCTAGAACAGGTCGTTGGCGGCGTTTTTAGACGGTTGTTCGTGGGCGCGCAATCAAGCGCCTCGTCAAAACTTCATAATCCATTGATATCTCAATGATTTTTAGTTTTTCCTCATTTTTCCGGCACCAACGCCTGCGCGGCTCATGATTTGGCGGGTGCGACCGCCGAAATTATGACGAAGGCCTGCGCCAGCGGCCAGTCGTCGGTGATCGACAGATCGATTCGCGCCTCGAAGCCCTCCGGCGTCAGCGCTTCGAGCCGGGCCAGCGCGCCGCCGGTGAGTTTCATGGTCGGCCGTCCCCCCGGCATGTTCACCACCCCCATGTCCCGCCACCAGACGCCACGCCGGATGCCGGTGCCGAGCGCCTTGGAACAGGCCTCCTTGGCCGCAAACCGCTTGGCATAGGTCGCGACCACCATTTTTTCGCTGTTGGCGCGGCGCGCCGCCTTGGCGCGCTCGATGTCGGTGAAGATGCGGTCGAGGAAGCGGTCGCCATGGCGCTCGATCACCTTGGCAACCCGTGTGATGTCGACCAGGTCGGAACCGATGCCGATGATCATGGCCGGGCCACGACTTTCTGGCGGCCGCGGTCCATTGCGGAGCGCATCTGCCGCACGGTTTCGCCAAGGCCGACGAACAGGGCCTCCCCCATCATGAAATAGCCGATGTTGAGCTCGGCAATCTCGGGCAGCGCTGAAATCGTCTCTGCGGTCTGGTAGTCGAGGCCGTGGCCGGCATGGACCTCCAGCCCCGCCGCCCGCGCCAAGGTGGCGCCCTCGACGATTCGCCGCCATTCCGCCTCGGCCTTGTCAGCGTGGCCGTCGACCACGGCGTCGCACCAGCCGCCGGTGTGGATCTCGATCACGGGCGCGCACAACTTTGCCGCCATCTCGATCTGCGGCGGGTCGGCTGAGATGAACAGCGACACCCGGATGCCGGCATCGTTGAGCCGCGCGATGAACGGGGCCAGCGCATTGTGCTGGCCGACGACGTCCAATCCGCCCTCGGTGGTGAGTTCTTCGCGGCGCTCCGGCACCAGGCATACGGCGTGGGGTTTTGTCGCTAGCGATATCCGCAGCATGTCTTCCGTTGCCGCCATCTCGAAATTCAGCGGTTTTGATATTTCGGCCTTCAGCCGGGCCATGTCGCTGTCGCGGATGTGGCGGCGGTCCTCTCGCAGATGCGCTGTGATGCCATCGGCGCCTGCCTCAATCGCCAGCAGCGCGGCGCGCACCGGATCCGGCCGCTCGCCGCGCCGCGCGTTGCGCAAGGTGGCGACGTGGTCGACATTGACGCCGAGGCGGAGGGAGGGAAGCGGCATTTCGGGACTCGCAGATATTCAGAACAAGTTGCGACTATACTGCGAGTTCCTCATCCTGAGGAGCGCGAAGCGCGTCTCGAAGGATGAGAGCCACCAGCCGGGCCTCGTGGTTCGAGACGGCGCAAGAGCGCCTCCTCACCATGAGGGTTGGGGACGTAAGCGCTACCCATTGACGCGCTCGACCTTGGCGACGACGGCCTTGGCACGCAATTGAGCGATAATTGCACTGAGATGCTTGAGGTCATAGACCTCGAGATCGATGGTCAGCTCGGTGAAATCCGGCGAGCGGCGCGACATGCTGATATTGTCGATATTGCCGTCGTGCTCGGCGATCACGGTGGCGACCTGGGCGAGGCTGCCGGGCTCGTTGACGTTGTGGACCAGGATCCGCGCCGGGAAACGCTGCGGCATGGCTTCATCGATATCCCAGCGCACGTCGAGCCAGCGTTCCGGCTCCTCCTCGAAATCCTTCAGCGCCGGCGATTGGATCGGATAGATCGTGATCCCCTCGCCCGGCGTGACGATGCCGACGATGCGGTCGCCCGGAACCGCGCCGCCGTTCGGCGCAAATTTCACCGGCAAATCCGAATTGATGCCGCGCACCGGGATCACGGAGGTGCTGCGCGCCGGATGCGGCGGCGACTTCAGCTTCAATTTCACCGCGAGGCTCTTCTTGGCCCCGTACTTCACCAACCGCTCTTCCTTGTAGTCCGGGTACATCGCGCGGGCGACGTCGGAGGCCTTCAGCTCACCACGTCCGACGGAGGCCATCACGTCCTCGATCGAGGCGCGCGCCAGGCGCGGCAATGCCCCCTTCAGCTTGTCGTCGGCGTATTCGATCTTGGCGCGGGCAAACAGGCGGTCGACGATGCGGCGGCCAAGTCCCGCATATTGATCGCGCACCGCGGTACGCGTGGCGCGGCGGATCGCGGCGCGGGCCTTGCCGGTGACCGCAAGCGATTCCCACGCCGAGGGCGGCGCCGACTGCGCCTGCGAGGTCAACACCTCGACCTCGTCGCCGTTCTGCAATTCGGACGACAGCGGCGCGAACTTGCCGTTGATCTTGCAGCCGACCGCCGAGTTGCCGACATCGGTATGCACCGCATAGGCGAAGTCGATCACATTGGCCTGCCGCGGCAGCGCAATCAATTTGCCCTTGGGAGTGAAGCAGAACACCTGGTCGTGGAACAATTCGAGCTTGGTGTGCTCCAGGAACTCTTCCGGATTGGCGCTTTCGGAGAGGATGCCGACGGTGTGACGCAGCCAGGCAAAGGCGTTGGATTCATGCTCCAGCCGCTCGGTCGGCGAGCCCATGCCCTCCTTGTAGAAGGCATGTGCGGCAATGCCGAATTCGGCGATCTGGTTCATTTCCTCGGTGCGGATCTGCAGCTCGACACGCTGGTTGCCGGGACCGATCACGGTGGTGTGGAGCGAACGGTAGTCGTTCTGCTTCGGCGTCGAGATGTAGTCCTTGAAGCGTCCCGGCACCACCGGCCAGGTCGTGTGCACCACGCCAAGCGCGCGGTAGCAGGATTCGACATCCTGCATCACGATGCGGAAGCCGAAGATATCAGACAATTGCTCGAAGCCGACGGACTTGCGCTCCATCTTGGTCCAGATCGAAAACGGCTGCTTGCGGCGGCCATAGACTCGCGCGGTGATGCCGTTCTTTTGCAGGTTCTTGGAGAGTTGGCTTTCGATCTCGCCGATCAGGTTGCGGTTTCGATCGGCCAGCGCATCCAGCCGCTGCATCACCACCGCATACGCTTCGGGATCGAGCGTATGGAACGAGAGATCCTCGAGCTCCTCGCGCATCTCCTGCATGCCCATGCGGCCGGCGAGCGGCGCATAGATGTCCAGCGTCTCCTCGGCAATGCGGCGGCGCGAGGCATGCGGCACGAATTCCAGCGTGCGCATGTTGTGCAGGCGATCGGCCAGCTTGATCAGGAGCACGCGGACGTCGTCGGCGATCGCCAGCAAGAGCTTGCGCAGGTTCTCGGCCTGTTTGGCTTCGCGCGAGACCAGCTCCAGCCGCTTCAGCTTGGTGAGCCCTTCGACCAGCGCGCCGATCTCGTGGCCGAAGATATTGTCGATCTCGGCGCGCGTCGCCTCGGTATCCTCGATGGTGTCGTGCAGCAGTGCGGCGACGATGGTGGCGTCGTCGAGCTTGAGGTTGGTCAGGATCGCCGCGACCTCGAGCGGATGCGAGAAATAGGGATCGCCAGACGCGCGCGTCTGCGTGCCATGCGCCTTCATGGCGTAGACATAGGCGCGATTGAGCAGGTCTTCGTTGGTATCCGGATTGTACGTGCGGACGCGCTCGACCAGATCGTATTGCCGCATCATGCGCGAGCGCGGCGATTTCGGCTTCTCCGCCACGGGCGACCCCGGCGCAACCGCGACCCGGCCGGTCGCGGCCTGCATTTGCCGGGAGCTGCGGCGCCAATACGCCATCACATCACTACCTTCTTCCACCAGACCCGGACGGGTCCCGCCGTTTAGTATCTAATGCGTTTTCGAACGGCGATGCACGCCGCGCTGGTCGCGATACGGTTCAATTTCGCTTGGGCCCGCGGCCATCCAACGCCCAACCCGATGGCCTGTCGGCCCGGCGAGTCAGCCGTTTTCGGCCGCGCCGGCCAAGGACGCATTGTAACCGCAAAAATGTCAACAAAAGCAAAGGCCCGGACTGACGTCCGGGCCTTTGGCAGATCGGGAGTTCGGGACAGACCGGAAGTTCCGGATTACTCGTCCTCTTCGGGCTGCTCTTCGGGCGGCGCCAGGCCTTCCAGCCCCTTGAGGAGCTCTTCCTCGGTCATGCGCTCGACTGCTACCTCGGTGTCGTCGGCATCGACGCTGGCGCCGGCCGAGCCGATCAAAGGCACGGTATCGGGCTCAGGCTCGTCGACCTCGACGAATTTCTGCAGGGAATGAACCAGTTCCTCGCGGAGGTCTTCCGGGGAAATAGTGGAATCGGCGATTTCCCGCAGCGAAACGACCGGATTCTTATCGTTGTCGCGATCAACCGTCAGTTGCGATCCGGACGAGATCATACGGGCGCGATGTGCCGCCAGCAACACCAGGTCGAACCGGTTGTCGACCTTGTCAATGCAATCTTCCACGGTGACGCGCGCCATAGACTGTCGCTCCGTTAAATGGGGCCAAATATGTCGGTTATGGGCGCTAGTTATAGTGGCAGGGGGCGTTTCGCAAGACCAAATTTGTGATTTGCCTTCCCAATGGGCTCTGATACGCCAACTCTCGGGGCCGGAACGGCCGGAGCGTCCAGACGCGGCAGGGTTGCCGTGCAGGACAAGTAAATCTCTTCATTGCATGTCAAAAGTATAGGTTTTTCGCCCTCGCCTCACCATAATTGCAGTGGTGACTGTCGTGGGGCACGATTCACCGAACTTTAGGCAACAGAACCGGAAAGTGCGCGCGGCCGTTAGCCGCTGCGCTAGAAAAGCTAACAACAACGTGAGAACCATTTGATGTCACCAGCTTCCAACAAGATTGCGCTCTTTATCGATGGCGCCAACCTCTACGCAACGGCCAAGACGCTCGGCTTCGACATCGATTACAAGCGCCTTCTCAAGGAATTTCAGAGCCGAGGAACGCTGTTGCGTGCGTTTTACTACACGGCAATCATCGAGGATCAGGAATACTCCTCGATCCGTCCATTGATCGACTGGCTCGACTACAACGGCTACACCGTCGTCACCAAGGCAACGAAGGAATTCATCGACGCATCCGGCCGCCGCAAGGTGAAAGGCAACATGGATATCGAACTCGCCGTCGATGCCATGGAACTCGCCGAGCATGTCGATCAGATCGTGTTGTTTTCGGGCGACGGCGATTTCCGCTCACTGGTGGAAGCGGTGCAGCGTCGCGGCGTTCGCGTCACGGTCGTTTCGACCATTTCGAGTCAGCCACCGATGATCGCGGACGAACTGCGCCGGCAGGCTGACGTCTTCACCGATCTTGTCGAGTTGCAATCAAAGCTGGGCCGCGATCCCTCCGAGCGTCCTGCCCCTCGCGAGCCGCGTCACCATTCGCCGCAATTCCTGCAGCGCGCGACCACCGTGGCGCCACGGGCTGGCGACGACGATTTCGACGATTGAGCATGAGCCAGTACACTGCTAGAGCCTCGGTTCTGATTGAAAACAGAACCGAGGCTTTTTGTTTTGGCGCGCGCGTCTGGCGCGAACCGGTATCGACGCCGCATCAGGTCCGTGACTGAATTTCGCTCGAAAACGCATTGGACTGATGGCTAATCTCCCCGCCCCGGCTGCTGCCGAACCCGACCGCAACTGCCCGCTCTGCCCGAGGCTCGCCGAATTCCGCGCGCAGGCACGTGCCCGCGAGCCGGGCTGGCACAACTCACCGGTCGCTTCGTTCGGCGATGCCTCCGCGCAACTGTTGATTGTCGGGCTGGCGCCGGGCCTGCAAGGAGCCAACCGGACCGGACGCCCATTCACCGGCGACTACGCCGGCGATCTGCTGTATGCGACCTTGCTGGAATACGGCTTTGCGAAGGGCGTCTACCAGGCGCGACCGGACGACGGACTGAAGCTCGTCGACTGCCGGATCAGCAACGCGGTGCGCTGCGTGCCGCCGCAAAACAAGCCGCTGCCGGTCGAGATCGGCACCTGCCGGCAATTTCTGGCGACGACAATTGCGACCATGCCCAAACTGCGTGCGATCGCGCTGCTCGGCCGCATTGCACATGACTCGACCCTGAAGGCGCTCGGCCTGCGCAATGGCGCCGCCCCCTTTGCGCACGGCGCTGTGCACAAGGCGGGCAATATCAAGCTCTACGACAGCTATCACTGCTCGCGCTACAACACCAACACGCGGGTGCTGACACCGGAGATGTTTCGCGAGGTATTTGCAAAAGTGCGGAAGGATCTGGAGTCATGATTTTGTAGGGTGGGCAAAGCGCAGCGTGCCCACCATTATCGCCGGTGACCTGGATGGTGGGCACGCTTCGCTTTGCCCACCGTACAGAACTGGAAGTCTCGGCCCAGCGAGGTCGTGGCGGTGAAACGTCAGACCGGATTTTCCCTCAGCCATGCCAGTACGTCGGCGGCGTTCCGGTCGGGCGGGAAAACTGGATAGAACACGTGGGCAATGCGCCCGTCGACGACGATCAGCGCCAGCCGCTTGATCAACGTCAGTCCCGCCACCTCCATCGTCGGCAAATTCAGGGCGCGGGTGAGCTTGAGCTTTTCATCCGACAGAACCGGAAACGGCAAATGCAGCCGTGACGCCATCTCGGTCTGGTAGACGTTGTCCTGGGTCGATAGGCCAAACACCTGCCTGGTGCCGGCCGCTTTCAACTCCGCAAATAGATCGCGGAACGAGCAGGTTTGCGGCGTGCAGCCGCGCGCGCCAGGGATCATGTCCCAGTCGTCGACCAGGCTGATCTTGCCCGGCGACCCGGTGCGGGGATAGGCGAACACCACGGTGCGGCCAGGAAGCGCCGAGAGCGTCACCGAACTATCATCGGTGGCCAGCAGCGTGACCGGTGGAATCGCCATGCCGACGAGATGGGCCGCCGCGCCGTCATCGACCGGCGGAGGGATCTTGCTCCAGTCGACTTCATGCAGGTTTTTCTGGTTCATCTCAGGCTCCACTTCCCTCGTAGGATGGGTTGAGCGAAGCGATACCCATCAACATAGAGCTCCAATCAACGAGCGCTGTGATGGGTTTCGCTGCGCTCTACCCATCCTAATCCTACAAACCATCATCCTCTCGCCCGCATCAGGCGGCCTTTCTCCCGGCCCCAGTCGCGCTTCTTTTCGCTCTCGCGCTTGTCGTGCAGTTTCTTGCCCTTGGCGATCGCCAGCAACAGCTTGGCGCGGCCGCGCTCGTTGAAATAGAGTTTTAGCGGAATCAGCGTCATGCCTTCGCGATCGACCGCGCCCATCAGCTTGTTGATCTGCTTTCGGTGCAGCAGCAATTTGCGCGGCCGTTTCGGCTCGTGGTTGAAGCGGTTGGCTTGCAGATATTCCGGAATATTGGCGTTGATAAGCCAGATCTCGCCATCCTTGGAATCCGCATAGGACTCCGCAATGGTGGTCTTGCCGTTACGGATCGACTTTACTTCGGTGCCGGTCAGCGCGATGCCGGCCTCGACCGTGTCCTCGATCGCGTAGTTGAATCGGGCCTTACGGTTTTCGGCGACGACCTTGATCGGGCGTTCGTTCTTGTCAGCCACGTTAGCCCTTCTTGAGGAGATCGCGGATCTCGATCAGCAGTTCTTCCTGTCGGGTCAGCTTCGGCGGCACGGGCGCAGCTTCGTCCCTGCGCTTCAGCTTGTTCATCGCGCGAATGACGACGAACAGCACAAAGGCGACGATGAGGAAGTTCAGCGTCAGAGTAAGGAAATTGCCCCAAGCCAGTACGGCGCCTTGCTTTTTGGCGTCCGCCAGATTGCTGGCGTTTACCGCCTGCGACAATGGCGTGAAATAGTTGGAGAAATCGAGACCACCGGTGATCGCGCCGATCACTGGCATGATGACGTCACCGACCAGCGAGGTCACGATGGCGCCGAAGGCCGCACCGATGATCACGCCAACCGCCAGGTCGACGACGTTACCCTTCATCGCGAATTCGCGGAATTCCTTCAGCACGTTGAATTCCCCTCTTCGTTCTTCAGGCGAAGCGGAACCGACCTAGTTGATCAGGCCGGCATGGACCATGGCGCTGCGCACGGCGATGCGCGTCGGCTCGGTGACCGGCACCATCGGCAGCCGCAGCTTCTCGTCGATCTTGCCGAGCAGCGAGAGCGCGTATTTCACCGGCGCCGGATTGCTTTCGATGAAGAGGTTGTTGTGCAGCGGCATCAGCTTGTCGTGCAGCTTGAGCGCGGTGGCGTGATCGCCCTTCTGCCATGCCGCGTGGAATTCCGAGCATAGCCGCGGCGCGACGTTGGACGTGACCGAGATGCAGCCATGGCCGCCATGCGCCATGTAGCCGAGGATGGTGGCGTCCTCGCCCGACAATTGGTTGAAGTCCTCGCCCATCGCCGCGCGCTGCTGCGATACCCGCACCATGCTGGCGGTCGCATCCTTGACGCCGGCGACGTTCTTCAGCGCGAACAGCCGCGTCATGGTCTCGACCGACATGTCGATCACGGAACGGCCGGGAATGTTGTAGATGATGATCGGAATGCCGATGGCATCGTTGATCGCCCTGAAGTGCTGGTACATGCCTTCTTGAGTGGGCTTGTTGTAGTACGGCGTCACCACCAGCACCGCATCTGCTCCCGCCTTTTCCGCATGCTCGGCAAGCTCGACCGCTTCCTTGGTCGAGTTGGAACCCGCGCCGGCAATCACCGGCACCTTGCCCTTGGCCTCGTCGATACACCATTCGACCACGCGCTTGTGCTCGTCATGGCTCAGCGTCGGGCTCTCACCGGTCGTACCCACCGGGACCAGGCCGTGGGTGCCTTCGGCGATCTGCCAGTCCACCAAGCCGCGAAAAGCGGCCTCGTCGACCGAGCCGTTCTTGAATGGCGTGACCAAGGCGGTAAACGACCCCCGGAATTTTGTCTTGGCTGCCATGGACTTCCTCCAAACGCTTAAGAAACGGCCCGACCGAAACTGGATTTCAATTCATATCGGGTCTGCCGACCAGGTGAAAGGGCCATGCATAAGGCGCTAGCGCCTTGTTCCGACGCTCTTTCCTGCCGCGGGCCAATATCTGCCTTCCTCGAACGCCGATAGCCGCGATTTTGCCGCGGTGATGGCGCAAACAGGTCCAGCGCGACGTTTTTAGCATTTTGTCCACATATTCAATCAAAACCTAAGGCTGGAGCGATTGAATGATTCGCCGCCGCAGAGGAAAGCCGTGATCCCTTCCGCCCGCGCCGCCGCATTGCGATCGACCGCACTGGCCACAAGCCTGGCGCTGGCGGTCGGACTGACCTCCTTCCCTCTGGAAAGCTGGGCCAAGTCAAAAGTTCCCCTGCCGAAGCCGCGACCGATTGCCCGCAACGTCGTTCCCAAGTCCGCGCCGACAGCGAATACAGGCACCCCGGCTGCACCGACTGAGCCGGCGCATGCAGCGCCGGCCCCGCCGCCGCCTGTTCTGGCGCCTGCGACCCGCCAGCATGCTGTCGCGCCGCCTCCGCGCAGACACGCCCCAGCCGCAGTGGCCGCGACCTCCTCGACGTCTCAGGCCGACAAGGACGCGCTGGAGAACATCATCGAGTTGGTGCGCAAGCAGAAGCCCGGCGATGCAACGCAGGTGCAAGCCGCGATCTCGGACCCGGTCGCCCGCAAGCTCGCGGAATGGCTGATCCTGCGCAGCGATAACAACAACGCCTCGGTCGAGCGCTACCGTGCGTTTGTTTCGGCCAATCCGAGTTGGCCGTCGCAGACTTTCATGCGCCGGCGCATCGAGGCCGCGCTGTGGGACGACCGCCGCGACGATTCGACCGTCTGGTCGTGGTTCGAAAACGGATCGCCGATCTCGGGCAAGGGCAAGTTCGCGTTGGCGAAGGCGATGCTCGCACGCGGCGATCGCGCCAATGCTGAACGGCTGGTCCGCGAGGCTTGGCGTCACGACGGCATGTCGGAAGACACCGAGAACGCCGCGCTCGACATGTTCGGCGCGCTGCTGACGGCGGGCGACCACAAGGCACGGATGGAGTCGCTGCTTTACGGTACGGAGCAGGAAGCCGGCGGCATGCGCGCCGCGAAACGGCTCGGCTCAGGCCATGTGGCGCTCGCGAAAGCGCGGATCGCGGCCAACAAAAAGTCTTCCAACCTCAGGGCGCTGCTTGAGGCGGTGCCGCGCGAATTGCACGGCGAAACCGGCTACATCTTTGCGAAAATCCAGCTGCTTCGCCGCGAAGAGAAGTTCAATGAGGCCGCACAGCTCATGCTGAGCGCGCCGAAAGACCCGAACCGCCTGCACAATCTCAACGAATGGTGGATCGAGCGGCGCTTGCTGGCGCGCAAGATGCTTGATGTCGGCGAGCATCGCACCGCGTATCTCATCGCTCGGGATGCGGCGCTGCCGACGCGTGACATCTACAAGACCGAGCAGGAATTCACCGCCGGCTGGATTGCGCTGCGGTTCCTGAAAGATCCTGCGGTCGCAGCCCAGCACTTCGCGCGCATCGGCGTCGGCAGCGCGAATCCGACTGCTTTGGCGCGCGCCGGCTATTGGCAAGGCCGCGCCGCGGAAGCGGCGGGCCGCGCGCAAGAGGCCCGCGCGGCTTATGGGCGCGCGGCCGAACAATCAACCAGCTATTATGGTCAGCTCGCCCGCGCCAAGCTTGGCCTGCCGCAGCTTCAGTTGAATGGCGTCCCGAGCTCCCGCGGTCGCGGCGTCGAGCGATTCGAGATCGTTCGCGCGGTGCAGTTGCTGTATGAACTCGAAGAGCGCGAACTCGCGATCCCGATTTTCGCCGACATGGGCGAGAACGGCGATCCCGAAGCCCTGGTGGGTCTTGGCGAGCTCACCTCGCGCTACCGCGACGCCCGTGGCATGCTGCTGCTCGGCAAGGCAGCGCTCAATCGCGGCCTGCCGTTCGACGTCTACGCCTATCCCGTCACCGGCATCCCGTCGTTCAAGCAGATCGGCCCCGAGGTCGAGCCCAGCGTCGTCTATTCGATCGCGCGGCAGGAAAGCGCCTTCAATCCGGCCGTGGTCTCACCGGCCCAGGCCTACGGGCTGATGCAGGTGACGCCGGACGCCGGACGCTATGTCTGCAAGCGGGCCGGCGTCAACTTCGACCTTCAGCGGATGAAGACGGACTCCGTCTACAACGCCATGCTCGGCGCGGCCGAGCTCGGCGGGCTGCTCGAGGACTATCGCGGCTCCTACATTCTGACTTTCGCGGGCTACAATGCGGGTCGCGGCAGTGTGAAGAAATGGATCGAGCGATACGGTGACCCCCGCGATCCCAAGGTCGACGCGGTCGATTGGGTCGAGCAGATCCCCTTCTCCGAGACGCGGAACTACGTGCAGCGGATTATGGAGAACCTGCAGGTCTATCGCGCGCGGTTCGGCGGCGGGACCAAGCTTCAAATCGAAGCCGACCTGCACCGCGGCGCCAGCGTCGAATAGCAGCCTTCGAGCGAATGGCGAATGGCGAGTGGACCTCACTCTGCCAATCTTCCCTGTTCGCCACTCCCTATTCGCCATTCGCCAACACAATGAAAAACCCCCGGCAGTTGCCTGCCGGGGGTTCTCCTAGTGTTTCAAGTCTTTCGGGATCAAAAGTTGCGCTGAGCGCGAACGTTCAGGAACACAGTGCTCTGGTCCTTGAACTCGTACACAGTGTTCGGCTTGGGAGCCGTCGCTGACAGGGTGGCAGCACCGGTCATCTTCTGGTCGAGGAAGAACGCACCGACTTCAGCCGAGAACGTCAGGTTCTTGACGGGAGTCCAGCGGGTGACCACACCAACCTGGGCAAAGTTGAAGTCCGGGTTGCAGGAGAAGTCTCCAGACACGGCCTTGCCGGTTACGTAGTTAGCACACCAAGCGCCCTTTGCCGATGTGATGTCCAGCGCGTTGCCGCCGTAGCGGACCGAACCGTAGCTGCCCCAGAGGCTGGTCGACCAGTAGGGATCCCAGTTGTGGTTGAACGCACCACGGATACCCCAAGCATCCACCAACTTGATGCCGTCGGTGAAGCCAGGCAGGTACACACCGTCAGCCGTCTGGCCGAAGCCGACGCTCTGGTAGGCGCCCGCACGGCTGGTATCGCCGAACATCACGAAGCTCGGCGAGGCACCGCTGGTGGAGACCACCGCCTTGGTGGCGCCATGGGAGTACGTCGCGTCGATCTTGATGTCGTCGCCCGCACCGGTCGGGATGTTCTTGATCTGCAACGCAGCCGTCACAGCACCGCCCCACTTGTCTTCGGGATGACCGGAGATCTCCGACAGCTGGTTCGGAGCGCCGCCGGCGCCGAGGATGTTGTAGGAAGCGTTCACGAGGTGCGCCATACCTGCGATCTGGAACAGACCCCAGGCCTGGTCGACGCGGATGTTACCGACGATGTCGGGAGCATGAGTACCCGCGTAGGCGTTCGCACCTGCAGTGGCGAAGCCAGGGGCAACGCTGAGGTTCAGCACCGAAGTACGGCTGAACACGGTCGGATCGTCGAGACCGATGGTGGCCGACACGCCATTGCCGAACTGAGCGGTGTACTGGATGTTGTTGACGCCGGTGACGTAGTCCGGACCGCCCATCAGGAACGAGTTGTTGTTGCCCGGATAGCCGTTCCACGGCGTGGCGTAGGCCGAAGCCGACTTACCGAAGGTGAAACCAGCGAACTGGATGAACACCATTTCAACCGCGACATAGCCGCCGCCAGGGGTGGAGAGCTGCGACGAGTTGAAGAGACTCGTGCCAGCCGGAGGCGGCAACACCGTCGTCGGGTTACGCGTGCCGTTGTTGAAGTTGTCGAACTGGAAGTCGGCCTGACCGAAGGTGCGGACGACGCCGTATTCGGTGGCGGTACGGGTATCAACCGTCAGCGCCATACGGGAACGGGAGACGAAGTAATCGCGGTAGCGATTGCCTTGGCCCAGATCACCCGACCAAGCCGGTCCACCGTAGGTGGTGCCGTTGAACGTGGTGTCGATACGAACGTAGCCACCCAGCTTGATGCAGGTGTCGGTGCCCGGGATATACCAGAAACCCGCGCCATACAGGGAGCAGATCCTCACGTACTCGACCGCTTTGGCCTTGACGGGAAGATCGGCCGCCTGAGCTCCGCTCATGGCGATCAGACCCGCCGCTGAGCCGAGAATAAGGCTCTTAACCATCTTCATGCTAAACCTCCAAGTTGCTCTGTAGGGAAGGTTCCGGATCCGCTGGGTGAAACACCCTAAGGTTGGTTCCCTTGTCCCCTGAAACCCGCTTAGTCGCTTCGCGCCTTCGGACACTCCCGCATGAACGCGAGGGACTTAAGCGAACCACCTAAAACGGGACGACCTCGGGATGCCCCCCTCCGTCGCCCGATCACAATTACCGAGGACTTCTGCACACGCAACAAAGGAACCGCTTCGAATGGCCCGACTTCGCCCCTTTTCCGAAGGGTGTTGCACAAATAACACGCGTTTGTGATCGAAGTTTTTCTGCAAGTCGTTGTTTCTAATAGATGTTTTTGATTAGTTCTATTTGACACGTGAATTGTTGCGTGGGCGGCGCAGCAAGCCGCTCTCCCCTTCGAGCGATCTCATCGCGTCGAATCGAATGGTGGGATTCGCCGAATCCGTATCGAACAAACACACAAGAAAAGGCGACGCCGGCAGCCGGTTTGGGCGCGTGTCACGATAGGTAATATAAGATGAGAGTCGGCGGCCCCGCCGTCAGGTCCGTTTCGGCCGCCGGTTCCCAGGGAACCCACTCGCAGGAACCGCCAAAAAGCACCGGGACCGAAATGCATTTCGCTTCGGGCGATGGTGACGCCTTTATATCTGGATTTGAAGCGCCTGCTTCCCGAGCCACCTGGTCGGCCGCATCCCGACGCCGAACCGAATGCGAAGCCTTGAAAAGAAGCGGTGTGGCCTGCCCCGCGAGATACGGGATCGACACGGCAGGAACGCCTGCGGCGGCACCGCCACCAAATAGCCCCGGCGTAACCTGAATCTGCCGCTTGCGGCTCGCCCTCGCGTCGGGCATATCCGCCCTCATGGAGCTGTGGCCGAGTGGCTGAAGGCGGCGGTTTGCTAAACCGTTATAGGGTTGTAAAGCCCTATCGAGGGTTCGAATCCCTCCGGCTCCGCCACCCTACGCCCTGTCGGGCTTCGGGTGGCAGGCCGCCCGAAGGCCGACAGAGCGCAGGGGTGTCTCCCGAAGCTCCGTAGGAGCGCAGGGAGACTGTTACCACATGTGGCACGTCTATTACCTTGAACTGAGCAACGGCGACATCTACGTCGGCTCGACGGACGATCTTCGACGTAGAGTAGCATCCCATCAGCAAGGGCATGTCATTTCGACCAGTAGTTATTTGCCGTTGATTCTTCGCTCCTATGTCGCGGTGGGCGATGAAGCAACGGCTCGCAGCCTTGAACGGTATTTCAAATCGGGTTCTGGAAAGGCATTTGCAAGGAAGCGCTTCTTGGCGACTTCCAACTAGCGGCTCTGATCGCGAAGCATCAGCATCGTCCGTGCAAGAGGCCTGGCATGAAGAAAGAAGAACTCGAAGCGATCCTCGGCAACAGTGAGAACACGCCTGATCTCGGTCCGATCGAAGATTACCTTCACGCCATCGCGACCGAATCGGAGCTTCCTGATTTCGCCATCGCAGTTTGTACGGCGAGAATCGAAGAATCCGCGCCGAAATTGCGCGCCATCCTCGAGAGGGCTGCGGATGGCGAGGAGGCCTTGTCAGACGACGAAAGCCTGCTGTTGTTCCGCGGGCTTCATATCCTGGGCGGAGCTCGTAACCGCGAAGCGTGCCAGCCGCTGTTGCGTCTGCTGCGCCGGCCCTATGAAGATGTCGACTTCCTGCTGGGCGACACTGTCACCGAGAGCCTGGCCAAAATCGTCGCTGGCGTATTCGATGGCGACACTGACGCGCTGTTGGCCTTGATCGCCGACAGCTCGATCGACGGATTCGTCCGTGAAGCGTTGTTTGGTGCAGCGACCTTCCTCGCATGGGAGCGCCGCATCGAGCGCGATCGGCTAAAGGGATTTCTTGTCCGGTTCCATGAGGAACGGCCGGCAGAAGACGGCGATCAGGCCTGGGTCGGCTGGCTGCGGGCGATCGCCCTGCTCGGCCTGCGTGATCTGGTGCCGCTGGTTGACAAGACCTTCCGCGAAGACCGTATCCCCGAGTGGATCGATCGCCCTCAGTTCGATGAGGATCTTGCCGACGCCGAAAGTGCGCCCGACGACATCGACCGGTTCGCGCAGATCAGTCTGGGATACATCGAGGACGTGCTGGTATCGCTGGATTGGGCGCGCCGGTCCAAAGACGATGTGTTCGAAGAGGGCAACGGGACATCGTCCTGGGCCGACTTCGTGTATCCGAACGAGCCGGTCAGAAATCCCTGGCGCCACGTCGGACGTAACGATCCATGTCCCTGCGGGAGCGGCAAGAAAGCGAAGAAATGCTGCCTTGCCAACGGAGAGCCCGCCGGCGTGACGCCGGCGACGTTTTAGTGCGCAATCATCCACGCACGCGCCTCGCGCTGTGCGGTGGCGATTTCGGCATCCGACATCATGGCGGCGACCTCGCGGCGCATGGAGATTGCATCCGCGCGTCCCTTCAGCGCGGCGAGATTGAACCATTTGTGAGCGGCGACGAGATTAACCACACCGGAACGGCCGCTCGCCCAGTAAAGGCCGCGCTCGAACAGCACGTCCGGAATCGCGGTCGCCTCCACCGGAATTGCCGTGTCGAGATCGATCTGCCCCTGAAACATCTGTAGCTCCCCTTCTTATCGTTGCCGCCCTCCCCCGAGCGCGGCCCCTGTCCACTGTCAAACACCTGTTATCCCCAACGCCGTTTTCCGGTCTGTTGTTGGGATGATCATGGCCGAACAAATTTGAAGGGCAGTTTAAGGTTCGCGATGAACGGGGTGTAAACGCGCACTTGGCGCCGTTGAACACGGAATCGCAGAAGTATCTGCGGCACAGGGAGAAGTGGCCAATCGTGAAAGTCGGTTTACCCTGCGGTTTCGCGGAACGATAACCATTGCGGCCAATGTCGGCGTCATCATCACCCGTCACCCGATCGCAGTGTTGACGGTTCCAGCAGATGACCCGGCGTCGCGCAGCTCTGCCGCCATGCAGGAGTTCAAGGCGTGCCGGATACCGAGACGCGCCTGAACCGGCGCGACAGGCGGAACCGAACCGTCGGCATCTGTGAACGATGGAGTGAGTTTGGAAAACTTCAGTGCCGGACGCCTGATGCGCGGGCTGTCGGAGCGCTCCAGCAAGAGCGGGCGTTCCGGGGGGCGAGTACACCCCGAGGGAACGAGGGCGTCGGCGAACACGTCAGGACCAGATTTCAAGCCGGGCTTTTGGCCCCGATGAAATTGCGGGCAGTTAAGGATACCCGCACCGAACGAAGAAAACCTGTTTCTTCTGCCGGACCGGTTTGAAAGAGCAGGCTCTTCCGAAATACGATCCAGCCGTTTGACCTGATGTCTCGCCGACACCCTCTTTCGTCGACCAGAGCCTTCAGCGTTTCGTCTTGGGGCTCGGGTGACGTGCCGGCATCGAGCCGCCGGCAATTTTCAAAGAAGCGAACTTACTTCTTCTTCTTGGCGACCTTGCGGGTCTTCTTCGCAGTCTTCTTCACTGCGCTCTTCGCTTTCTTCGCCTTCTTAGCTTTCTTGGCCATGTTGCCCTCCTAATGTAGTGAGATGGCTAGTTAGTCGCTGCGTGCACTCGGGAATCGAGATGCACTACATCCCGAATACACCAACACATTCAAAAAAACAGCGTCCCGCTTAAGGAAGTGTTGACGCAGCAATGTGAGAGCGCGCGCAGCGCTGCAGTCGACGACGCGACGACATGCTCGCGCGTCGATGCAAAAAGTGCCGCAACGACCGACATCGGCATTTGTCAAGATTGCAAGAATCGCCTGTGCCGCAGCACTTTCTTGAATTCACGCAAACCACGTTCGAGGCGTCATCGATGTCGTCGCGACTCACTGACACCGTGAGAAAGTCGTGTGCGCGGACTCTGAGTCGCAAATTTTGGCAATAAAAAAATTTTCGTGGACAGAGCGTTGGCGTCTCATCGCTGCTCGCCAAAACCGAACTTTTTTGCGAATCGCGAACACCGATTCGCAACTGCGCTATCGGGCGCGCGGGTGAATTTCAGATCGCGATGGACGATCGAAACACGCTCGCGCGCATCGATCAACGACGGAGTCGTCCCGTTACGGGACGCCTCAGATGCCGAGCTTCGCCTTCAGGAGATCATTGACTGCTTGCGGATTGGCCTTGCCGCCGGACTGCTTCATCACCTGGCCGACGAACCAGCCGGCGAGCTGCGGCTTGGCTTTCGCCTGCGCGACCTTGTCCGGATTGGCGGCGATGATGTCGTCGACCACCTTCTCGATCGCGCCGAGATCGGTGACCTGCTTCATGCCGCGCGCTTCGACCAGCTCGCGCGGGTCGCCGCCTTCCTGCCAGACGATCTCGAACAGATCCTTTGCGATCTTGCCGGAGATCGTGCCCTCGCCTATCAGGCCAACGATCGCGGCCAACTGCGCCGCCGATACCGGTGAAGCCGTAATGCCATGGCCTTCCTTGTTGAGGCGTCCGAACAGCTCGTTGATCACCCAATTGGCGGCGAGCTTGCCGTCGCGCGCCTTGTCCGCAAGTCCATCCAGCACGGTCTCATAGAAGACTGCGCTCTCGCGCTCGGCCACCAGCACGCCGGCATCATAGGGCGACAGGCCGAGGCTCTCGATGAATCGCGCCTTCTTCTGGTCCGGCAATTCCGGCAGCTTCGCCTTGAGCTCATCGACATAGCTTTGCGTGAACTCCAGCGGCAACAGGTCGGGATCCGGGAAGTAACGATAATCATGCGCCTCTTCCTTGGAGCGCATCGATCGCGTCTCGCCCTTGTTGGGATCGAACAGGCGCGTCTCCTGGTCGATCGTGCCGCCATCCTCGATGATCTCGATCTGGCGCCGGGCCTCGTACTCGATCGCCTGGCCGATGAAGTTGATCGAGTTCATGTTCTTGATTTCGCAGCGGGTGCCGAGCGGCCCGCCGGGCTTGCGTACGGAAACGTTCACGTCGGCGCGCAACGAGCCCTTCTCCATGTCGCCGTCGCAGGTGCCGAGATAGCGCAGGATCGAGCGCAGCTTGGTCACATAGGCCTTGGCCTGCTCGGCGTCGCGGATGTCCGGTTTCGACACGATCTCCATCAGCGCCACGCCGCAGCGGTTGAGGTCGACACAGGACATGGTCGGCGACTGGTCGTGCAGCAACTTTGCGGCATCCTGCTCCAGATGCAGCCGCTCGATGCCGATGGTGGCGGTTCTGCCGCCGTCGAGTTCGACCACGATCTCGCCCTCGCCCACCACGGGCGACTTGTACTGGCTGATCTGGTAGCCCTGCGGCGAGTCCGGATAGAAATAGTTCTTGCGGTCGAACACCGAGCGCAGGTTGATCTGGGCGTTGAGGCCAAGCCCGGTTCGGACAGCCTGCTTGACGCATTCCTCGTTGATGACCGGCAGCATGCCCGGCATCGCGGCATCGACCAGCGACACATGGCTGTTCGGCTCGCCGCCGAATTCGGTCGAGGCGCCAGAGAACAGCTTTGACTTCGAGGTGACCTGGGCGTGCACCTCCATCCCGATCACGACTTCCCAGTCGCCGGTCTGGCCCTTGATCAATTTTCCCGGTTTGACTGACACGGTCATGCTTTTCCACCTCCGAGCAGCGCGGACACGATCCGCTCCCATTCGGCTTCCAGAGAATCCTTTGCCACCGGCTGGCCGGCCTGCCGATACCAATAGCCGGCGTTGCCGAGATCGCCTTCGACCCGGTGCAGATAGGCATGCACCCAGGCGGCGTTCGCATCGCTCTCGTCCTGAACGATCTTGTGCGCCCGGTCCCAATCGCCCTTGGCCGCCCACCATAGCGCGGCCAGCGGCGGCTCCAGGCCCGGTGCCGGCGCGGCATCCGTCAGGCTGGCGCGGAAATCCGCCATCGCTACCACCAGCGCGGCGGCGTGAAGCGACCGGCCGCCTGCTCCACGACTTCGCCAAGCGAGAACAGCGTCTCCTCGTCGAACGGACGGCCGATCAACTGCAGGCCAAGCGGCAGTCCCTGCGCATCCTTGCCGGCCGGCACGGCGATGCCCGGGAGCCCCGCCATGTTCACCGTCACCGTAAAGATGTCGTTGAGATACATTTCGACCGGATCGGCGCCGCCTTTTTCGCCGACGCCGAAGGCGGCCGAGGGCGTCGCCGGCGTCAGGATCGCGCTGATGCCCTTGGCGAAGCAATCTTCAAAATCCTTCTTGATCAGCGTGCGTACTTTTTGCGCGCGCAGATAATAGGCATCGTAATAGCCGGCCGAGAGCACATAAGTTCCGATCATGACGCGGCGGCGCACTTCATCGCCAAACCCTTCCGCGCGCGTGTTCTCGTACAACTCGCCTGTGCTGCGGCCCGGCACACGCAGGCCGTAGCGTACGCCATCGTAGCGCGCGAGGTTGGACGAGGCTTCCGCCGGCGCCACAATGTAATAGGCCGGCAGCGCGTATTTGGTGTGCGGCAGCGACACCTCGACCAGTTCGGCGCCGGCCGCTTTCAGCCATGCCGCGCCTTCGCTCCAGAGCTTTTCGATTTCCGCCGGCATGCCGTCGAGGCGATACTCCTTCGGGATACCGATCTTCATGCCTTTCACGGACTTGCCGACGGCGGCTTCGTAGTCGGGCACGCCGATGTCGACCGAGGTCGTGTCCTTTGGGTCGTGGCCCGCCATCGAGCGCATCAGGATCGCGGAATCGCGCACCGTGCGCGCGATCGGACCGGCCTGGTCGAGCGAGGACGCGAACGCCACGATGCCCCAACGCGAGCAGCGGCCGTAGGTCGGCTTGACGCCAACGGTTGCGGTGAAGGCGGCGGGCTGGCGGATCGAGCCGCCGGTGTCGGTCGCAGTCGCGCCCATGCAGAGTAGCGCTGCCACCGCGGATGCCGATCCGCCGGACGAGCCGCCCGGCACCAGCGTGGTGTTGGAACCCTCGCGCCGCCACGGATTGACCACCGGACCGAAACACGAGGTCTCGTTCGACGAGCCCATCGCGAATTCGTCATTGTTGAGCTTGCCGAGCATCACGGCGCCGTCGCGCCAGAGCTGCGAGGTCACGGTCGATTCATACGGCGGCACGAAGTTGCCGAGGATCTTCGAGCACGCGGTGGTGCGCACATCTTTCGTTGCGAACAGGTCCTTGATGCCGAGCGGAATGCCGGCAAGCGGCCCGCCCTCGCCCTTGGCAATCTTCGCATCGACCGTACGCGCCATGGCACGCGCCTGGTCCGGCGTTTCCAGCACGAAGGCATTGAGCGAACGCGCCGCTTCGATCGCGGCGAGATGCGCGTCCGTCAGTTCAAGCGAGGTGAAAGACTTGCTCGCGAGGCCCTCGCGGGCCTCCGCGATCGTCAGAGATGTCAGGTCGGTCATTTATTGATCGGGCTGCAGAAGAACGGAGAAAGCGTCTTGTCGTTGGCGGGACTATTCGATTCCTGGGCGCGCGCCTTGTCGGCTGCCTCGAGCTGATCGAGCACGGCATCCACCGCCTTGTCGGGATCGGCGGCCTTGCCCTGCCGCTCCATCGCGTCGAGATAGTTCATGTAGGCCTGATAGGCCTTTTCATCGTCGCAGAGCAGACACATCGGACTTCCGATCTCAAAACAGAGTAGATGTTATTCGACCACCTTTGGCACCAGGAAGAAATGGTTTTGCGTCTCCGGCGCATTCCCGACGATGTCGTCGGGAATCTCGCCGTCATTGACCACATCCTGCCGCTTCTTCATTTCCATCGGGGTCACCGAGGTCATTGGTTCGACACCGTCGATGTTCACTTCCGAAAGCTGCTCCACGAAGGCCAGCATGGTGTTCAGCTCGCCCTGCAGGTGGGGAACCTCAGCCTCGGTGACCGCAATCCGCGCCAGATGCGCGATGCGGCGAACGGTGGCGGCATCAACGGACATAAATATAGGCCTCAAATGGGGAATTCGCACCCGCCGTATAGCAGAGGCCCCTTTTGCGCCGCAACCGCGGGAACAGGCGGCCGCAGGCCCTTTCGGTCGCCCTTGCCCTGACTGACAAGATTTCGTGTGCGAAGCGCAGATTTCTTGCGCAAAAGCGCCCGACGCAACCATTTTTATCGATTGACGTAGTCGTCCTGAAACAGTCGGGGGATCAAAGTCGCGGCCGGAACATCGGGAGGCCGTGTGATGTCGACCATCGAAAATGACCGCGCCGGATCGGAAAGCTGGGATCCGGCCCTCTGGTCCATCGGGACCGTTCTCGGCGTCGCGATCGTCTACCTCGCCTGCTTAACCTGACCCAAACGGGAGGAGAGCCATGTCCCAGGCTAAAATCCTGCGGGAAAAGGCGGAAATGTTCGAACGCCGCGCCGAAAATGCGACCGACCCGATCTCCAGGCAGCACTACAAGGAGATGGCCGCGCACTACCGTTCGCTGGCCGCGGAGCATCTGGACGTCAGGCGCGACGAACCGGCGCACTGAGCGGCGAATAGGACTTATCCGCTTAGTGCACCGAACCGCGCCAGCGCAGCACCTGCGAGCGCACGGGTCAATTCCGCCGCCGGCATTTCGCGCCCCATCCGCACCGCCTGCCCGGCCCACAGATTGGTGAAATCGACCTTGCCGAGCTTTTCGGCCGCCGCCCTGAGCGGCCCAAGCGCGGTTGCGGCATGCGGAAACGCCGGCGCATCCGGCGAGATCGGTCCGACCTCGCGCATGACACGGTTGGCTACGCCACGCGCAGGACGGCCGGTCATGACGTTGGTGATGACGGTGGAATCGTCATGCGACTGGGCCAGCGCCGTGCGAGCTGGTCCGATCACCCTGGATTCCGGGCAGCGCAGATAGGCGCTGCCGATCTGCACGCCGGATGCGCCGAGCGCGAACGCCGCCGCAATGCCGCGCCCGTCGGCGATGCCGCCGGCCGCGATAACAGGCACTTTCACTGCGTCGACCACCTGCGGCACCAGCGCAAACGTGCCGGGCTGCTGGGCGATATTGTCGGTCAGGAACATGCCGCGATGGCCGCCGGCTTCCGCGCCTTGCGCGATGATGACGTCGGCGCCGTTCTCCTCCAGCCAGATCGCTTCCTTTACGATGGTTGCCGAGGACATCACGAGGCAACCCGCCGCCTTGACGCGCTTGACCAGCGCCGGATCCGGCAGGCCGAAGTGGAAGCTGACGATTTCCGGCTTCAGTTCTTCCACAACCGCACACATGGCTTCATCGAACGGTGCGCGGTTGGCGGCGTTGACGGGCGTGGCAGGATCGATACCCAGTTCCTTGTAATATGAGCCAAGCCGCGCCTTCCATCCGGCCTCGCGCGCGGGATCGGCATCGACCGGCTTGTGACAGAAGAAGTTCATGTTGACCGGCGCGGTGACGCGCTGGCGGATGATGTTGACCTGCTCACGCGCTTTCTCGGCCGAGATCATCGCGCAGGGCAGCGAGCCGAGCGCCCCGCCCTGCGCCGCCGCGATCACTAGCTCGGCGTCCACGACGCCGGCCATCGGCGCCAGCACGATCGGAAATTCAGTCTTGAAGAGGTCGATGATCCGGCGGTCTGGCCACATGGTTCTGCTCGCTAGTTAGATGCTCGGCTACTGCACCCTCTCCCCTTGTGGGAGAGGGTGGATCGAATGAGCGAAGCTCATTCGAGACGGGTGAGGGGTTTGTATCCGCGGAGACAGACCCCTCATCCGGCGCGGACTGTGTCCGCGCCACCTTCTCCCACAAGGGGGAAGGAAACACCGGCGACGGAATTCCGCCATCCGCCCACTATCTGCTCTGCCTCGGTAACGATCCTGTCGACGATCTCGCCGGCCGGCGGGATATCATGAATCAGCCCGACGGCTTCGCCCGCGATGACGGCAGCGATATCGAAATTGCCCGCCGCTCTCGCTGCCGCATATTCGGCAGCGACCGCTTTGAGGTTCTGCATCAGTTCGACCTCGCGTCCCATCCAGCGCCGCGCATGATCGTTGATCAGGCAGCGGCCGGTAAACGGCGCCGGCCAGACATTGTTGCGCGAGAGATCGAAAATGATGCCGCGGACGCTGTTGCCGCTGGTTGCGGCACAGATGCGCCGCTTGGCTTCGTCCGCTCCGTCGCATTCCTGGCTGGCATAAAAGCGGGTGCCAAGCAGCACGCCGGAAGCGCCCAGCATCATCATCGCCGCAAGCCCGCGGCCGTCGCCTATCCCGCCTGCTGCTGCGACTGGCACCCGGCCGGCCGCCAGATCAACAATCGCCGGCACGATGTCGATCGTGCTGCGCGAGGCGCCGTGGCCGCCGGCTTCCGTTCCCTGCGCGATCAGAATGTCAGCGCCTGCATCCAGCGCCTGTCGCGCCATGTCCTCGTCCTGAACCTGGCAGATCAACAACGCGCCCGATGATTTGACACGCGGTGCGAAAGGTGTGGGATCGCCGAACGAGAGCATGATGGCGCATGGACCGGCTTCAAGCGCGACATCCAGTAGCGCCGGCTGCTTGGCAAGGCTCCAGGTGATGAAGCCGATGCCGAAGGGATCGGATAGATCGGCAAGCTTGGCCGTCTCCTGCTCGAGCCACGCCCGGTCGCCATAGCCGCCGCCGAGGATGCCGAACCCTCCCGCAGCACTGACCGCGGAAGTGAGACGCGCGCCCGCAATCACATCCATCGGCGCCGACAAGATCGGATGCTGGATGCCCAGACGGGCGGTCAACGGCGTGGGGATCGGCATGTCCATTCCCTGCAAACTGGACAGGCAGTCTAGGCCGAACTATCATTCTCTAAAAATGAATAGTATTGAATTCTGCCATCTCTAGAAAGAAACGGAGCTCACCATGGAGCTGAGCGATCTCGTCACCTTCTCGGCCGTTGCCCGGCTCGGCGGCATCACCCGCGCCGCCGACGAACTCAACACTGTGCAGTCCAACGTCACCCAGCGCGTGAAGGCGCTGGAAGCCGAGATCGGCACCGCGTTGTTCGAACGGCACAGCCGCGGAATGACGCTGACCGGCGCCGGCCGCCGCCTGCTTCCCTATGCCGATCGGATGGCGGCGCTGTCGCGCGAGGCGGTGCTGGCCGCGCGCGACGACGGCGAGCCGAAGGGGCCGCTGTCGATTGGCTCGATGGAAACGACCGCCGCAGTACGCCTGCCCTCTTTGCTCGCGGAATTCCATCGCCGCTTCCCTGCTGTTCAATTGAGCCTGCGGACCTCGACAACGGCTGACCTCGTCGCCGGCGTGCTCAACGGCACATTTGACGGCGCATTCGTTGCCGGTCCGATCGAGCATGCCGAACTCGACACGACGCTCGCCTTCCACGAAGAACTGGTGCTGGTCACGGCGCGGCGTTGGCAGAGCCTCAGTGCTTTACGCGCGGGAACGCCCGGCTCGGGTCCGACCGCCCTGGTCTTCCGAACCGGCTGCACCTACCGGCAGCGGCTCGAACAGGTGTTTTCGGAATTCGGCTGGCCGTCGGCCACGCGCTTCGAACTCGGCACGCTCGACGGCATGATCGGTTGCGTCGCCGCCGACATGGGCGTGACGCTGCTGCCGCGCGTCGTGGTCGGGCGGAACGACACTGTCAACGTCCACACGTTGAGCCCGGCGCAGGCACGCGTCGAGACGCTTTTCATCACCCGTCGCACGGCCCATCAATACAGCGCCCTGCAGGGCTTTGCCGCCTGCCTGGAAAATAACGGCGAGGTCATCGCCGCCTGACATTCCAGCGCCGCAGCGCGACGCCGGCCCAGATCGCTTCGACCAGCCCGAACGGCCAGGCGCCCTGCAGAAATCCGTACACTGAGCCGAGCGCGCATGCGCCTGCAAAGGCAAGGATGAACCAGTGGCTGCGGTCCTCCAGCGCGTAGGCCACCAGCATCGCGGTTACCGAGAACAAACCAAACAGGCTAAGCGCATCCACTGAACTGCCCCACGCGTTCCGTTGCGCGAAAATTCCGCTGCCTCAATTCTGCAACAAGTCGAATTGCGGCGCAGCACTCGCGGCTTTCCATCGCAACACACGCATCGGCTCGAAAAATTTCTAGCCGCCGCGCACCGCTACGTTAGTATGAGGCGCTAGTTGCCAAGAACCATAACGTCAACATCTGGGAGGGACTGCGATGCGCAACGCATTCGTGTTGTGCTGTTCTGTCGCCCTGTTGGGTACCGTCGGAACGGCAAGCGCTCAAGACTGGACGAAATCGAAATGGGGACCGAACGACGAGATCGGCGCCGCCAACTACATGACGCCCGAACTCGTCGTGAAGGCAGCGGGTTTGGTCAAGACCGGCAAGACCTACGCACTCGGCATTCCCGTCGATTCCAAGACCCCCGCCTATCCGCCGCGGGCCTTCAAGATCACCGTCGTGCAGCCCGGCCAGGCCGGCATTCCCGGACTTGGTCCCAACAAGACCACCTATAATGACGACATCATCGAAGGCTGGGTCGGCGTCGGCAGCCAGCTCGACGGCCTCGGTCATCTCGGCATCGAGCACGTCTATTACAACGGCAACAAGCTCGCCGACTTCGCCGACCCTACCGGGTTGAAAAAGCTCGGCATCGAGAAAATCCCGCCGATGGTGACGCGCGGCGTGCTGCTCGACATGGCGGCCTATTACAACACCGACATAGTCAAGGAAGGCACCGCCTTCAACGTCAAGGAGATCGAGGAAGTCGCGAAGAAGCAGGGCGTCGAGATCCGCCAGGGCGATGTCGTTATTTTCCATACCGGTTGGCTCAGCCTGATCGGCAAGGACGACAAGCGCTATGGCGCCGGCGAACCCGGTCTCGGCGTCGAAGGCGCCAAGTATCTCACCGGCAAGGGTGTGGTCGCGGTCGGCGCCGATACCTGGGGGCTCGAAGTCCTGCCGTTCGAATCGAAAAACATATTCGAGGTGCACCAGATCCTGCTGGCGATGAACGGCACCTATATTCTGGAGAACATGGACACGGCCGAACTCGCCAAGGACAAAAGGCTATGAGTTCCTGTTCGTGCTCGGCCAGCCGCGCTTCAAGGGCGGCGTGCAGAGCATGATCAACCCGATCGCGATCCGGTAAGACCAAGCGTGGCGTGGCCTTCTCGCATGGATGCCACGCCGCGATGGGCTTTGCGTGCGCGCCGCGACGCGTGTTAAGCGGGGCGATGCCCGCCCCCATCCTCCCCTTGATCGACGCCGTGACGCACTGGCCCGAGCGTGGCGCCCTGATCGGCCTCGATCTTGGCACCAAAACCATCGGCGTCGCCGTGTCCGATCCCGACCGCCGGCTGGCGACCGGTGTCGCGACCATCCAGCGCAAGGCCTTCAAGGCCGATGCGGCGCGGCTGCTCGCGATATCGGGCGAGCGCAACGCGGTCGGCTTCGTGCTTGGGCTGCCCATCAACATGGACGGCAGCGAGGGGCCGCGCGCGCAATCGACCCGCGCCTTTGCCCGCAATTTCTCCAATCTCACCGGGCTTGCCATTGCCTTATGGGACGAGCGGCTTTCGACCGCGGCGGTCGAGCGTGAGCTGATCGGGATGGACGTTTCCCGCGCCCGCCGCGCCGAGGTGATCGACGAGCACGCCGCGATCTTCATCCTGCAGGGCGCGCTGGACCGGCTCGCAAAACTGCGCAGGGATCGCTGAGCATGGCGGTCGTCATCGCGGCGCTGCTGCCGGTGTTTTTGCTGATCGTGCTCGGCTTCATCCTGAAGCGGACCCTGATCCGGCCCGAGACGCAATGGCATGGACTGGAACGGCTGACCTATTACGTGCTGTTTCCGGTCCTGCTGGTGCAGACGCTGGTCAAGGCCGATCTGAGCAAGGTGCCGGTGGCCGGCGTTGGCGGCGCGCTGCTGCTCTCGGTGCTGCTGATGTCGCTGCTCTGCCTGGCGCTACGGCCCTTGCTCGCCCGCCTGTCGGTCGATGGCCCAGCCTTCACCTCGATCTTCCAGGGCGCCACCCGCTGGCAGACCTATGTGGCGCTCGCCGTCTCGGGCAATCTGTTCGGCGACCTCGGGCTGGCGCTGGCTTCCGTCGCGATGGTCGCCATCATTCCGCTGGTCAACGTGTTCAGCGTTTCCGTGCTCGCTCACTACGCTTCGCCGGAAAAGCGCTCGGTTGGCACCATCGTCGCGACCGTGGCACTCAATCCGTTTATCTGGGCCTGCGTCATCGGGTTGACGCTCAACGTCACCCACATCCCGCTTCCCAAACTCTGGCACGAGGTGGCCGATGCGCTCGGACGTTCCTCGCTCGCCATCGGCTTGCTGGTGACCGGCGCCGGCCTGCACCTCGAAGGCATGTTCCGGCCGAGCCTCGCCGCCTCGGTCGCGCTGGTGCTCAAGCTCGTGTTGATGCCCGTCATCGCGGTCACGCTGGCGCTCTGGTTCGGAGTTTCGGGTTCGAACCTTGCCATCGTCACGGCCTGCGCCGCGGTGCCCACCTCTTCCTCGGCCTATGTGCTGGCGCGCCAGATGGGCGGCGACGCACCGCTGCTGGCCCAGATCATCACGCTGCAGACCATATTGGCGGCGATCACGATGCCGATTGCCATCGCGCTGGCGGCTTTGTGCTAGCTAGTGGGAGCCAGCCAGCCAGAAAGTCTGGATGGTCGCCGCCAGATTGTTGATGCCGTGCAGCGCGATGGTCAGCCAGGTCGAATTGGTGCGGTAGCGCAGATAGCCCAGCAACAAGCCGATCGAAAACACCTCGCCGAAAAAGAACCAGTCGTATTGCAGATGCAGCGAAGTCCAGGCCAGCGACGACAGGAAGATGGCCCCGGCGACGCCGAGCCGCGACTCCGACCAGCCGCGATAGAGAAACCCGCGCGCGAAGATCTCCTCCCACATGGGTGCTGCGACGGCAAACGCGATCACCAACAGCCACAGCGCGCCGTCGGCCTGCGCTGTTTTCAGGACCTCGCCCATGAAGCCCGGCGTCACCTCGCGCCCGAGCGCGCGCGACAGCAGGTCCCAGCCGCCGACGAGAATGACTAGCGCGGCGAGGCCGATGAAGAAATCGCGCCATGAGGGCCAGCGCAGCGCCAGATAATCGGCAAAGGGAATGCGCGTCGGACGGATCGCGACCCATGTCGCCAACAGCACGGCGGGCAATCCCAGGATCACCGAGAGCGAGATCGTCAGGCCGCCGCCGATGACACGGATCGCCTCGGTGATGTCGAACGATCCGCCCTGCCGCAGCACAAAATAGATGATGACCGAGAGTTGGCCGAGGAACATCGCGGCAAAGATGAACACGCCCCATAGCGTCGTGCCCCAGAATTTCCAGGCGCGTGGCGGCCGCTGATCGGGGATCGCGGGCGGGACGGCAGTGGGACTTGCGGTGGTGAGGGAATCCATCAATCACTTTCTCGATGTCGTCATGCCGAGCCCGGCCATGACGGTGGGAGACATGTTCACGGCAGCGCGCGCTCCAGAAGGCCGCGGACATAACCACTATCCAGATCGACTGCGCCATACATGCCGGCGTGGTTGCCGGCAAGGCGCGTGCTTGCGAACAACTCGGCATGCCGTGGCGACACGGCATTGAGCGCAGCAGCAGCAGCCAGCAGCGCCAGTTTTTCGACCGCCAGCCGCGCCACACGCTCGCTGTCCGGCCGGTGGAATGCCTTGCCGATGAACGCGGTGGCTTCACCCGCGCCCGGCAATCCGAGCGTCTCTCCGGTCAGTTCATGCACGATGCCGGAGGCTGCTTCGGGCTCGCGCGACAGCGCGCGCAGCACGTCGAGGCACATCACATTGCCGGAGCCTTCCCAGATCGCATTGACCGGCGACTCCCGGTAATGCCGCGCCAGAATGCCCTCCTCCACGTAGCCATTGCCGCCGAGGCACTCCATCGCCTCATAGAGAAAGCCCGGCGCGCTCTTGCAGACCCAGTATTTGATGGCGGGCGTCAGCAGCCGCATATAGGCGGCTTCCTTGGCGTCAAGGGGAGCGCGATCGAACGAACGGCATAGCCGCATCACCAGCGCGACGGTGGCCTCGACATGCAGCGCCATGTCCGACAGCACCGCCTGCATCAATGGCTGGTCGGCGAGATGTTTCTGGAACACGCTGCGGTGCCGTGCATGATGCAGCGCATGCGCCAGGCCCGATCGCATCAGCCCGGCGGAAGCAATCGCGCAATCCTGCCGCGTCAACTGCACCATCTGGATGATGGTTCGGATGCCCTTGCCCTCGGCGCCGACGCGCTCGGCGTAGGCGCTGTGAAACTCAACTTCCGAGGAGGCGTTCGAGCGGTTGCCGAGCTTGTCTTTCAGCCGCTGGAACCGGATCGCGTTGACCGAGCCGTCCGGGGCAAAGCGCGGCATGAAGAAGCAGGTCAATCCCTGATCCGCCTGCGCCAGCACCAGGAAGGCGTCGCACATCGGCGCCGACATGAACCATTTGTGTCCGGTGATGCGGTAGACGTCCCCGTCACGCTCCGCTCGGGTCATATTGGAGCGGACGTCGGTGCCACCCTGCTTCTCGGTCATGCCCATGCCGAGCGTCATGCCGCGTTTTGTCGGCCACGGCGCAAAGCTCGGGTCATAGGAACGCGTCGCGACGACCGGCATCACCTTCGCCAATAGGTCAGGCTGTTCCGCAAGCGCCGCCACCGACGCGCGCGTCATGGTGATCGGGCAGAGATGCCCGGTCTCGACTTGTGCTGCCATGTAGAATTTTGCCGCGCGCACCACTTCGGAGGCACCGCCGGCCGGTTTGCCGTCGGCGGTCCAGGTCGAATTATGCACGCCGGCATGCGCACTATGCGCCATCAGTTCGTGATAGGCAGGGTGAAACTCGACCTCGTCGCGGCGATTGCCGCGTGAATCGAAGGTGCGCAGCTTGGGCGTATTCTCGTTGGCAATGCGGCCGCGCTCCGCCATTGCCGCAGAACCCCAATGCTTGCCGAAGTCAGACAGCTCCCCCTCTGCTGCAGCGCCGCCATTGGCAGCGACTGCATCGAGCAGCGGCCGGTCGGCCACGTATAGATCGACATCCCAAAATGGCGGCGACTGGTTGAAGACCTCGTGGGTCGAAAATGTTGCCTGGCTCATGGCTGATCCTGAAACGGTTAAATCACTTCCGCGGCGTGATCGGGAAATCATAGGCCCGCCCGCCCGCGCCCGGCAGCGAAAAGTGCCACCACTCCTTCGAATAGTTTACAAATCCTCGCCGCGCCATCACCTGAACCAGCTTCTCGCGCCAGCGGCGTTGCGCCGCGGTGATGGATTTCGCCGCCGTGTGCGACCTGGCGTCGGAACAATCGTAGCCGGTGCCCATGTCGACGCTGCCTTCCGGCGCGCGCAGGTTCACGTTGGCGATGCAGTCGGCATAATCCTTGGCGGGATCGAAGGTTGCCGAATTGTCGGCCTTCAGATCAACCAATGTGAGATCGAGCGCAGCTCCGGTCGAATGCCCGGAACGTTCGGCAATATAGCCCAGGCGAAACAGGTCGGCCTTGCTGAACGATGGATTGTAGCGCTTCTGCGCCGGCGTTTCGCGGCCATCGCGCGACCAGGCCACCATGTCGGCCACCGCGCGCGTCGGGCGGTAGCAATCGAACATCTTCAGCGACAGGTTCTGCAGCGCGAGTTCTTCCTGAACGCTCTTCAAGAGCACGCCAACATCGCGCTTCACCACGCATTCGGCAGCCGCATAACCCCGCAGTGGACGGCCGACAAAATTGTTCGAGCCGGCGTAGCGGATATCCTGGATGATGGTCGGATCGATATCGCGCAGATAAACGAAACCGGCGGGCAGTTTTGGCGCCTGCGCGGCGGCGCTGGCGATGCAACCCGCCGCGAACATCGCCGCGAGTGTCATCCGCCTTCCCGCACCCCTGCCGACGATCACGCCAGCGCCCACATGATCCGAATGCATTGAGTGAAATGCCGCACGTTTTCCATGGCCCGATGTACCGTCTGCCGATCCCGGCCATTCTAGTGGAATCCCCGGGGCACGGAACACTGGGAGGCCCGTTTACCTTGCCGCCGAAGCGCTAGTGGATAAGTCGGCACCTCTGATTTGAAGCTTGCCCTGCATGGCATCTCTGCCTATAGCTCTCGCTTTAATGACCCCTGCATCGAAATCGACCTTTGTCCTCGGGCACCGGCACTTGCTGGGAATCGAGGGGCTTTCCGCTGACGATATTACCGGCCTGCTCGACCTTTCCGAGGAATATGTCGAGCTCAACCGCCAGGTGGACAAAAAGCGCACGTCCTTGCGCGGTCGCACCCAGGTGAACCTGTTTTTCGAGGCGTCCACCCGAACCCAATCCTCGTTCGAACTGGCGGGAAAACGGCTTGGCGCCGACGTCATGAACATGTCGGTGTCCTCGTCCTCGATCCGCAAGGGCGAGACGCTGATGGACACCGCGGTGACGCTCAACGCCATGCACCCGGATATCCTGGTGGTGCGGCACCACGCCTCCGGCGCGGTGGAACTGCTGGCGCGCAAGGTTGACGGTTCCGTGATCAATGCCGGCGACGGCGCGCACGAACATCCGACCCAGGCGCTGCTGGACGCGCTGACCATCCGCCGGAATAAAGGCCGGCTGGAAGGTCTCGTGATCGCGATCTGCGGCGACGTCATGCACTCCCGCGTAGCACGATCCAATATCCTCCTGCTCAACACCATGGGCGCGCGTGTCCGCGTCGTCGCGCCCTCCACGCTGCTGCCGCGTGGCATCGAGCGGATGGGCGTCGAGGTCGCGCGCGACATGCGCGAAGGCCTCAACGGCGCCGATATCGTGATGATGCTGCGGCTGCAGCGCGAGCGCATGAACGGCTCCTTCGTGCCGTCATCGGGCGAATACTTCCACTATTTCGGCCTCGACCAGAAGAAGCTCGCTTACGCCAAGCCGGACGCGCTGGTGATGCATCCGGGCCCGATGAATCGCGGCGTCGAGATCGACTCGATCGTGGCCGACGGCGCGCAATCGCTGATCCGTGAACAGGTGGAAATGGGAGTGGCAGTGCGGATGGCGGTGCTTGAAGCGCTCGCCCGCAACCTGCCGAACGCGTAAATCATGCTGACTGACCGCCGCCCGATCCTGCTCGCCAATGCCCGTGTCGTCGATCCCTCCAGGGACCTTGACGGCCCCGGCGACGTCCTGATTGCCGACGGAACGATCCGTGACTCCAGGCGCGGCATCGGCGCCGCCGGCGTGCCTGAAGGTACCGACATCGTCAATTGCGCCGGCAAGATCGTCGCCCCCGGGCTGATCGACATGCGCGCCTTTGTCGGCGAGCCCGGCGCCAGCCATCGCGAAACCTTTGCCTCCGCGAGCCAGGCGGCAGCCGCCGGCGGCATCACCACCATCATCTGCCAGCCGGATACTTCGCCCGTCATCGACAATTCGGCCACCGTCGACTTCGTGCTGCGCCGCGCCCGCGACACCGCGATTGTCAACATCCACCCGATGGCGGCGCTGACCAAGGGGCTAGGCGGCCAGGAAATGACCGAGATCGGCCTCTTGAAGGCCGCCGGCGCGGTCGCCTTTACCGATGGCGACAAGAGCGTCACCAATGCTCAGGTGATGCGCCGGGCGCTGACCTATGCGCGCGATTTCGACGCGCTGATCGTGCACCACACCGAGGACCCTGATCTCGTCGGCGAAGGCGTGATGAACGAGGGCGAGTTCGCCGCCCGCCTTGGGCTCGCGGGCATTCCCAACGCCGCCGAGGCCGTGATGCTGGAGCGCGATATGCGTCTGGTAGCGTTGACCGGCGGGCGCTATCACGCGGCCTCGCTATCGTCGATCGAGTCGCTGGAGATCCTGAAGCGCGCGCGCGACGCCGGCCTCGACGTCAGCGCTTCCGTATCGATCAACCACGTCACCCTGAACGAAAACGACATCGGCCCCTACCGCACCTTCCTGAAGCTTTCGCCGCCGCTGCGCACCGAGGAGGACCGCCTCGCCCTTGTCGCAGCGGTCGCCTCCGGCCTGGTCGATGTCGTGATGTCCGATCATAATCCGCAGGACGTCGAGGTGAAGCGGCTGCCTTTCGCGGAAGCGGCTTCCGGCGCGGTCGGGCTGCAGACCATGCTGCCGGCGGCGCTGCGGTTGATCCACAACGGCGAAATGGATTTCAAGACGCTGATCCGGGCGATGTCGACCCGCCCTGCGGAGCTTCTCGGCCTGCCCGGCGGCACGCTGCGGGCGGGTTCCCCGGCCGACGTGATCGTCATCGACCCCGATACGCCCTGGGTGCTCGATCCTGCCGACCTCAAATCGCAGTGCAAGAACACGCCGTTCGACGAAGCCCGCTTCTCGGGACGCGTCGTGCGTACTATCGTGGGCGGGCGGACAGTCTATGAACACGTCTGATTCGTCCGAACCAGCCCGCGCGGAGTAACGGCGATGTCACCTGAAGTATGGCTGCCGTTGGCATTCGTTCTCGGCTATCTGCTGGGCTCGATTCCCTTCGGGGTGGTGCTGACCACAGTCGCAGGCACGCAGGACCTGCGCTCGATCGGCTCCGGCAACATCGGCGCCACCAACGTATTGCGCACGGGGCGCAAGGGTCTCGCCGCTGCGACGCTGATCGGCGATATGCTCAAGGGTACGGCTGCGGTAATGATCGCAGGCTATTTCGGCGGCGCAGATGCGGCGATGCTGGGTGCGCTCGGCGCCTTCCTCGGTCACCTCTTCCCGGTCTGGCTCAAATTCAACGGCGGCAAAGGCGTCGCCACCTATATCGGCGTGCTGATCGGCCTGTTCTGGCCGGGGGCCGTGATGTTCTGCCTGATCTGGTTAGCCACCGCCTTAACCACGCGCTATTCGTCACTGTCGGCGCTGGTCGCCGCGTTTGTCACCCCGCTGTTCCTGTGGTGGTTCGGCCACCCCGCGCTGGCGTCGCTGTTCGTCGTGCTGACGCTGCTGCTGTTCTGGAAGCACAGCGAGAACATCAAGCGCTTGCAGGCCGGGACTGAAGGACGGATCGGGGCGAGGTAGCGGAGCGAGCCGCCGATCAGGCTGCCTCTTCCTCACGCGTCGGGCGGATCAGTATCTCGGCAGAAATTCCGAGTTGCTCATGCAGACGCCGGATCATATCGATTGACAGACTACGCCTGCGATTCATGACCTCTGCGACCCGCGCGCGAGTGCCGATCAACGGCTCGAGATCCTTGCGGCTAAGGCCTTGCTGTTCCATCCGAAATTGGATCGCTTCGATCGGATCCGGCGGATCCATGGGATAGTGCTTCGCTTCGTAGGCGTCGATCAGTGTCGCCAGCACATCGAGCCGGTCACCCTTCGGTGTCCCACTCTTTGCGCCCCAAAGCCGTTCAACCTCGGCAAGCGCGTTTTTGTAATCCGCCTTGGTGCGGATCGGTTTCAGTTCAGTCGCCATATCGCACCTCCGTCACGTCGATCTTGTCGTAGGCTCTATGCGTGCCGATCCATTTGATCCAGACAATGCCCTTTTCGAAATCGACAGCCACTACAAGTCGATAGTCATTACCCTTGATGTTGAAGACGATCCGCTCCGCGCTGACGATACTTGCCGTGGCATAGCGACGCTTGACCTCCGCCGTGCTCTTCCACGAAGCCTTGCTCACTTCGTCGAACCATGCATCCAGCGCCGCTTTTACTGCCGGTTGGTCCTTCCTGCCGGAAAGCCTCTGCACGAATTCTCGCAACGTGCGGCGAGCAATAACTCTCATTCGTTATCACATATCATGGTCCCATTATGGGAGCAACAAGCTCGTTGGCATTTATTTCCGGGCAAGCGCGTCTTCCACAAACCGCGCCGCCGCCAGTGCTTGCGCATCCGCGCCGTATCTCGCAATCACCTGCACGCCCACCGGCAAGTTGACGCCCGCCACAAAAGCCGGAACGTTGACGCAGGGTACGCCCATCAGCGTCCATAGCCGATTGTAACGGGCGTCGCCGGTCGAAGCCAAACCCCGCGGGGCAGCACCTGGTGCGGAGAAGGTCAGCAGCACATCGACCTCATCGAACACTTTTTCCAGCGCTTGTCTGGCGCGGTCCGCTATTCTAATCGCCGCGTCATAGGCGGCGGGCGTTGTGTCCCTGCTCCCATCCAGCTTGGCCCGCAAGAGCGGCGCCATTTCCGCGTAATGTTCACGATACTCCCAGGCGAGCGCCCGATGCGCCTCAAACTCTTGCACGACCGGTTGCGCCAACCATGCCTCGGCAACAATTTTGGGCAAATCCAATGCGCGCACCGGGGCACCGGCTTTCTCCACCGCCCGCTTCGCAATCCGCAATGCAGCCTCGCCTGACGCTTCCGGCGCGCCCGCGAAATCCTGGATCACGACGCCGATGCGTGGTGTTGAAATCGTGGGCGGCAGAAGCAATTCGGGCCGGCCGGTCATTGCCGATAACCCGCGCGCGAGGTCATCGACGCCGGCCGCGAACAGCCCGACTGTATCGAGCGTCCACGAATAGCATTTCACCCCGACCGTCGGCAGCACGTGGTAGGACGGCTTGATCGCGGCGACGCCACAGAACGAGGCCGGCCGGATCACCGAACCGCCGGTCTGCGTCCCCAGTGCCAACGGGATCATGCCGGCCGCAACCGCTGCGGCAGAGCCCGATGACGACCCGCCGGGTGTATGACCCTTGTTGTGCGGATTGAGCGTCGGTGTCGGATCCAGCGAGGCGAATGCCGTCGTTGTGGTCTTGCCGATGATGCTGGCGCCCGCCTGCTTCAGCATCATCACGACGGCAGCGTCGCCGCGCGGTCGATATCCCCGGTAGATCGGCGAGCCCATCTCGGTCGGAAACTCCGCGGTATCCATGATGTCCTTGATGCCCACCGCGATGCCGCGCAGCGGTCCGGTGCTTGCCGCGCGCAGATTTTCGGCACGGCAGACGAAAGCGCCAATCGTCCTGTCCTGTGTGGTGATCGCTTCCATCGACTGCGCGACGGCGGCATCGGGTGAAAGCTCGCCTGCATCGATGCGGCGCTGGAGGCCGGCGAGCGAGATCATGGGGCGTGGTCCTGCGGCTTTTGATTGTGGCGGCTGGATGGAATATGATTGATCCGCCGCTGTCAAAGTTATCCGTGACTCCTGATGCAGCTTGAATCCATCCTGACCTGTCCGCGCTGCAACCATCAAGCCGATGAGCAAATGCCAACGGACGCCTGCCAGTTTTTTTATATCTGCCAAGGCTGCGGCGAGAGGCTGAAGCCGCTGGCGGGCGACTGCTGCGTGTTCTGCTCGTACGGCTCCGTGCCGTGTCCTCCCGTTCAGGAAAGCGGCAAAGCTGCCTGCTGCCGCTAACAAGCTCAGGACGTTTTTGCGTCAAACAGGTTGATCGCAATCTCAGGTTGGGCAAAGCTGCGTCCGCATGCATGACCGGACGCCACATACCATTCCCACCCTTCACCTCACCGACGCCGAGCGGATCGACCGGCTGCGCCTGATCCGCAGCGACAATGTCGGCCCGCGCACCTTCAACTCGCTCATCAGTCATTTCGGCAATGCGCGTGGGGCGCTGGAGCGGCTGCCCGAACTGGCGCGGCGTGGCGGCGCTGCGCGTTCAGGGCGCATCTGCAGCGAGGAGGAGGCGCGGACCGAGATCGCTGCGGCCAACAAGATCGGCGTCTCGCTGGTGGCGCCGGGCGAAGCCGCCTACCCGCCGCGGCTGGCGACCCTCGACGATCCGCCGCCGCTACTCGGCGTGCGCGGTGCGCCCGACGCGCTGATGCGGCCGATGATCGCGATCGTCGGCTCGCGCAATGCTTCCGGCGCCGGATTGAAATTCGCCGGCCAGTTGGCGCGCGACCTCGGCGACGCCGGCTTCGTTGTCATCTCCGGGCTGGCGCGCGGCATCGATCAGGCCGCGCATCGCGCAACGATCGAAAGCGGCACGGTCGCGGCGCTGGCCGGCGGCCACGACCGGATCTATCCGCCGGAGCATCAAGATTTGCTGGCGATCTTGCTCAAACAAGGCGGAGCGATTTCCGAAATGCCGCTCGGCCACGTGCCACGCGCCCGCGACTTTCCACGCCGCAACCGCCTGATTTCGGGCGCCTCGCTCGGCGTCGTCGTGATCGAGGCCGCGCATCGGTCGGGATCGCTGATCACGGCGCGGATGGCCGCCGAACAGGGCCGCGAAGTGTTCGCAGTGCCCGGCTCGCCGCTCGATCCGCGCGCCGCCGGCACCAACGATCTGATCAAGCAGGGCGCGGCGCTGGTCACCGAAGCGAACGACGTCATCAACGCCATTCAGCCGATCCTCGAACGGCCGATCATGCTCGAGGCGCGCGAGGACGACGAGCCGCTCGACTTCAACACCGATCCAGGCGAACGCGAGCGCATCGTCGCGCTGCTGGGACCGAGCCCGGTCAGCCTTGACGATCTGATCCGGATGTCGGGCCTCTCGCCCACCATCGTCCGCACGGTGCTGCTCGAACTCGAACTCGCCGGACGGCTGGAGCGTCACGGCGGCGGGCTGGTGTCGCTGATCTAGAGAATGATGAGATCAGGTCCGGCCTGATGCTTCGTGAACCGCCCAAACAAAATATCGAAAACAACCCCATGCAAAGTAGCCGGCAACGGCCGGCGCAGCCATGCGATCGACTGAACCTAATTTCGTCAGACTCTAGTCCTTCGGATTGCGCGCATCGAAGCTGGTCCGCGCGCCCTGGATCTCCGGCAAGTGCTCGAACGCCCACTTGCCGAGCGCCTGCACCGGCTCTGCGAGTCCTCGGCCGAGATCGGTCAGCTCGTAATCGACGCGCGGCGGGATAGTCGGAAAGATGGTGCGCGTGACGAGGCCATCGCGCTCCAGTCCACGCAGGGTGAGCGTCAGCATCCGCTGTGAGATACCGCCGATCTTGCGCTTGAGCTCATTGAAGCGCTGCGGCCCATCGATCAGCATCATGATCACGAACACGCTCCATTTGTCGCCAACCCGCGCCAATACCGACGCTACGGCGCGGCAATTTTCCCCGTCGTGACCCCTGGGCGGTAAGGCGGGAACATTGATGTGCTCGGGTCTCATGGATGTGCTCGGGTGAAAGAAATGTGCGTTCTTGCGGGGTTATGTCACGGTCACTCATATAGCGCCAGTTACAAACCGATACCATAAGGGTGACCCTACCATGAAACTCCTGCATCTCGATTCCAGCGTTCTCGGCCCCCACTCCGTCAGCCGCCAGGTTTCCGCCGCCGTCGTCGACCGCCTGCGACAATCCACTCCTGGCCTCGAAGTCAGCTACCGTGATCTCACGCTGACCCCGCTGGCGCATCTCACCGGCTCACACCTCGCTGCCGGCCAGGGAGCGGCCCCGGAAGCTGCATTGCGGGAGGATATCGCCGCCGGTCAGACCGTCCTGGAAGAGTTTCTGGCCGCCGACATCGTCGTGATCGGCGCGCCCATGTACAATTTCACGATCCCGAGCCAGCTTAAGGCCTGGATCGACCGTATCCTGGTCGCGGGGAAGACCTTCAAATACGATGCCCAAGGTGTCCAGGGGCTGGCCGGCAACAAGCGCGTCATCGTCGCGATCTCGCGCGGTGGCTATTACGGCCCGGACACGCCGGCCGCGCTCGGCGAACATCTCGAAACCTATTTGCGCTGGGTATTCGGCTTCATCGGCATCAGGAATCCCGAATTCATTTCCGCCGATGGCATTCAGGTCGGCCCGGAGCATCGCGAAAAAGCCGTGGCCGGCGCGCTGAGGGCAGCGAGCGACTTGGCAGCCTAGGAGTTGGCAGCCTAGCTTGAGACGAGAGCGGTTGCCGCCGCCAGGCGCGAAGGCAGCCGCTCAATCAGAAGACGCCGTTGATGCGGAGGATAACGACGACCAGCGAGATCAGCAGACCGACCCCGGAAAACAGGGCGACTGAAACAAGTTGAGCGGTATCCGAACTTTGCGACGCCGAGGAGGAGATGCCAGCGGTTTTCGGCATGACGGCTCTCCGGTTCTTTTGATTGGCAAGAACGCCTGCCAAAATGTGCTGCAGTTACACCCCGGGTTCAATGCGCGTTCTGGCCCAGCGCCAATCCGCCGCAGGGCCGGAGCCTGTCAGCGCGACGGTCACGTACTGTCAATTCCGGCCTTCATCTTTTCACGACAGCTTGCGTTTGCTGCGGGTGCGCAGCCGCTCTTCCGCCTCGAGCTGCGCCATGCCCAGCAAATGGCTGAGCACCTCGAGCCGGTGGCGCTCCGCCAGTTTGACCAGTTCGGCAACGGTCTCCGCGATAAAGGCCACGGCCTCGTCGGGGCCGCCCTCCTCACCTCGTTCAATGTTACGTTCGTCGGGTGGCGAGCCCTTCTTCTTGCCTGAAGCTTTCCGCTTCCGGCCGCCTGCAGCCTTGCTCAAAAAACTTGCATCCAATTGAATACAGTATTGCCCAGAAATAACCCCTTTGGAGGCGCAACTCTAGGGCGCATTTCGCAACTCCTCAGATATAAGTGGACAGCGAAAGGTTCCCTGGCGGCATTTGCCGATTTGACAGGGGCCGCCTCACCACCCATGTTCGGGTCCAATCGGTGGGCCGCGAGTCTCGCGGAACCCGCCTTTATCTTTTCCCGTAAGCCATTGGAATGACATGAATATCGTCATCGTGGAGTCGCCGGCGAAAGCCAAGACGATCAATAAGTATTTGGGCGCCTCCTACGAGGTTCTGGCCTCGTTCGGCCATGTCCGCGACCTCCCCGCCAAGAATGGTTCCGTCGATCCGGACGCCAATTTTCAGATGATCTGGGAGGTCGATCCCAAGGCGGCCGGCCGGCTCAACGACATCGCCAAGGCCCTGAAGGGCGCCAGCCGGCTGATTCTCGCAACCGACCCTGATCGCGAGGGCGAAGCGATCTCCTGGCACGTGCTGGAGGTGATGAAAGAGAAACGCGCGCTGAAAGATCAGAAGATCGAGCGCGTGGTGTTCAACGCCATCACCAAGCAAGCGGTGACCGATGCCATGAAGGCGCCGCGCCAGATCGACGGCGCGCTGGTCGACGCCTATATGGCGCGGCGCGCGCTGGACTATCTGGTCGGCTTCACGCTCTCCCCCGTGCTCTGGCGCAAACTGCCAGGCGCGCGCTCGGCAGGCCGCGTGCAGTCGGTCGCGCTGCGGCTGGTCTGCGACCGCGAACTCGAAATCGAAAAATTCGTCCCGCGCGAATACTGGTCGCTGGTTGCGACCCTGACCACGCCGCGCGGCGACAGCTTTGAGGCGCGTCTCGTCGGCGCCGACGGCAAGAAGATCCAGCGGCTCGACATCGGCTCCGGCGCCGAAGCCGAAGATCTCAAGAAGGCCATTGAGGCGGCGAACTTCACGGTTTCGACCGTCGAAGCAAAGCCCGCGCGCCGCAATCCGCAGGCCCCCTTCACCACCTCGACGCTGCAGCAGGAAGCCAGCCGCAAGCTCGGCTTTGCACCGGCGCACACCATGCGGATCGCGCAGCGCCTCTATGAAGGTATCGACATCGGCGGCGAGACCACCGGCCTCATCACCTATATGCGAACCGACGGCGTGCAGATCGACGGCTCGGCGATCACCCAAGCGCGCAAGGTGATCGGCGAGGATTACGGCAACGCCTATGTCCCCGACGCGCCGCGCCAGTACCAGACCAAGGCCAAGAACGCGCAGGAAGCGCACGAAGCGATCCGCCCGACCGATCTGTCGCGCCGGCCCGCCGAGATGCGCCGCCGCCTCGATCCCGATCAGGCCAAGCTTTATGAACTGATCTGGATCCGCACCATTGCGAGCCAGATGGAATCGGCCGAACTCGAACGCACCACGGTGGATATCGCGGCGAAGGCCGGCTCGCGCGTGTTGGAGTTGCGCGCTTCGGGCCAGGTCATCAAGTTCGACGGTTTCCTCGCGCTCTACCAGGAAGGCCGCGACGACGAGGAAGACGAGGATTCACGCCGCCTCCCCGCCATGAGCGAAGGCGAAGCCCTGAAGCGACAGGCGCTTGCCGTCACCCAGCATTTCACCGAGCCGCCGCCGCGCTTCTCCGAAGCCTCGCTGGTGAAGCGGATGGAAGAGCTCGGCATCGGCCGTCCCTCGACCTACGCCTCGATCCTGCAGGTCCTGAAAGACCGCGGTTACGTCAAGCTGGAGAAGAAGCGGCTGCATGGCGAGGACAAGGGCCGCGTCGTGGTCGCCTTCCTTGAAAACTTCTTCTCGCGCTATGTGGAGTATGACTTCACCGCCGCGCTGGAGGAACAACTCGACCGCATCTCCAACAACGAGATTTCCTGGCAGCAGGTGCTGCAGGATTTCTGGATTGGCTTCATCGGCGCGGTCAACGACATCAAGGATCTGCGCGTCGCCGAAGTGCTGGATGCGCTCGACGACATGCTGGGGCCGCACATCTACCCCGCCCGCGCCGATGGCGGCGACATCAGGCAGTGCCCGACCTGCGGTACCGGCCGGCTTAACCTGAAGGCCGGCAAGTTCGGCGCCTTCGTCGGCTGCTCGAACTATCCGGAATGCCGCTACACGCGTCCGCTGGCCGCCGACTCCGAGGCGAGCGCCGACCGCGTTCTCGGCAAGGACCCGGAAACCGGCCTCGACGTGACGGTGAAGGCCGGCCGCTTCGGCCCCTACATCCAGCTCGGCGAGCAGAAGGATTACGAAGAGGGCGAAAAGCCCAAGCGCGCCGGCATCCCGAAGAACATGTCGCCCGGCGACATGGAGCTGGAACTGGCGCTGAAGCTCCTGTCGCTACCGCGTGAAATTGGAAAACATCCGGAAACCGGCGAGCCGATCACTGCTGGCATCGGCCGCTTCGGCCCGTTTGTGCGTCACGAGAAGACCTATGCGAGCCTGGAGGCCGGCGACGAGGTGTTCGACATCGGCCTCAACCGCGCGGTGACGCTGATCGCGGAAAAGATCGCAAAAGGCCCGAGCGGCCGCCGCTTCGGCGCCGATCCCGGCAAGCCGCTCGGCGAGCATCCGAGCCTTGGCGGTGTTGCCGTCAAGAACGGCCGCTACGGCGCCTATGTCACCGCAGGCGGTGTCAACGCTACGATCCCGAGCGACAAGACGTCGGACACGATCACGCTGGCCGAAGCCATCGCGCTGATCGACGAACGCGCCGCCAAGGGCGGCGGCAAGCCAAAGCGCGGCGCCAAGAAGGCCGCGCCGAAGAAGGCCGCCGCCAAGACTGCCAGCAAGACTGCCAGCAAGGCTGCCGATCCCGATGCGCCGAAGCCCGCCAAGAAGGCGCCGGCGAAGAAGCCGGCCGCGAAGCCGAAATCGGAGGCCGTGAGCAAGGCGCGCGCGCCGGTCGCCTCCGCCGCCAAGACATCGGCGGCAAAGCCCACTGCACCCAAGACGCCCGCGAAAAAGCGCGCGGGCAAGGCGCGAGGATAAGTGAAGAGAAAACACGACCATGGCTTTCCGGCCCGGGACGCCATCGTCGCCTTTATCCGTGCCCATCCGGGCAAGATCGGCACCCGCGAGATCGCCCGCGAGTTCGGCCTGAAGAATGCCGACCGCGCCGAACTGAAACGCATCCTGCGCGAGCTCGCCGACGAAGGTGCCATCGCCAAACGGGGCCGGAAGATTCACGAGACGGCCCTCCTGCCCCCGACCGTGATTGCCGACATCACCGGGCGCGACACCGACGGCGAACTGCTCGCCACTCCCACCGAATGGGACACAGAACAGAGCGGCCCCGCGCCGAAGATCCGCATCCACGTCCCGCGCCGTCTGCAACCCGGCACGGCAGCCGGCGTCGGCGACCGAGCCCTGCTGCGGATCGAGAAGGCTGATGATAGCGAAGGCGCCCCCTATCGCGGGCGCGTCATCAAGATCATCGATCAGGCCCGCGCGCGCGTGCTCGGCATCTTCCGCAAACTGCCTGGCGGCGGCGGCCTGCTCGTTCCCGTCGACAAGAAGCAGGCCGGGCGCGAATTGAACATCGCGCCATCGGACACCGCGGGCGCCGAGGATGGCGACCTCATTAGCGTCGATCTGGTGCGCTCGCGCGGCTATGGCCTCGCCTCCGGCAAAGTGAAGGAGCGGCTCGGCTCGTTGTCGAGCGAAAAGGCGATCAGCCTGATCGCGATCCACGCCCACGAAATCCCGCAAGCGTTTTCGCCATCCGCCTTGCGCGAAGCCGAGGCCGCGCAGCCTGCTGACTTGAAAGGCCGCGAGGACTGGCGCGATTTGCCGCTGGTGACCATCGATCCGCCTGATGCGAAGGACCATGACGACGCGGTGCACGCCGCGCCCGATGCCGATCCGAACAACAAGGGCGGCTATGTGGTCCATGTCGCGATTGCCGACGTCGCCTTCTACGTGCGGCCGGGCTCGGCGCTAGACCGCGAAGCAGTGACGCGCGGCAACTCGGTGTATTTTCCGGACCGCGTGGTGCCGATGCTGCCGGAGCGCATCTCCAACGATCTCTGCTCGCTGGTGCCGGGCGAAGCGCGCGGCGCGCTCGCGGTGCGGCTCGTCATCGGCCCCGACGGCCGCAAGCGCTCGCACAGCTTTCATCGCGTGCTGATGCGCTCGGCCGCGAAGCTGCACTACGCGCAGGCGCAGGCCGCGATCGACGGGCGGCCCGACGATATCACCGGCCCGCTGCTGGAGCCGATCCTGACGCCGCTCTACGCCGCTTACGCGCTGGTGAAGCTCGCGCGCGACGAACGCGATCCGCTCGATCTCGATCTGCCCGAGCGAAAAATCCTGCTCAAGCCCGACGGAACGGTCGATCGCGTCATCGTGCCGGAGCGTCTCGATGCGCACCGTTTGATCGAGGAATTCATGATCCTCGCCAACGTCGCCGCGGCCGAAATGCTTGAAAAGAAGGCGTTGCCGCTTATCTATCGGGTGCATGACGAACCGACCTTGGAGAAGGTTCATAATCTCCAGGAATTCCTGAAAACGCTCGACCTCCCGTTTGCGAAGACCGGCGCGCTACGACCCTCGCTGTTCAACCGGGTGCTGGGCCAGGTCCGCGGCGAGGATTACGAGCCGCTGGTCAACGAGGTGGTGCTGCGCTCGCAGGCGCAGGCGGAATACTCGGCGGAGAATTACGGCCATTTCGGCCTCAACCTGCGCCGCTACGCCCATTTCACCTCGCCGATCAGGCGATACGCTGATCTGATCGTGCATCGTGCGCTGATCCGCGCGCTCGGTCTCGGTGAAGGCGCGTTGCCGGAGATCGAGACGCTGGAGACACTGGGCGAGATCGCGGCGCAGATTTCGCTGACCGAGCGCCGCGCGATGAAGGCGGAGCGCGAAACCGCCGACCGGCTGATCGCGCATTTCCTCGCCGACCGTATCGGCGCAACGTTTCAGGGCCGTATCTCCGGCGTGACCCGCGCCGGGCTGTTCGTGAAGTTATCGGATACCGGCGCCGACGGGCTGATCCCGATCCGCACGCTCGGCACCGAGTACTACAATTATGACGAGACGCGTCACGCGCTCGTCGGCTCACGCAGCGGTGCCATGCACCGGTTGGGTGACGTTGTCGACGTGCGTCTGGTAGAAGCTGCACCGGTAGCCGGCGCGTTGCGGTTCGAGCTGTTGTCGGAAGGCCAGGTGGAAGGCAAGGTCATTCCGCGCGGCAGAAAACGCGACGGCTCGAAAGCGTCGGCAAAGCCGTCGAAATCGCATCCGGGCCGCAGCCCGCGCGACAAGGTTCGCAAGCCTCACAAGGGCAAGTCGGGCAAAGCCAGGCCCGGCAAATCGAAGAAAGGCAAGTCATGGAAACGGTGAACGCCGCGACGACATGGACCCGGGACACCGCGCAGGCCGAGAAGCGCGACCTCTGGACCGCGATGAAGCGCGGCTTCCGTTGCCGCTGTCCGCGTTGCGGCGAAGGCAAGATGTTTCGCGCTTTCCTGAAGACTGCCGACAATTGCTCGAAGTGCGGGCTCGATTTTACCCCGCACCGCGCCGACGATCTGCCGGCCTATCTCGTCATCGTCATCGTCGGCCACATCGTGGTGCCGGCGGCGCTGTGGATCGAAACCAACTACTCGCCCGCGGTGTGGCTGCAACTGGCGATGTATCTGCCGGCGACGCTCGTCTCCTCGCTCGTATTGTTGCAGCCAATCAAGGGCGCGGTGGTCGGCATTCAGTGGGCGCTGCGCATGCACGGCTTTGATGAAAATGCCCCTAGCGACATGCCGCCGGTCTAGCTAGACCGGTTGTAACAAGAAGCACCAAAGATGGGGATGGAATGAACGACGTCGCGACCGCCGTAAAGGAAGAAAAGGAAGCCGATCATCATCCCTATTTCCGGCCCAAGGATGCAGCGACGCTGATCCTGATCGACCGCTCCGGCGACAAACCGAAAGTTCTGGTCGGCAAGCGCCACGACAAGGTGGTGTTCATGCCCGGCAAATATGTTTTTCCGGGCGGGCGTGTCGACAAGTCGGACAACCGCATTCCGGTGGCCGCGCCGATTTCCCCAGAGCTCGAAGCCAATCTGCTCAAAGGCAGTCCGAAGATCGCACCATCGCGGGCGCGCGCGCTGGCGGTTGCTGCGATCCGCGAGGCCTGCGAGGAAACCGGCCTCTGCCTCGGATGCAAGGTCGACAAACCCGTGAAACTCGACGGCGCCTGGAAGCCGTTTGCGGAAGCAGGCCTGCTGCCCGATCCGTCCGGCCTGTTCCTGATCGCGCGCGCGATCACTCCGCCTGGCCGCGTCCGCCGTTTTGATACGCGCTTCTTCACGGCCGACGCGTCAGCCATCGCCCACCGGGTCGAAGGCGTGATCCACGCCGACGCTGAACTGGTGGAGCTGGTGTGGGTCGAGATCGGCTCGCAGCCGCTCGCCGACGCGCACGCCATGACCAAGAACGTGCTCGCCGAACTCGATCGCCGCCTTGCGACCGGCCCGCTGCGCCACGACGCGCCGGTGCCGTTCTTCCACTTCTACGGCGGCAAGATGCAGAAGGACGTGCTGGGGGCGTAGAGTCCCCCGCTCTCTCCCCGTCATTGCGAGGAGCGTTAGCGACGAAGCAATCCATCTCGACGCTTGCGGTGCTATGGATTGCTTCGCGAAGCCTGTCATCGGGCGCGCATTCGCGCGACCCGTTGGCTCGCAATGACGGTATTGCCACCGTCGAATCGTTCTCCGCCTGTCCTTTAAATTGCAAAATTCTTCTGCGCGCCCCTAATGGCGCAGCCCTTGCCTGTGCCTATCTCTTTCCCAACAATAACAGCTACGGAAACGGGGCAATGGCACAGCGGCAACTCAAGCTCGGCGCGTTCATGCGGCCGGTCTCCATCCACACCGGCGCATGGCGCTATCCCGGCGCCTGGCCCGATGCCAATTTCAATTTCCCGCGCATCAAACAATTGATCCAGAAGCTCGAAGCCGGCAAGTTCGACGCGTTCTTCATGGCCGATCATCTGGCCGTGCTGAACATGCCGATCAATGCGCTCAAGCGCAGCCACACGGTCACTTCGTTCGAGCCGTTCACGCTGTTGTCGGCGCTATCAGCCGTGACAGAGCATATCGGCCTGATCGCGACGGGATCGACGACCTTCGACGAGCCCTATCACGTGGCCCGGCGCTTCGCCTCGCTCGATCACATCTCAGGCGGACGCGCCGGGTGGAATATCGTCACCACCTCCAATCCGGACGCAGCGCTCAATTTCGGGCTCGACGATCACATGGAGCACGCCGAGCGCTACAAGCGGGCGCGCGAGTTTTATGACGTGGTGACGGGTCTGTGGGATTCCTTTGCCGATGACGCCTTCATGCGCGACGTCGAACGAGGCCTCTATTTCGATCCCGCCAAAATGCACGTGCTCAATCACAAGGGCAAACATCTGTCCGTGCGCGGCCCGCTCAACATCGCCCGCCCCGTGCAGGGCTGGCCGCTGATCGTGCAGGCCGGCGCGTCCGAGGACGGCAAGCAGCTCGCGGCGGAAACCGCGGAAGCCGTATTCACCGGCGGCGGCAGCCTTGCCGACGGACAGAAGCTTTATGCCGACATCAAGGGCCGCATGGAGAAGATCGGCCGCAACCCCGAGCATCTGAAGATCCTGCCCGGCGCCTTCGTCGTGGTCGGCGACAGTGTCGAAGAAGCCAAGGAGAAAAGGGCCAAGCTCGACAGCATGGTGCATTACGACAGCGCCATCGCTTCGCTCTCGGTGCAGCTCGGCACCGATGCCTCCGGCTTCGATCCCGACGGCCAGTTGCCGCCGATTCCCGAAACCAACGCCAGCAAGAGCGGCCGCCAGCGCCTCGTCGATGCCGCCGCGCGCGACAAGCTCACGGTGCGCCAGCTCGCCCAGCGCGTCGGCGGCTATGGCGGACTGTCCTTTGTCGGCACGCCGCAAACCATCGCCGACCAGATGGAGGAATGGCTGATGAGCCGCGGCAGCGACGGTTTTAACATCATGTTCCCATTCCTCCCGGCCGGACTGGACGATTTCGTCGACAAGGTGGTGCCGGAACTGCAGCGGCGCGGGATTTTCCGGAAAGCGTATGAGGGCAAGACGCTGCGGGAGAATTTGGGGCTGCCGAGGCCGAAAAACCGGTTCTTTGAGGGTTAACGCGCGTATTCCGCAAAAGTGGACACCGGTTTTGCGATCAGAATACGCGCAAAAACATGGATACTACCCCGATTTATGCCGGTTTTTGCCCCGAAAACCTTGACTTTGGGCGATCAGAAGCTAGGTTGCGCGGCAAATGCAGGCCGGTTTGGCCGGCGCCTGACACCCCCATTTTTGAGGTTCTGAACATGGCCAAAGCGGTCACCATCAAGGTCAAGCTCGTTTCCTCGGCGGATACCGGCTTCTATTACGTCGCCAAGAAGAATTCGCGCACCATGACCGACAAGCTGGTCAAGAAGAAGTACGACCCGGTCGCGCGCAAGCACGTCGAATTCCGCGAAGCGAAGATCAAGTAAGCGAGCCAATCGCTGACGATTTTGAACGGGGCCTTGCGGCCCCGTTTTTGATTCCTGACTATCCGTGTCCCGGACGCGGTGCAGCGCTTCTTCAGCGGTGCACCGCAGAGCCGGAACCCACAGTAGCCGCGGATGGACACCGGATCAGCAGCGCACCACGCTGCAAGTGCGGCGCGCTGCGCAGCATCCGGGGAACGCTCCCCGACTACGCCGTCTGCATCTGCGGCGGTCCGCTCGGCCGGATCAGTGCGAACGCGACCTGGACAATGCCGCCGGCCAGGCCAAGCGCGACGCCGATCCGCCACGCCATGGTGTAGGAGCCGAGCGCGTCATACAGCACCCCGCCGCCGAACGCGCCGAGGAAGCTGCCGACCTGGTGGCTCATGAAGGCGAGCCCCTGGATCATCGCCTGCCATTTCAGGCCGAACATTTCTGCCACCGCGCCCGCAACCAGCGGGCCGACGCCCATCCACAGGAAGCCCATGATGGCGCCGAACAGCAGCGTAGTTGCCGGCGTCGGCGGCAGCGTGAAATACCAAGCGAGTGCGATCGAGCGGAAGATGTAGATGCCGCCGAGCAGCGCCAGCTTGTTCCAGCGCTGGCCGGCCCAGCCGAAGAAAATGCTGCCGAGCACGTTGAAGCCGCCGATCATGCCAAGCGTCTGCGCACTCAGCATCGGGTCCATGCCACAGATCGCCAGATATGACGGCAGGTGCGTGGTGAGAAAGACGAGCTGCATGCCGCAGACGAAATAGGCGCCGGTCATCACCACGAAAGACGCGTTGGCGAACGCCATCTTCGTTGCGGCGGTGGCCGAAGTGTCGCCGATCTCGTCTTCTGTCGGCTTGGGCAACGGGATCTTGTCCACCCTGCCCGCGTACCAGGCCGCGGGAATCATCAGGAGCGACAGCACCACGAAGCCGACCAGCCCGATCCGCCAGCCGTAATCTTCATTGAGCATCTGCCCGATCGGCGCCGACAATAGCGCGCCGAGGGAGCCGGCGCCCGACACCAGGCCGAGCACGGTGGAACGCACCGACGCAGGAACGGCGCGCGCCGCAACCGACATCGCAATCGCCGCCGCGGTGCATGCCAGCGACGTGCCGATCAACACACCGCCGCCGATCATGACGGCGAGAACGCCGTTCGCCCCCGCCATCAAGGCAAGGCCCGCGACATAGAGCAGCGCGCCGACCACCATGATGGCGCGAAAGCCGTAGCGCACGGTCAACGCCCCGGCGAGCGGCTGCAAAAATCCCCAAGCGAGGTTTTGCACCGCGATTGCCAGCGTGAAGTCGGAAATCGATATTTTGATATCCTGCGTCAGCGGCTGCATGAAAATGCCGAGCGACTGCCGCAGCCCCATGCTCAGCGTCAGCATGATGGATGCGCCGATCAGGATGGGCAGCGTCGGACGCAGGATTTGCAGCAGGGCCATTGTTTTTATTCTCCCTAAGGGGCGCGATTCGAACGCCGCGTCCTGCAATTGGCATCTGAAATAGGTACACAGACCTGTGTACCTGGGCTATAAGGGGCGCTGCTGTCAAGCAAACGGTGACCCACGCATTCGCATGGCTACCCTGCCCGCCAAACCGGTGATGAAGGAACGGATTCTGGAAACCGCGGATAGGCTGTTCTATCTGCAGGGAATTCGCGCGGTCGGCGTCGACACCATCGCGGCCGAAATCGGCATCAGCAAGCGCACGCTCTACAATCATTTTCCGTCCAAGGACGCGCTGATCTCGGCCTATCTGGCCCGGCGCTTTGTGGCGCCGCGGCCTTCCGACAAGTCGCCGATCGAGCAAATTCTCGGCACTTTCGATTCGCTGGAGCGGCGCTTTTCGGCAAAAGATTTTCGCGGCTGTCCCTTCGTCAACGCGGTGGCCGAACTCGGCGAGGATCAGTCGGTCCGAAAGGTTGCGGTCGAGTTCAAGGAAAGCCGCCGCCTCTGGTTTCGCGACCTGCTGGCGCAACTCGGCATCCGCCGAGCGGATGCGCTGGCAACGCAGCTCGCCCTGCTCGTGGACGGCTCGATCGCGCAGGATCTCGTCCGCAACGATCCCGCGATGGCGCGCGCGGCAAAGGAAGCCGCAACGGTGCTGCTCAGGAATGCGGGGGTGAAGGTGGGTGGGGCTGCAGCCACGCACAAACGCACGGCGAAGAAACAGCAGTCAAAGTAGGCCTCTTGAGGCTCTCTCCACCGTCGTCCCTGCGAACGCAGGGACCCATACGCCGTGGCTTTTCAATGCGCCGATGTGGTAGTCACCTTTGCTACAAGCAGCATCGGTGGTTATGGGTCCTGCGTTCGCAGGGACGACGTCAGAGAAAGCGGCGATAAGTGGGAGCGAAAATGGAAGACCTGAAAGTGACCGCAAACGGTTACGACTTCAAACCAGCACGCGCGGCCATGCAGCGCTATATCGACAACAACCTGCTGTCAGGCATTTCCTGGGCGGTCATGGTCGGGCGCGACCTCGTCGACGTGAATTGCGTCGGCTGGGCCGACAAGGAAGCGCAGACGCCGCTCCGCACCGATCACATCTTCCGCGTCTTCTCCAACACCAAGCTGATCACCTCCTGCGCCGTGCTCTTGCTATTCGAGGAAGGTAAACTCAGGCTCGACGACGCCATCGAAAAGTTCATTCCGCAGCTCGGAAATCGCCAAGTACTGCGACCCGGCGCCAGCTCGCTTGACGATACCGAGCCTGCAAAAAGCTCGATCACCATCCGTCAGTTGCTCAGCCACAGCTCCGGCCTGAGCTACGGCTTCTTCGATCCCGGCACCGCCATCTACCAGGCGCTTAACGAGCGCGGCGTCCACAATCCGATGACGACGCTGGCCGACATGGTGGACGTGCTGGCCGGCCTGCCGCTGATCTATCAGCCCGGCACGTCGTGGGAATATTCGCTAGCCACCGACGTGCTGGGGCGGCTGGTCGAAGTCATCAGCGGCCAGAGTTTCGACAAGTTCATCCAGGCGCGCATTCTCGACCCGCTCGGCATGGTCGATACCGGCTTCATCGTGCCGGAAAAGGATCAGGGCCGGCTCGTCGCCTATTACGCCGGTGCGGACCTGATGGAGCCGATGAAGCCGGGATTGACCAGAACCGACAACTCGCCCTTCCCCGGCGCTTATCTGCGCCCGATCGCAAGACTGAGCGGCGGCGGCGGCCTGGTTTCAACCCTGCCCGACATGGTCGCGCTGATCCGAAGCCTGCTGCCCGGCGGGCCGACCCTGCTCAAGCCCGAAACGATTGCGCTGATGCTGACCAACCAATTGCCCGAGGGTCAGTGGATCCGCTTTGCGTTGATGGGAGAGCAGCCCGGCAAGGCGTTTAGCTTGGCCGGCGGATTGATCGTGACGCCTTCGGCGTTCGATCACCCGGATGCCGCAGGTGAACTCTATTGGGGCGGCGTCGCCGGCACCCAATGGTGGATCTCGCCGAAGCGCAACATGGCCGGCGTGATGATGGCGCAGCGCCAGATGTCGTTCGTCCATCCGTTCTCGTTCGAGTTCAAGCGGCTGGCGTATGAGGCGGTGAAGCAGGGCCGCGAAGAAATGCGGGCATCCGCGTAAGCATCCACACAACGGCTGTCGTCACCCGCCAACGGGTCGCGCGAATGCGCGCCCGATGACAGGCTCCGGCGGGTGATCCAGTATCCCGGAGACGCTAGTTGTTGAGCGGAGAAGCCGCGGCGTACTGGATACCCCGCCTGCGCGGGGTATGACGACCGGTGGAGCAACTGCGCGCCATCGCCTACGCCGCCGCCGAGACCACCCGGTTCCGTCCGTCGTGCTTGGCGCGATAGAGCGCGGTGTCGGCGCGCTTGAGCACGTCAGCGACCGGCTCGCCCTTGTGGTCCAGCGTCGCCAGGCCGATCGAGATCGTGACGTCGATCCGCTTGGTGCCCTTGTTGACGGCAAAGGTTTCGCTGGCGATCGAGCGGCGCAGGCGCTCAGCAACCATGCCGGCGACGGTCAGGTCGGTTTCCGGCATCACGATGACGAATTCCTCGCCGCCATAGCGGCAGGCGAGATCGATGCCGCGGATCGACTTGCGGATACGCACGGCGAACTCGCGCAACACGTCGTCGCCGGCGTCGTGGCCGTAGGTGTCGTTGATGGATTTGAAGAAGTCGATGTCGAGGATCATCAGAGCGAGCGGCTTGCCGCGGCTCGAGGCCTGTTCGACGAGCGTCGAGAGATGGCTTTCCATGTAGCGGCGGTTGTGCAGCCCGGTCAGTGCGTCGGTGATCGCCATTTCGATCGAGTTCTGCACGTTGTCGCGCAGATGGTCGGTATAGCGTCGCTTGCGGATTTGGGTGCGCGCCCGCGCCAGCAGTTCGTTCTTGTCGACGGGACGCAGGAGATAATCGTTGACGCCGATTTCGAGGCCACGCAGCAGTCTCGCATTGTTGTCGGCGTCGGAGATGGCGAGAATGGGCAACTGGCGGGTGCGCTCCAGCGAGCGCGCCTGGCTGCACAGCCGCAGGCCGTCGTAATTCTCCAGGCTGAGAGAGACGATCAGCAAATCGTAATTGCCGTCAGCGGCGTGAAACAGCGCTTCCGCCGGATTGATTTCGACGTCGACGGTGTGCTCGGCGGCAAGGATCGGCGCCAACCGCTCGTAGGACGACGGCCGGTCGTCGACAAGCAGGATCCGCCCGCCGACGCCCTTGTCGGCAATCGCGCTGCGCTCGGGCGCTTCCATGCCGATCTCGAGCGAGGTGATGGCGCGCATGCGCAGCTCATCGGTCATCATCTTCAGCCGCGTCAGTGACCGAACGCGCGCGATCAGAACGATGTCGGATACCGGCTTGGTGAGAAAATCGTCGGCCCCGGCTTCCAGCCCGCGGACGCGATCGGACGGGCTGTCAAGCGCGGTGACGATCACGACGGGAATGAAATGGGTCGCGGGGTTGGATTTCAGCCGGCGACAGACCTCGAAACCGTCCATGTCCGGCATCATGACGTCGAGCAGGATGATGTCGCATTCGGAGCGCGAACAGAGGTCGAGCGCCTCGGCGCCGTTGGAAGCGGTCAGCACGTCGAAATATTCGGCCGACAGCCGGGCTTCCAGCAGCTTGACGTTCGCGGGAACGTCATCGACGACAAGGATACGCGCAGACATCGAAACTCACCCCTACCCGATAAAACGCCGTACGGTTTCAATAAACTTGCCGACGGAAATTGGTTTGGACAGATACGCCTCGCAGCCGCCTTCGCGAATGCGCTCTTCATCGCCCTTCATCGCAAACGCGGTGACGGCAACCACCGGAATGGCGCGCAACTCCGGATCGTCCTTGATCCAGCGCGTCACTTCGAGGCCCGACACCTGCGGAAGCTGGATATCCATCAGGATCAGATCAGGGCGCAGCTTGCGGACGAGATCGAGCGCCTCAAAACCATTGCTGGTGCCGGAGGTTTGATAGCCATGCGCTTCCAACAGATCGCGAAAGAGCTTCATATTGAGCTCGTTGTCCTCCACGATCAGGACGGTTTTCGCCATCCCGTCCCTCCCTCATCCCAGGAAACAAGTCCGGCCTTTCGGCACGTCTTGCTCCGACGCCGCCCCCTGTCGAAAAGTGAAATCAAACTAGCGCCAGATTCGCTCTAAGCCGTTAAATCGATGCGCCAACTTTTACGAAGCGGCCCGATTGTTGAACACACTCCGCAGACTCGGGCATGATGGTTCCCAAATTAGAGACCATAAGTTAACGGAAAGGCAAACGATCTATTGAAAAAGTCTGTTCACAACCCTCGCGAAGTGGCTGAAATCGTTGCGGTTCAGGCGCTGAGTTTCATCGCCGGCGATCCCGAGCGGCTCGGCCTGTTCCTGGCTGAAACCGGCATCGGTCCGGAGACGCTGCGCACGGCCGCTACCGACCCGCAATTTCTGGCCTCGGTGCTGGATTTTGTGATGCGGGACGACGCCACGGTGAAGGCATTTGCGAGCGCCTCGCAACTGCACCCGACCAATATCGCCGCCGCGCGCCAGGTGCTGGGCGATCCGCATTGGGAGCGCGACGTGCCGTGAGCGCGCAGGCGCCAACCTTCTTAGATGGTCCGCGCGCGTTCTGCCGGGATTGCCTCGGCGACCTCGATATCAAGGCAAGGCGATGCAATGAATGCGGTTCCCCGCGCCTGGTCCGCCACCACGCCCTGCCCTCGCTGACGCTGGCGCATATCGATTGCGACGCGTTCTACGCCACGGTGGAGAAGCGCGACAATCCGGAACTTGCCGACAAGCCCGTAATCATCGGCGGCGGCAAGCGCGGCGTGGTTTCGGCTGCCTGTTATGTCGCGCGGACCTATGGCGTGCGCTCAGCGATGCCGATGTTCAAGGCGCTGGCGCTCTGCCCCCAGGCGGCCGTGATCCCGCCAAACATGGCCAAATATGTCCGCGTCGGCCGCGAGGTGCGGCATGCCATGCAGACGCTGACGCCGCTGGTGGAACCGCTCTCGATCGACGAGGCGTTTCTCGATCTTTCCGGCACGCAGCGTGTTCACGGCATGATCCCCGCAAAAGTGCTGGCGCGCTTTGCCCGCGAGGTCGAGCGCGACATCGGCATCACGGTTTCCGTCGGCCTGTCCTGCAACAAGTTCCTGGCCAAGATCGCCTCCGATCTCGACAAGCCGCGCGGCTTTGCCGCCCTCGACCAGATTGAGGCCCGCGAGATGCTCGCCGACAAGCCGGTCGGCTTCATCTACGGCGTCGGTCCCGCGACCCAGGACAAGCTGCTGCAGCGGGGGTTTCGCATCATTGCGGACCTGCAGCGTGCCGACGAGGTCGAGCTGATGAAGCAGTTCGGCGGCGAAGGCCGCCGGCTGTGGCGGCTGGCGCGCGGCATCGACGACCGCAGCGTGGTCCCCGACCGCGGCGCCAAGACGATATCGAGCGAAACCACGTTCGAAAACGACATCCGCGATTTCGCCACGCTGGAACGGCTGTTGTGGCGGCTGTCGGAAAAGGTGTCGTCCCGGCTGAAGAACGGCAATCTTGCAGGCCTCACCATCACGCTGAAGCTGAAGACCGCCGATTTCAGGCAGCGTACCCGCTCGCAATCGATTCAAGCGCCAACCCAGCTCGCCGCGAAGATCTTTGCGGTGTCGCGCGAAATGCTGGCCAAGGAGATCGACGGCACCGCCTTCCGCCTGATGGGCACAGGCGTCAGCGCGCTGCGCGAGGGATCGCGGGCCGATGACATCGACATGCTCGACCGCCGCTCGGCCCACGCCGAGCGCGCGATGGATGACTTAAGGAAGAAGTTCGGCAATGCCGCCGTGATCCGCGGCATTGCGTATCAGGGACCGGCGAAGGAAGAGGACGAGGAGGAAGAGTAGACCGCTCTCTCCCCGTCATTGCGAGGAGCAAAGCGACGAAGCAATCCATCTAGCCGTTATGCCGCGCCATGGATTGCTTCGCTGCGCTCGCAATGACGACCTCAATCGACGACGGCCACTGCCTCAATCTCGATCAACCATTCAAGGGCCGCGAGCGCCGTTACACCGACGAGCGTGCTCGCCGGCGGCTCCATGCCTTCAAAGAAGACCGAGCGCGCCTTGCCGATGATCGGACGGAGCTCCGGTTTATAGCCGACGACGAAGGTGGTGATCTTCACGATGTCAGCGTAACTCGCACCGGCCGCTTTCAGCGCCAGGCCAATATTCTGCATCACCTGCGTCGTCTGCGCGGCCAGGTCACCCTCGCCGACCACCCGCCCCTCCTCGTCGGTGGACACCTGGCCCGCGATGTAGATCGTGCGCGCGCCCGAAGCGACGACGACGTGGGAGTAGGCCGGATTGTGGTGAAGTCCGCTTGGCCGAAGTTTTTCGAGCTTGCTCATCTTTGCGCCTCCCTAACGTGCATGGTTCGTCCGAAGCGTATCCGGGTCGGGTGCTCTCGACCAGACTCGTTATCGCAGGATGCGCAGCACGCGTCCCAAGGCCTGCCCCGAGGACGAGCCTCCTTAATTGCAGGGCTTGGAATCCCTGACGCCGAATTTGCCCACCCTCAAAGCAAGATACTCAACTATGCGGTCTTGAACCGGCAAGGAATGATCAGATTTCTATTAAGTCTCCAATTTGCAGGGAGCCCCACAGGCCCGGATGCGTTCCACGAAACCCTGCGCGGAAGGAACGGAACATGGCCATCTTAAAACGGGAGTTGCATCGGCTGGTCAAAGGCCCGGAAACCACCGAGCTGGATCTTTGGAACCTGGTCTTCGACACCGACACCAAGCGCTTGTACGTCGAACATGAGTGGACCTACATGGATCCGCGTATTCGCGGGGCGGCGGACTATAGAACGGACGTAATGGATATCGCGGAGTATCTGTCGCAAGGCGGTCAAACCGCGGGCCACCGTGAACTCTGGCGGTTGCTGCGAGCGATCTTCAAGGAACAGTTCGAACCTGAGGAGTATGACCGTCAAGCGGCACTTTCGGAGCAGCCCCCTGCTCAGGAAGTCGAGCAGAAGTCGCCAAGTCCCTGACGCAGATCGTGATGAGAGCCTCGCCGTCGTTACCAGCGCGGCGTCTTTCCGAGCGCGCAACAGGCCCATCCTCATGGCATGACGGCAAAAGCCAGCCCTCGGTTTCAAGAGACGGCCGACTTGTGCAGCGGCTGTCAGAGCATCTTGCCGACGACCTTGGTCATGTCCTCCACCGAGAAGGCTCGCAACGACTCGGTGCGAACATTGCCCAAGGCGGCGAGGCTCAAGCTAAGCGTCATGGCGGAAAATTCATCCGGCGCATCGAGGATCGTCACAATGTCGTAGCGTCCCTGCGTCCAGAACAGCTCCTTTACCGTAATTCCGAAGGTCTCGGCCATTTTCTTGAAAGCCTCTGCCCGTTTCGGCGAGTCCTTTGCGCTCCGGACTCCCTGATCGGTGAAGTTGGCGAGCACGACGTAAGTTACCATCCTGGCTCTCCCTGATTGTCGGGCTTAACCGAACCTCCTGGTGACTGTTCGCGGCCATCCATAGATCAGCGCTCGTGGATGCCCTGCGCACGGCTGTCTCACGAAAACTGCTCAAGGTCCGCTTTGAGCGCTACCAGGAAGCGAGCGGCTTCGCCGCCTGTCACGACGCGATGATCGAAGGTAAGCGACAACGGCAGCACGCGCCTCACCGCCGGCTGGCCTCGATAGGCGACCACCCCTTGGGTAATCCGGCCGGCGCCTATGATCGCCACTTGCGGCGGTACCACGATCAGGCTGGCGAAGCGGCCTCCGATCATTCCGAAATTCGACAGCGTAATCGTCGCTCCGCGCAGTTCTCCCGGAGGTATCGAGCGCGCGACCGCGTCCGCCCGCATCCGGTCAAGCCCGGTTCGCAGGTCAGATACGTCCCGCTCGGCGACATTGCGCAACACAGGAACGATGAGACCACCCCCGGTATCGACGGCGATGCCGAGATCGATACGGTCGATCAGACGCCGTTCACCGGCGTCGGAATTGTACCAGGCATTGAGCGAAGGCTCCGTCTTGCAGGCGACAGCGATCGCGCGCACCAGTCGGATCGTCACGTCCTCGCCGGTTCGCCAATCGTCGATATCGGCCTCGTCGGTAACGCCAGCCGGGACGATCTCGGCATGCGCCGTGGTCATGCGCTGAGCCATCGCGCGCCGCAAACCGCGCAACGGTTCGGCAGGTCCGGTATGGGACAAGCCCTTGGCAGCCCGTTCCACATCCGCACGCGTGATGGTGCCGCCGGGTCCCGTGGCTTCGATCAGATCGAGGTCGACATCGAGCTTGCGGGCGAGCGCGCGCACCGCCGGAAACACTTGCGCTTTCACCTGGGCTTTCTGTCCAGCCGCTGGCCCGGAAGGTGCCGCTGCCGCCGGCGGCGGCTCGCCAGCGCCAAGTTCGCCGACAATGGTGCCGGTGTCTTGCTCGGGGCCTTCGGCAAACTCGACAAGCGGCGCGCCTACCTTCACCACATCTCCCTTGGCGCCAAACAGGTGCAGGATGCGTCCGCTCGACGGTGACGGCACCTCGACGACGGCTTTGTCGGTCTCGACCGAAACCAGTGGCTGATCGGTAACGACGTGATCGCCTTCGTTGACATACCAGTTCACAATCTCCGCCTCTTCGAGACCCTCTCCCAGATCCGGCAATACGAACTGGCGCATGGGATAAACCCGCTGGCAATCAACTGAACTGGCACGCTTTGCGCGCGGCCGTGACGATACGATCGACCGACGGCATCATGTGTTGCTCAAGCCGCGCCATCGGAACGATCGTGTCGTAGCCTGTGACGCGGGCTACAGGTGCGAGCAGAGAGGTCAGAGCGCGCTCGGCGATCAGCGCCGCGATCTCGCCTCCGAATCCGCCGGTGCGTGTCGCCTCGTGCACGATGACACACCGCCCTGTTTTTGCGACCGAACCGAGCACCGTGGCCTCATCGTAAGGCTTGAGCGTGGCGAGATCGATGACCTCGGCGGCGATGCCGTCGGCAGCCAGCGCGTCGGCCGCCGCCATGGTTTCCTTCAGCATCGCACCCCAGCTAATCAGCGTGACGTCGCGGCCCTCCCGCAGGACAAAGGCGACATCCAGCGGCAAAGCCTCACCGTTATCTTCCACCTCACCTTTCGCCGCGCGATAGATGCGGGTCGGCTCCAGAAACACCACCGGATCGGGATCGCGGATCGCGGCGAGCAGCAGTCCGTATGCGCGCTCCGGCGACGAAGGAATGACAACGCGCAGGCCTGGGATATGGGCGAGCATCGCCTCGGTGCTTTCCGAATGATGCTCCGGCGCGCGAATGCCGGCGCCATGCGGCGTCCGCAGAACCATTGGACAGGTGAGCCGCCCCTGGGTGCGGTTACGGAATCGGGAGGCGTGGTTCACCAGTTGATCGATGCAGGGATACAGAAACCCCATGAACTGGATCTCGCCGACGGGCTTCACCCCCTGCGCCGCCATGCCGACACAGAGCCCGCTGATCAGGAGTTCGGCAAGCGGCGTATCGAGGACCCGCTCCGGGCCGAAGCGCGTTTGCAGGCCAACGGTTGCGCGGAAGACGCCGCCGTTGATGCCGACATCTTCGCCAAGCACGACGACATCAGGGTCATCCTCCATCGCGCGGGCGAGCGCCAGATTGACGGCCTCGACCAACGTCATTTCAGGCATCGCCCTCTCCCGCGAGTTGGCGGCGCTGCGCGGCGTACGTCTCGGGCAGCTCGGCATAGAGATGATCGAACATGGCTTCGGGTCGGCGCGGCTCCGTTGCCAGGTAGCGCTCGACCGCCGCCTCGACGCGCTCATGGCACTCCGCGGCAAGCCGTTCCTCCTCAGCCTTGCTCCACATTTTTTGGCTCACGAGATAGTTCCTGAGGCGCGCAATCGGCTCTTCTTTCCAACGGGCCTGGACTTCGTCAGCCGAGCGATAGCGTAACGCGTCATCGGAGGTCGTATGATCGCCGAGCCGGTAGGTGACCGCCTCGATGAAGCGCGGGCCCTGGCCCTCACGGGCGGCGGCAATGGCGTCTTCGGCCGCGGCGCGCATCGCCACAACATCGCTGCCGTCCACTTGCTCGCCGATGAAGCCGGCGGCGATGGCTTTCTGCGCCAGCGTTTCGCAACCGGTCTGTAGTCGTAACGGGACGGAAATAGCCCATTGATTGTTGGTGGCGACGAACACGACCGGCAATTTATGCACCCCGGCAAAATTCATGGCTTCGTAGACATCACCCTTCGAAGTGGCGCCATCGCCGAACATGCATACGGCGACACGCGGCTGCTTGCGAAGCTTGAAGGCATAGGCAACGCCGGCGGCATGCGGCGCCTGCGATCCCACGGGAACGCAAAACGGGAAATCCTCGACCGGTCCGGAGAATTGATTGCCTCGCTCGTCCCCTCCCCAGAACAGCAGGATCTCCTCCAGCTTGACGCCACGCCAGATCAGCGCGCCATTGTCGCGATAGGAGGGCAACAGGACGTCCTCTGCGCGCATCGCGCTGGCTATCCCGACCGACACCGCCTCCTGGCCGAGCGAAACGGCGTACGTCCCGAGCCGGCCGGTGCGCTGCAACGCTACAGCCTTTCGGTCAAAGTTGCGCAGCAGCAGCATCGCTCGATAGAGCGCGGTGATGAGGTTGGCATCGGAGGCGAATGCAGGGAGCGGTCGGTTAATCGAGCCGTCTGGCGCGAGGTAATTGCGGTGGCGCACCTCAAAGCGCGCGATGACGGGAAGTCCTCCGTCTGTCATTTTTTTGCTGGCCACGTCCTCGCTCCCAGAGCGATTCTGCATCCCACAATTCGTAATTGGTGCTGGGCCGGAACAATACAAGATGGGAGCGCCCATCTTGTATGGCCGTTGCTGCAGCGCGGGCTCGCGGGGGCGGCCCATCGTGGAAATGACACCGCGTCAGTGGTATATCAAACCATGGCAGATGGTCAGGTTGTCCTCGTAACGACTGAACCGTTGGGAGGCGGTGCACCCGTTCGCTCGGTCTACTATGTGGCTGAACGGGATCCGGCAAAGGCCGAGGCAATCATCGCAGCAATGATGGCCCCAAATGAAAGGGTCGAGGCTTGGGGGCCGCTTCCGGCGCCGGCTGTCAAAGCGCTCGGATTGAAGCCCGGCGACTTCACGCGCGGGTGACATCAAGTCAAAGTGTGAGACGCCCGCGCGATCTTCGGGCGCGACCGTTTTCAGGGTGCCGTCACTTGCAGGGTTTGGAATCCCTGACGTCGAACCGCCCCATGGCGCCGGCAATCACGAAATCGTTGTAATCGAGCACCAGCGCGCGGGAGACGCCGTTCTCAAACAGCTCGAACGACATCGCGTAAACCGGCGTCTGCTCGCCGTCTTTCGCCTTGGCGTCGCGGTCGTAATAGCTCACGGTGACGGGCCAGCGGGTCAGCGCCTTCATCTGGTCGTTGGCGGTCGAGGGATCGGGCGTTGCAATGCTTTGGGTGCCCGGGATCGGCTTCCCGATCACCGACAGCGTGTTGTAGACCTTCTCGCCATTATCCGAGCCGTCATAGACCATCAGCTCCAGCACCGACTTGCCCGCGCGCGCGGCGGCGATGATGTGCTGGATCTGTTCGGTCGGGAACACGACCTTGCCGTCGAGCTCGAACGTCTTCGCAACCGGCTGTTTCAGCTTGACCGTGATGCGGTCGCCGACCCGTTCCGCCACGCCGTCGACCGGCGCGGAGTCGGTATCGTTCATGCGGGTGTCGATCTTGAAGCGATAGCTCTTGCCGGCGGCATCTTCCCAGGAATGCGAGCGAAGGTCGCTCAGCGTCAGCCTGCCCTCGCCGCTGTCAAGTTCGGACACCTGGCGGAATTCGGAGGTGTAGCCCTCGCAGGCGCTACCTGAAAAATTGTAGAGAATGCGCCCGCGCGCACCCGATATCGCATTGGATCCGCGCGACTTGACCAGCTTCAATTCATACATCGCCTGGTGGGCGAGAAATGGCCCGCTGGCGCCAGCCAGCGCCGGACCGTTTGTGAAGCCTGAGAGCAAGGTGGCAGCAGCCGAAAATACCAAAGCACGAACCGGAATCGGGAACGAGCTAGCCATGTTCTGTTTTTTCCTCGAGGGAGATTCGATTACATTAGTGACGGGCCCATTGCGCCGCAACTAGGGCGGTGCCACGAAAACGCAAGAATTCGAGGCCGAGGCGCGCCGTTTTTTGGCATTTTCGGGCACGATCCGCCTCGATCGCCATGCTGGACGGAAGCTCCACCGTCGCTTGCAAGACAAAGCGCGATGCGCGAAACAATGCGCGCCTGACCGCAGGTCAGGAACGGTCACATCAAGCGGGGATGCAAACATGGCGGGTACGGTCGAACAGAAGCTGGCGGCACAAGGCATCGTCCTGAACGAGCCGCGCACCCCCATGGCGAACTATGTCGGCTTCGTGCGCTCGGGAAACCTGCTGTTCGTCTCCGGCCAGGTCTGCGCCAACGCCGAAGGCAAGCTGATCGCCAAGGGCAAGCTCGGGGCCGGCGTCACGATCGAACAGGGATACGCCGCGGCGCAGGGCTGTGGCGTCAACCTGCTGGCCCAGGTCAAGGCGGCGCTCGGCGATCTCGACAAGGTCGTCCGCGTGGTCAGGCTCGGCGGCTTCATCAATTCCGCGCCAGATTTTCTCGACGGACCCAAGGTGCTCAACGGCGCCTCCGACCTGATGGTCACTGCGTTTGGCGACAAGGGCCGGCACGCCCGCACCACGGTCGGCGTCGCTTCGCTCCCCTCGGATGCCGCCGTCGAGGTCGACGCGATCTTCGAAGTGTCCTGAAGCGGAGCGGCTCTCGTGCGCGCGCCGGACTGGCTGACGGCAAGGCCGGTCGCTCATCGCGGCCTGCATGATATTTCGCGTGGCATCGTCGAAAACATGCCGGCGGCCGCGCAGGCCGCCGTCGACGGCAATTTCGCCATCGAATGCGACATCCAGCTTTCGTCCGACGGCGAGGCGATGGTCCATCACGACAATGCGCTCGGCCGCCTCACCGACGGTTCCGGCGCGTTGCTCGGTATGACCGCGGCCGAACTCAAGGCCGTCAATTTCAAGGATACGCCGGAACGGATGATGACGCTCGGCGATCTCTGCGCGCTGGTCGCCGGCCGCGTGCCGCTGGTGATCGAGGTGAAAAGCCATTTCGACGGCGACCGCCGGCTGGTGAAACGGATGGCAAAGGTGCTCGCCTCTTATGACGGCCCGGCGGTTGGGATGTCCTTCGATCCGGATCAGGTGGTGGCGTTGCGCGAACTGATCCCTGGCCGCGCCCGCGGCATCGTAGCCGAGCACGACTATACCGCCGAGGAGTGGCCGGAAGCGTCAGCGGAGCAGCGCCGCGGCATGACGCATCTGCGCCACGCTTTTCGCACCCGGCCGCATTTCGTTGCCTATTCGGTGAATGAGCTGCCCGCGGCCGCGCCCTGGATCGCCCGCAACGTCTTAGGCCTGCCGTTGTTGGCCTGGACCGTGCGTACACCGGAGCAGCGTGCGCAGGCGGCACGCTACGCCGACCAGATGATCTTCGAGGGGTTCCTGCCGGGAACCTGATGCTGTCAGCGCCACCTTGAACTCGCCTGCCCGATGCACGATCTTTGCAGGGCGTTGGTCGCCATGCGCGCTGGCTGATCGCATGATGGGACCGGTTTGAATTTCTAGATGGCATCATCCGAAATCACCCTCGAAGCCGTCCCCTCCGTCAGCGACATCAAAGCTGCGGATTGGGACGCCTGCGCAAATCCGGCGGGCGACCCGAACGGCCTCGAAAACCTGGACACGCTGGCTGCGCGGAACGGCTCCTGCGCCGCTGCAAAGCCGGCCTATAACCCCTTCGTTTCCCACGCATTTTTTGCTGCCGCCGAGGCTTCCGGCTCGGCCTGCGCCCGCACGGGCTGGGGCCCCCGGCATCTGCTGGCACGGCTCAACGGCGAGATCGTCGGCGTCGTGCCGTGCTATCTGAAAGCCCATTCGCAAGGCGAGTATGTCTTCGACCGCGGCTGGGCGGATGCTTATGAGCGCGCCGGTGGACGTTATTATCCCAAACTGCAGGTCTCGGTGCCGTTCACGCCTGCCACCGGCCCCCGACTTCTGGTCCGCGACGGCGTCGACCGCAAACAGATCGGCTCGGCGCTGGCGCGCGGGCTAATGGCGCTGTGCAACGCGACCAACGCCTCCTCCGTGCATGTGACCTTTGCCCGCGAGGCGGAAGCGAAGTTGTTGGGTCAGCATGGCTTCCTGCAACGGAACGACCAGCAGTTTCACTGGCACAACGAGGGCTATGGGACTTTCGAGGATTTTCTCACCTCGCTGAATTCGCGCCACCGCAAGGCGATCAAGCGCGAGCGACGCGAGGCGGTGGCCGCCGGCATCACCATCCACCGCTTGACTGGAGCCGATATCACCGAGGACGCGTGGGATGCGTTCTTCGCGTTCTATATGGAGACCGGCTCGCGCAAATGGGGTCGCCCCTATCTCACACGAAAATTCTTCTCGCTGATCGGCGAGAGCATGAGCCGCGACGTGCTCCTGGTGATGGCCAAGCGCAACGGCCGCTGGATCGCAGGTGCTATCAATTTTATCGGCTCGGACACACTGTTCGGCCGCAATTGGGGCGCGGTCGAGCATCACCCGTTCCTGCATTTCGAGGTCTGCTACTATCAGGCGATCGATTTTGCGATCGAGCGCGGCCTGAAGGTCGTGGAGGCCGGCGCGCAGGGCGAGCACAAACTGGCCCGCGGTTACCTGCCGCAAACCACCTATTCCGCGCATTTCATCGCCGATCCCGATTTGCGCCGCGCGATTGCCGACTATCTGAAGCGCGAGCGCGCCTATGTCGCGGAGGTCGGACGGGAACTGACCGAAGCCGGCCCGTTCCGCAAGGCCGCCGACGAGACTTGACCGGTTGAGCTGGCGACGTGAGATTTGAGATCAAACCTTGAGGGAAGAAGCCCATGCCCGCCTACGACGTCAACAACCCCTTCGCAAAAATCCTGCGCGGCGAATTTCCCTGCCACAAGGTTTATGAGGACGACCACGTGCTGGCGTTCCTCGACATCATGCCGCGTTCGCCGGGCCACACGCTGGTGATTCCAAAAGTCCCTGCCCGCAACATCCTCGACATCACGCCCGACGATTACGCCCATGTCGCGCGCGCTGCCCACAAGATCGCCGCCGCCGCGATGAAGGCGTTCAAGGCCGACGGCATCACCGTACAGCAATTCAACGAGCCCGCCGGCGGGCAGGTCGTGTTTCATTTGCACATGCACATCATGCCGCGCCACGATGGCGTGGCGCTACTGCCGCCCGCAAGCCGCAAGGAAGATGTGAAGGTGCTGGAAGACAACGCGACCAAGCTGATGGCAGCGCTGGGGTGATCCCTTCACCCGCCCCTTGAGGGGGCGGGTCGGCACGCATCGCAAGATGCGTGCCGGGGCGGGGTGACGGTCTATCGACACGAACGCTGTCGGACGTGGAGAGACCTTCACCCCGCCCCGCCGCGCGTTGCACGCGCGTCGACCCGCCCCCTCAAGGGGCGGGTGAACCCTACTCCGTCTGGAAATCCCCCGGCTGCGGAGGTGCCAGCGGCGAGAACTCGCAGCGGTCGGGCTTGACGTCGAGCAGCGGCGTCTCGTCGAGACAGTCGAGGCCGCGCACCAGGATGACGTTGTCTTCGACGCCGACGAACTTCACGATCGAGGTGCCGATCGGATTCGGCCGCACCGGCGAGCGTAGCGAGAAGGTGCCGCGGGTTTTCTGGTTATTCTTCGGGCTCTGCAGCACGAGATCGCGGCGCGAGTGATGCAGCCAATAGATCACTTCGAGATTTTCATAGAAGTCGACGCCCTTGATCGCGGGCACCCAGGGCTCGAAAATCTCGAGCCGGCAGACCGGGCCGTCGTGGCGGCCCTGTCGCGGCGTCTCCAGCCGTGACTTCCAGGGCGTGCGGATGCGGCCGATGAAGACCAGCCCGGCATCGCGGGCTGCCGGCATGTCGACGGTAACTTCGCCCTCGCGGAGCTTGGTATCCTGAACCATTGCCTAATCCAGTGAGATGGGCACGGATCGCGTGCAACTTTTCTTGTCGGGCGGGACAGTACCGGATTATGGGCCATGCAATCAACCAAGCCACCATTTCCCGGCCAGAAGGATGATCTCGCCAGAGACCACGCCGGCAAAGATCGAGCGTCGCGTCAACATGAACACCGCAAAGCCTGCGGCGACTGCGCCATAGCGCAGCCAATCCGGCACGCCGGCCAGCGCGCCCGGCGGCTGCACCAGGATTTGCGCGATGACGCCGGCGAGAATGGCAGTCGCCACCGCCCGCACCCACACCAGGACTTCCGAGCCCTCGTCGACGCCGGCGCCGAACCACAGCCCGGCCATCCGCCAGATCTCGTTGGGCAGGAAACCTGCAAGCACGAGGAGCAACAGCGCGTGCGGGCTGCCGAAAAACTCGCTCATGCGCGCGCCCTCTCCCGCCACCAGTGCACGCCGTAGGCAATGCTGCCGGCGGTGACGCCGCTGATCAGGATATCGACGCCGGTATGCAGCATCGACACCAGCGGAAACAACGAAAGCCCCAGCACCAGCGCCAGCACATCCGATACCTGCTTGCAGTTGCGCGCCGTCGACAGCAGGAACGCCAGCGGCGTTAGCAGCAGGATCGCCGCCGCAAACAGCGGCGGCAGCTTGGCGGCAAGTGCATAACCAAACGTAGTCGCGATCATGCAGACGGTGACGAGTCCGCAGCCGAGGCCATGCGTGAACGCAATCCGCCGCTCGCGCGGCACTTTTGGCAGCAGCCGATAACATTCGACCCAAAGCGTGACGGCAATGAAATGCGTCGCCAACACGAGATGCCGGCGCCTGGTCTTGGGCGTCTTCATCAGAGGCAACACCGACACCACCATCGGAAACAGCCGGATCGCGCTCACCGTCACCGCAATCGCCGCCTGCACCGCGGTCGCCCCGGAGCCGAGCGTCGAAATCAGGATGATCTGCGCCGGCCCCGCCCAAACGAGGAGCGTGCTGCCGAGCACCCAGCCGAGGCTGAAATGGCTGTCATGGGCCAGCGCGCCGATGCCGAGATAGGTCGCAAACAGCACCAGCGTGAGCACCGTGGACGCAACCGAACTCATGCCCCATGCAAAGGCGCGAATGGGGCTTTTCCATTGGGGAGAAGAGAGCGGAGGCAGCGCCACGGATGACCGGATGGAGGTTTAAGTCGTCGCGGGCATAGGGCTGATGAATGCGGGGCGCGTCAACCAAGCTCCGCTCAGGGCGGCTATGCGATGGATGACAAATGCACGGTGTCATTCCGGGACGGTCCGAAGGACCGGACCCGGAATCTCGAGATTCCGGGCTCGATGCTTCGCATCGCCCCGGAATGACGGAAGAAGCATTGTCAACCCGGCACGCCCCTGTTCCTTAGCACAAAGCACGCCCCGCCCGCCTTGCGGATGCGGTTGCAGAGGTCGTCGGCCTCGCCGCGTGTGTCGGCGCCGAAGCGCACCTGGTAGAACGTCGCCCGGCCGCGGCTGCGCAGGCGCGAGGCGAGAATGCTGGGGTCGCGATTGCCGATCGCGCTCGAAAGGCGCCAGACCGCGCGCCCATACATCGCAAGCGCCTTGTCGCGGGAAAAGCCGGCGGCGAGCTGCACGCCCCACACCTTCGCGGCGGCGAGCTTCACGCGCTGCTCCAGCCCGGCGATAAAGGGATTGGGCGCCTGTTTCAAAAGCGCCATCAATTCGCGGCAGCTCGAGGTCCGGGCTAGCTCCGGCATCTTGCCGCTTCGTCCCGCCGCGGCCCACTCCTCCACCGTCGAACCAGTGATGGCGATCACGTAGCTGCGGGTTTCCTGCGGCATCCCGCCGGCGCCGGCCAGCCATTCCTGCACGCGCCGAGGGCCAGCATTGTACGCCGCGGCGGCGAGCCCGAGATTGCCGAACTGGTTGCGCAGCTCGTCGAGAAACTCGGCCGACTTCGGCAGCGCCTGCACGGGATTGAAGGGATCGAGCAGGCCGCGTTCGTTCGCCGTTCCCGGCATGAACTGCGCAATACCCTGCGCACGCGCGCCGCTCCGCGTCACCGGCCCGACCGCATCCGACTGAAAGCGGCTCTCCTGCCAGATCACGCGCGCGAAGAACTCCAGCGGCAGGTCCGACGCCCTCGCCGCCGACTCGATCATCAGGCACATCGCTTCGCGCGCCTCGCTCTCGCGCGCGGTGGCCGGCTTTTGGCTAGCTGTCGCGCTCGACCGGGTAGCCTCACCCGCGTCCTCGGCGAAGGCGTTCGCAACTGAGGACAAAAGCCACAGCGTGCACCATAGGGCGCGAAGAAACCGATATCTTTGCATGGCAGTTCGCAATCCGGGAATGCGCATTGCGGTGAAAACGTCAGTCAAACGATCATGGCTTGCAGGTGGATCCGCCGCCTTTCCGCTGCGCGCCGCCTTTTTTGCGTTGCAATTGCTCCGAAATCCCCGCCATCGGAACCGACGTTAATTTACGTTAACGCCGCATTTTGCGGCGGCCGGACTTTTACGGGCAACAAAGCGGGGTAAAAGTCTCCTCACTTTTTTGGGAGACTTTCAATGCAGGACCGGCGCGAGAGCGTGCGCGACAAGGTGATGTATGGCGGCGTCGCCGAGATCGGCGAATACGGCGCGACGCGCGAATGCATCGTCCGCAATATCTCCGATCACGGCGCGACCATCGAATTCAGCAATGACGTGCAGTTGCCGAAAGAGCAGCTCTCGTTGCGCATCGCGCGCAAGGGCCGCTCTTTCCTCGCCAGGGTCATCTGGTGGCGCGACAACTTTGTCGGCGTCGCATTCAGGGCGGAAAGCCCTGCCGAGCCGGTCTCCGATCTCGAGGAGCGGCTGCGCAGAAGCGAGATCAAGAAGCGGCAGCTCCAGCGCCGGATCGACGAGTTGCTCAACGAGCGCTGAAGCTGCAAGACGCCAAAGAAAAAGGCCGGCTGTCGAGCCGGCCTTCTTGCATTCTCTCGTCGCGTCGCTCGGTCGAACGGCGATCAGACCTTGACCAGCGGCCCCTTCGACGCCGGCCCCTTGGAGCCCCCGCCTCCGTTCGGACCGCCCGACTTCGGCTTGCGCTTGCGCGCCCCCGGCAGCTTTTCGGGCTTCGGCGTGACCGGACCCTCGACAAACTCGAACCCGATCTTGTCCTTGTCCTCGGCGTCCTTGACCAGCACGACGCGGACATGGCCGCCGCCCTTGAGCTGGCCGAACAGCACCTCGTCCGCCAACGGCTTCTTGATGTGCTCCTGGATCACCCGCGCCATCGGCCGCGCGCCCATCTGCTCGTCATAGCCATGCTCGATCAGCCAGGCCTTGGCGGGCTCGGACAGCTCGATGGTGACGTCGCGATCGGCAAGCTGCGCCTCGAGCTGCAGCACGAACTTCTCGACCACCATGCCGATCACGTCGGCGTTGAGATGGGCGAACGAGACGATCGCGTCCAGCCGGTTGCGGAATTCCGGGGCGAACTGCCGGTTGATCGCCTCGTGGTCGTCGCCTTCCCGCTTGTTGCGCGTGAAGCCGAAGGCCTGCCGCGCGAGGTCGGCGGCGCCCGCGTTGGTGGTCATGATCAGGATCACGTTGCGGAAATTGACCTGCTTGCCGTTGTGGTCGGTCAGCCGGCCGTGGTCCATGATCTGCAGCAGCACGTTGTAGAGATCGGGGTGCGCCTTCTCGATTTCGTCGAGCAGCACCACGCAGTGCGGATGCTGGTCCACGCCGTCGGTCAGGAGGCCGCCCTGGTCGAAGCCGACATAGCCGGGAGGCGCACCGATCAGGCGCGATACCGTGTGCCGCTCCATGTATTCGGACATGTCGAAGCGCAGCAACTCAACGCCGAGCGAGGCCGCGAGCTGCTTTGCCACTTCGGTCTTGCCGACGCCGGTCGGCCCGGAGAACAGGTATGAGCCGATCGGCTTCTCCGGCTCGCGCAGGCCGGCGCGCGCCAGCTTGATCGACGCGGACAGCGACTCGATCGCCTTGTCCTGGCCGAACACCACGCGCTTCAGCGTCTGCTCGAGATGCTTCAGCACCTCGGCATCGTTCTTTGATACGCTCTTGGGCGGAATCCGCGCCATGGTCGCGATCGTGGTCTCGATTTCCTTGATGCCGATCGTCTTCTTGCGCCGGTTCTCTGCGACCAGCATCTGCGCCGCGCCCGACTCGTCGATCACGTCGATCGCCTTGTCCGGCAGCTTGCGGTCGTGGATGTAGCGCGACGACAACTGCACCGCCGCCTCGATCGCCTCATTGGTGTACTTCAGCCGGTGATAATCCTCGAAATAGGGCTTCAACCCCTTCAGGATCGCAATCGCGTCTTCCACCGTCGGCTCGTTGACGTCGATCTTCTGGAACCGGCGTACCAGTGCGCGGTCCTTCTCGAAATGCTGACGGTATTCCTTGTAGGTCGTCGAACCCATACAGCGGATCGTGCCGGAAGCCAGCGCCGGCTTCAGCAGGTTGGACGCGTCCATCGCGCCGCCGGAGGTCGCGCCGGCGCCGATCACGGTGTGGATTTCATCGATGAACAGGATGGCGTTCGGATGCGCTTCCAGTTCCTTCAAAACCTGCTTCAGCCGCTCCTCGAAATCGCCGCGGTAGCGGGTGCCGGCGAGCAGCGTACCCATGTCGAGCGAGAACACGGTGGCGGCGGCGAGCACTTCCGGCACTTCGGAATCGACGATGCGCTTGGCGAGCCCTTCCGCAATCGCGGTCTTGCCGACGCCGGCCTCGCCCACGAACAGCGGATTGTTCTTCTGCCGGCGGCACAGCACCTGGATGGCCCGGTTGATCTCGGCATTGCGCCCGATCACCGGATCGATCTTGCCGTCCCGCGCCTTCTTGTTGAGGTTGACGCAATAGGTCTCGAGCGCTTCGCCCTTCTTCTTGGCGTCCTCGTTGCCCTTGGTCTCGGTCTCCTCGTCGACGCCGCGCACGGGGCGCGCTTCGGAGACGCCCGGCCGCTTGGCGATGCCATGGCTGATGTAGTTGACCGCGTCGTACCGCGTCATGTCCTGCTCCTGCAGGAAATAGGCGGCGTGACTTTCGCGCTCCGCGAAAATCGCGATCAGCACGTTGGCGCCCGTCACTTCCTCGCGCCCCGAAGACTGGACGTGAATCACCGCGCGCTGGATCACGCGCTGGAAACCGGCCGTCGGCTTGGCGTCGTCGGCTCCGTCAGTCACCAGATTTTCGAATTCGGTCTCGAGATAATTGACGAGGCTGGTGCGCAGCTTGTCGAGATCGACGCTGCAGGCGCGCATCACCGCAGCAGCATCCGAGTCATCGATCAGCGACAGCAGAAGATGTTCGAGCGTCGCATATTGATGATGGCGCTCGTTTGCAATCGCCAATGCACGATGCAGGGATTGTTCAAGGCTTTGGGAAAAAGTTGGCATTCGCGTCCTCTATGGTCCCCGGTCATCATGATCGCCATTACCCGGTGAGGCAACAACAACCTTCGTCATCCCCTGTCATATAGTTACACACGATCGTGGCGAAAGACCGGTTCCGCAAGCGTGGTTTTCCTCTAAATTCGCGGCACCACGGCGGCGGCACGCGACCTCTCCCCCGAAAAAACTGCCGAGAATACGGTCGGCGTCCATCAACACCGATCAATGCAATCCCGTTCCTTATTTCCGGCCGGATCGCGAGCCACGCGCGGCTATTTTTTTTCCATCACACATTGCAGTGGGTGCTGGTGCTTGCGCGCAAAATCCATCACCTGCGTGACCTTGGTCTCGGCAATCTCGTAGGTGAACACGCCGCACTCACCGATCCCGTGGTGATGGACATGGAGCATGATCTTGGTGGCCGCTTCGGCATCCTTCTGGAAGAACTTCTCCAGCACATGAACGACGAACTCCATCGGCGTGTAGTCGTCGTTCAGAATAAGGACGCGATAGAGGTTCGGACGCTTGGTCTTCGGCTTGACCTTGGTGATGACCGACGTTGATGGACCGCCGGTTCCGGCGTTGCGGTTCTCGTCATTGCTCATTCGGGGAGCAGAAGATGACTTTGCCGGCACGGACGGACAAGCTTTGAAGGTTGGCTGCAACATGGCTCAGGCGTTCGAGATTCCAAAAGGGATGACCGGAGCGCATCCTGGCCCACACGCGATCGGCTCTGACATAAGCCACCGCCTGGTACCCAGTAACGCTTATTCCAGATCGCCGCTCCCGGTCCGACCCGTTGGCCGGATCGGCACCTGGAATATGGGTCCGTCGCCGGATCGCCGCAAGCGCATTGATGTTGCCTGCCACGTCCCGCGACCGGCCCGATTCCCGGCTCGGCTATCCGGAGCAAGGTTAATCGTTTCTGCCGGATTTGACAAAGGACCGCGACGGCCCGTTTAGCCGCCGTTGAGCATACCGGGGGCTTTTGGCGACCGGTCTGGCGGTGCACCGGCTTTGACCCGTTTTTACCGGAACCGGTTTACCGCCTGTTTAGCGGCCCGGGCGGAAATGCCCGCAAGAAATCACATTTGCGGTGAGGCCATGCTCGATACAGTCGCATTCCGTCGCTTTCGCACGGCGGCAAGCCGGTTTGCCGGCGCCAATGACGGCAACATCGCGATCCTGTTCGGGATCGCGGTACTCCCGATCATGGCTTTCGTCGGCGCGGCGGTTGATTACACGCGCGCTGTCAGCGCGCGAACCTCGATGCAGGCCGCCCTCGATTCGACTGCGCTGATGCTGGCGAGGGACCTGACCGAGGGCACCATCTCGACCTCGGAAATCCCGACGAAGGCAGACGCGTATTTCAAGGCCCTCTATACCAACCCGGAAGCCAAATCGATCACGATCTCGGCAAGCTATACCCCAACCTCCGGCAAAGGCTCGACCATCCTGATCAACGGCTCCGGCGCCGTGGATACCACGATCATGCGGGTCGCCGGTTACCCGAACCTGGGCTTCACTACCAGTTCCACCTCGGCCTGGGGCAACGTGCGCATGCGCGTCGCCATGGCGCTCGACGTGACGGGTTCGATGAAAGACGACGGCAAGATGCCGGCGATGCAGGAGGCCGCCAAGAGCCTGGTCGATCAATTGAGCAAGCTCGCAAAGAATACCGGCGACATGTACATATCGATTATTCCCTTCGCCAAGGACGTCAACCTTGGCACCAGCTATGTCAACGAGAGCTGGATCGACTGGTCGTTGTGGGACACTCAGAATGCTACCAGGTATTGGGGCACGTGCAGCAAGTCGGATTATACGGACAGAGATACTTGCAAGGACAAAGGCAAGATCTGGACGCCGGACAGAAGCAAATGGACAGGCTGCGTCACTGACCGCGAGCAGAACGAAGACACCAAGAACACCCCGCCGACCTCGGCCAACGCGCCGACGATGGCCGTCGCCGAGGAATATGGCTCCTACTGCAAGACGGGCAGCACCTCCTATATGCCGCCGATCATGCCGATGAGTTACGACTGGACGGCGCTCAAGACGTTGATCGGCAACTTGAAGCCTACCGGCAATACCAACCAGGGCATCGGCATGGCATGGGCCTGGCTGACGCTCGGCGTAAGCGTGACGCCGTTCAATGCCCCGCCCAAGGATACGGCGAACTATGAGTACCAGGACGCCATCGTCCTGCTGTCGGACGGCCTGAACACGCAAAACCGCTGGTACAACAACGCGTCGCAGATTGATGCTCGCCAGAAGATCCTGTGCGCAAACGCCAAGAAGGCGCCGTACAACGTCGTGATCTACACCGTCCAGGTCGATACCGGCGGGGATGGGGAGTCTGCCGTGCTCAAGGAATGCGCCAGCGATGCGAACAAATTCTATCACATCACGGAGGCCGGCCAGACCGCGTCGGTCTTCAAATCGATCGGCCAGTCGCTGGCCAAGCTGCGCGTCGCGAAATAAGCGCCGCAATCGAGACGGAAAGAAAAAGCCCGGCCGTTACGGCCGGGCTTTTTTGTTTCGAAATATGAAGCCGCGAATTAGTGCGCCGCCGGGGTGAACTTCGCGACCAGGCCTTCGTACGGCTTGTAGGCCTGCTTGGCGAGGTCGGTGTAGAGGCCGGCAATCTTCTGCGACTCCGCGACGAAGGTTTCGTAGGAAGAACGCGCAAATTCGGTCTGGGCTTCGAGCGCCTTGTCCAGCGACTTCACGCCGGAGAGCTTTTCGACAAACGACTTGGTGTCTTCGAACGATTTCTTGGCGTAGTCGCCGTAGGCGGTGGCGATCGCCTGAACGCCGCTCTGCACGTTGGTTGCGGAAGCGGCAACCGATTCGAGATGCTCTTTGCCGTAGTTCTGAATGTCTTCAATTTTGACCATCATGGAGTCCTTTCCCAGACTGAGCGTTCCTATTGCCGGGAGGTCCCGGCTCCCTGACCACAACGTCCCTATATGTGCACCGCACAATAAAGTCAAGGAATCTTGTGCGACGCACAAATATGGTCAATTAACGGAAAACCCCGGGGTCTTACGCAACGGTTAATTAATCTTTTGGCAACTCGCTCCGCCTAACCTGATTACTGGACTTGTTCGCCTTCCGACAGACAGCCCGAAAGCTGTTTGTGAACAGCATCTTAGCTAGAAAAGCGACCTGATCGGCCACTCCAGCCTCGCGTCATGGCCGGACCGGCGCTTCGAACGGGGAACCATCAGCGGCTGGTGGGCACAATTTTGCCTCACGAGCCGGTGATCAAGACAGAAATTGGGACGGGGAAGTAAATGCTTCGTACAACCTTGGCTTCCTCGCGCGCATTGCGAATGTGCGCCCTCGGGCTCATTACCTTCACGACAGCAATACTGATCTCGAGCGAGAGCGCCGAGGCGCGCCGCTCCAAGCACCGCCGCCACCATCACGTCGCGCGCGAAAGCTACAGCCCGCAATTCTCCTCCATCATCGTCGACGGCAATTCAGGCGCGGTGCTCGCCTCCAACAATCCCGACGGTATCCGGCGCCCGGCGTCGCTGACCAAGATCATGACGCTCTATCTGCTGTTCGAGCGCCTGGAATCCGGCAAGATGAAGCTCGACACTGAAATGGAAGTCTCCGAGCACGCCTCCGAGCAGGCACCGACCAAGCTCGGCCTGCGCCCGGGCCAGACCCTGAAGGTCGAGGATGCCATCAAGGGCCTTGTGACGCGTTCCGCCAATGACGCCGCCGTCGTGGTCGCCGAAGCGATTGCCGGCGATGAAGCCGAATTCGCCAGGCTGATGACGCGCAAGGCGCGCGCGCTCGGCATGAGCAAAACCACCTATCGCAACGCCTCCGGCCTGCCCAACGACGAGCAACTGACCACCGCGCGCGATCAGGCGACCCTCGGCCGCGCCATCCAGGACCGCTTCCCGCGCTACTACCGCTACTTCGCGACCACGGTGTTCAATTATCGGGGACAGTCGATCCGCAATCACAATCGCCTGCTCGGCAATGTCGAAGGCGTCGATGGCATCAAGACCGGCTACACCCGCGCGTCCGGCTTCAACCTCGTAAGCTCGATGCGCCGCGGCAACCGCCACCTGATCGGCGTGGTGCTGGGCGGCCGCAGCGGCGGCTCGCGCGATGCCACCATGCGCAACCTGCTGGCCGAAAACCTCGAGAAGGGCGCGACCAAGCGTACCGTCGTTGCGATCACCGAGCGCAATCCCGCCGACGGCACCGTCGATGTCGCCGCAGCCGAGACCGTTGCGCGTCCGGCCGAAACGGCTCAGTCCGGCGGCGCCCTCGCCGCCGCCGAACCGGGGCTCGCCGCCATGCCGGCAACCCGTTCGATCGCGCCGGCCAAGCCGTCGCTGATGGCAGCGGCCGCCGCTGCCCTGCCCCCGCCGCCCGCCAAGGTCGAACAGAACAAGTTCGAGCAGCAAGCCCGGCCCGAACCTGCACCATTGACCAACGGGGTCATCCAGACCCAGCCGATATCAGCGATCCCCGGCTCGGCTGAGCCGATGAAGCCGGTCAGGGTCAAGACGGTTCAGGTCAAGGCTGGACCGATGAAGCTCGCTTCAGCCGGCCCCTCGCAGCCCGCGGCGCCGCCGATCACCAATACCATTCCGGCGCGCCCTGAAATCGCCGAGACCTCCAGCGCCGTCGTCGCAAAGGCCGCGGAGACCAAGGCCGAAGCCGCCAGGGTCGCGATGCCGCCGCAGCCGGCCAATCACGGTACCGGACAAGGCGTGCTCGGCGTCTTGCCCGCTTCCAGCCTGACACAGACCCCCGCGCACGGGCAGGCGCTGGCCTATGCCGATCCGGCGCCCCACGCCCAGCCGCCGGCCGTGCAGCAGAACAGTGCCGTCAAGCCGGCCGCGCCGGCGGTGGTCCGCACCGGCTGGATCATTCAGGTTGGCGCACTCGAAAGCGAAAGCGAGGCCAAGCAGCGGATCGATCTCGCCCGCGCCAAGGCCAGCGCCCTGCTCGGCAAGGCCGATCCGTTCACCGAGCCGGTGGTCGCCAAGGACAACCGCACGCTCTACCGGGCCCGCTTCGCCGGTCTCGAGCGCGATCAGGCCGAAGCAGTATGCAAGACCCTCAAGCGCGCCGACATTTCCTGCATCACCGTTCGCAACTGATCCGGACGTTTCGTTGACGTTCGCGAAGCCGGCGCCGCAAGCGCCGGCTTTGTTGTTTTCCAAACACAGTCGCGACGGCTCTCGCGAGATCACGCCCAAGGCGGTCCGCGAAAACTTCTCGTCAAGAATTTCCGGTTAGGTTTCCCTCCAATGAACGATCGACCACGCCGGACAACGGCGGGCGATGTGGGGCGTCAGTCAGAGAACGGCATGGAAGCAACTCGCGGTTTGTAGCGTCGGTGGCGTGAGCCGGAGTTAGCTAGAATGCGTGCGAAGAAGAGTATCCTTGGCCTCGTTTACGCGGGCAGCGAGATACGTCGAGCCCCCCTGGTCGGGATGGAGTTTCTTCATCAGGGCGCGGTGAGCCCGGCTGATGTCGTCACGCCCCGCTCCCGGCTGCAGGCCAAGGATCTGATAGGCTTCCTCGTTCGTCATTTTTCCGCTCGCCGCCGTGCGGCGCTGCCCCCCTGCCGCATCGCCTTGCGCGTTCTGACGCCAAGCGGGAAACCGGCGGTCAAGATAGCTTTCAAGTAAGGCGACGCTCTCGGCGTCGAAGGCCGGTATCATCGCGATCAATTGCGGCAGATCGAACTCGCCGAGCGAACGCCCGGCATTCGGCCCGTCCACGATCCGCCCCGACAGCTCGCCGCTGTCGTGATCGAGACTCATGTCGAGAAACTGCGAGCGGACGCGCGAGGCCTGCCCCGACGAACGCTGCGTGCCGCCGCCAAAGATCCCGCCGATATTGCTGAAGCCGCCCGGCCCGAATGGCGACCAGCCGAGCAGGCCGGCGCCGAAGATGCCGAGCGGAATTGCCACCGCAAGCTCGCCGCGCAGCCCGGTGAAGGCTGCGACCGCCAGCGCCACCACGCCGCCCACGATCTTGATCGCGCGCGCGAGCACGACCGGGTTGGCTGCACGAAACATCTGCAGCAGCAAGTACAGAACGACAACGGCGACGACGCCGGCAATCAGGGTTGCCATGGCTCTAATATAGCGGCACCGGCGCCGAAAAGCATGACGCTGGGCCCGGTCGCAACCAAAGTCGTAATCACTTCATCTGGCCGATCAGTGCGGCCGCGCCGCTTGCGGTCTTCGACAGCCGTAGCAGCGCTTCGCGCCCGCCGGCGGCGTAGGCCGCGGCGGCGCGCAGCAGCTCACGCAACTGCGCCGCGGCGCCGGGGTCGAACCTGCACCATGCGCCGCCGGTAAGCCGCGCAATCTCCCGGAACGCCTGCTCGGCGGTCGGGTCGTGGCCTTCCTGGAACATGAACACGGGCACCTTGAGCAGGCCGAGCTCGCCGGCCTTGGCGCAGAGGTCGTCGACGGACTCCTCCATGGCGTCGCCAACAAACACCATGGCGCGCACGCCGGACGCCACCGCCTCGCGGCGCGCTTCCGACAGCACCTTGCCGATCTGGGTATTGCCGCCCTGGCAGCCGATCTTGCTCATCAGCCGTGCCAGTTGCGCGGAATCGGAGATCCAGCCCGTGGCGCGGCATTCGTTGAAGCCGCGGTAATAGACCAGCCTGATATCGAGGCTGCCGAGCGAAGCCGCCTCGCGAAACATGTCGGCCTGCAGCGCGCAGGCCATATCCCAAGTTGGCTGCCGGCTCATGGTGGCGTCGAGCGCAAACACCAGCCTTCCCCTTGCGTCCGGGCGGTGTGGCGACATCGCGCGCGCTTTCGCCACGAAGGCTGCGATGTCCTCCGACGCCGACGGCTTGGTCTCCGGCAACGGGCCGCCTTTGCGCGCATCGGCTCTTGCCGAAGCAACATCGCCTGCCGATTTGGGTTTGGTAGGTTCGCCGGCCATGAGCGCTCGCGGATAAGCAGCGAGCTTTATGTGGGACGTTGCTTACAGCGGGTCAATGCGCCGGCCCGCGATGCAGCCGCAAATGCACGATGGCGGTCAGTCGTCTAGTTCGTAACCGGCTTGTTTTTCGGCGCGGGATTGCTGGCCAGCGGAACGGACAGCGGCACCGGTCCCGGGCTGCTGGTCAGAACGTCCGGCACCCTGGTCGGCACGGGCTTCAACACGCCGCTCTTGTCGGACTCGTCGAGGAACCTGTCGAGCATCGACTGGATCGAGGATTTGGCGGCGTCAGGCCCGGTGTCCCGCATATCGTTGTGCTGGAAGCCAGTGTTCACGACGGTGATGCCGGCCTGCTCGCATTGCTCGTCGTCAGGCACGACGCCGGGGTCCGCTTTGAAATGCGTGTCCTGGGAGCGGAACGACAGGATCTTGAACTTGCCGTCGGTCAGGAACGGCACGCGCAAATTGTCCAGTGTCACGACTTTCTTGATCTCGTCGGGATACTGCTTGGCGAAATACATCGAGATGTCGCCGCCCATCGAATGGCCGACCATGGTCACCTTGTCATAGTCGGCATTGGGCTGGATCTTCTTCATTTCGTGGACAGCGAAATGGATGTTGGCGACGCCGCGCTGAATCTGCGGCAGACGGCCGACATAGGGTTCACCGATCTTGGTCACCATCGGCGGATCGGTCGGTAGATCGTGCTGCGGGCTGATCGCAAGATAGCCGCGCCAGGCGAACACGGTCGACAGGAATGAATACTCGGTGTTCTTGACGGTGTTGCCGTGATTGAGGATCGCAACCGGCAGCTTGATCAAGCCGGCATTGGCCTGCATTTCCTTGTCGCGGCGAACGGCGATGCTGACCGCCACCAGACGATTGTCGCGGACGGGATCATGAAACGCGATTGTCTCGTGCCGGATCGCCCACTTGTTCGCGGTAAAAAACGCGACAGCGACCAGCACGGAGAGTGAAAGCAGAACGAGAATTCCACGTTTCATATTTGTCTTCGTCCTCGCGCCCGCTAAGGGGCTCAACCCTGTTCGAGACTCTTTCGGTCCCTTGTTGATGATATATGTCACGATGGCGTGACATAAAGGCCAAATGTTGTGTATTGACCGCCTGATCATTGTGCGACGCACCCATCCATTGGGCAGCCGCTCAGTTCCACAAATTCGACCTCTTTTTACTACGACGTCTCCTTTCAAGCTTCGGTTCGAACATCCGATAAAAGTCTAATGAAAACGGCGTAGTGCAAGACCGGTTCCCGGGAACCCGCTGCGTCACGACGCATCACGGTGCGTCAATACCAGCATACCGGCAACGGGATCCCCAGAGGGGATCTTAAACCGTCGTGAAGATGACAAGCTTCAAGGCCGGGTCGTCATTGGCCTGGAAGCTCGCATACTCCAGTTTGAGCCGGCCCTTTTTGGGATGAGTCAAGGATTTCCGTCCCGCCGCGACGCCGCTGACGTCATGGGCCTCCCACCAGCCAATAAATTCCGGACAGCCTTCACGCAGTCGCGCCAGCAGGTCGCGAAAGGCCGGATCGCCGGCCCACAGGTCATGCGTCGCCCTGAACTGGGCGACCATGCGCCGTGCCTCGTCCGCCCATGACGCACCGACCAGACGCCTCGTCGCCGGATTGGTCAGTACCGAGAGCAGGCTGTTGCGGTCGGCTTCCGCAAGCCGGCTGAACGCAAAGATTTCGTCGGCGGCTGCATTCCAGGCGAGGATGTCCCAGCGTCGGCCGGTGACATAGGCCGGCAGGTTGAGCTGCTCGACCGTGCGGCGGACGGCGGGCGGCACGGTCTCGCGGACAAAGGCGCGCCGGTCGGCATTTTGCGTCAGCTCTCTCAGATGCCGGTGTTCGGCCCTGGTCAGCCGCAGCGCGCGCGCCAGCGCATCGATCGTTGCTGCCGAAGGGCTGACGGACCGTCCCTGCTCGAGGCGGATGTACCAGTCGACGCCGATGCCGGCGAGGTCGGCCACTTCCTCCCGCCGCAGGCCGGGCGTGCGCCGCCGACGGCCGCCGGGCAGGCCGACCGCCTTCGGCGTCAGCTTCTGCCGCCGTGAGCGCAGGAAGTCGCCGAGTTCGCTTTGCCTTGAATTCGTGCCTGGTTCCGCCATGCGCGCCGCGCCCCGAGGAAGGGCTCTTCAGTCCTAGGATAATACCAGGTCTTGTTGGGGCAATGAAGCCTGCGAGAATGCGGCTTCATCGAAACGAGGAGGCCCCATGAAGGCTGCCGTTCTGAACGCGTTCGGATCGCCGCTTGCGATCGAGACCCTTCCCGACCCGCTGCTCGGCACCGGCGAGGTTATCGTGGACGTCATGGCGAGCCGCGTGCTGGCCTATGCCAACGAAGTGCTCGGCGGGCAGCGGAAGTACCTGATGGAACTGCCCATGGTGCCCGGCCCCGGCGCGATCGGCCGTGTCCGGGCCACCGGCCCCGACGCGACACGCCTTCGCCCTGGCGATTGGGTCTATTGCGATCCGACCGTGCGCTCGCGCGACAACGCACTGTCGCCTGACATCGCCCTGCAGGGCCTCACCGCCGGCAGCGAAGGCGGGCTGCACCTGCAACGCTATTTCCACAACGGCGCCTGGGCCGAGCAGATGCGCGTGCCGACCGAAAACGCCGTTCCGATCGGCGACATCGACGAGAAGGATGCAGGCCGCTGGTGTGCGCTCGGCACCCTGCTCGTCCCCTTCGGCGGCTTCCTTGCCGCACAACTGCAAGCCGGAGAGATCGCGCTGGTCAACGGCGCCACCGGCAGCTTCGGCAGCGCGGCCGTCGCCGTCGCATTGGGGATGGGCGCGCAATGCGTGGTCGCGACCGGGCGGAACGAGCAGGCGTTGTCTGAGCTAACGCGGCGGTTCGGTGCGCGCGTCCGGACCGTGCCGATGCGTGGCCACGAGGCCGACGATCGCGCCCGCATCCTGCAGGCGGCGCCCGGCCCGATCGACTGCGTGCTCGACATCCTCCCGCCGGCGGCCAACGCTGCGCAGGTGCGAACCGCCATCATGGCGGTGCGGCCTTACGGCCGGGTGGTGCTGATGGGCGGCGTCGGCATGCTCGGCGGCGCCGGCCTCGACCTACCCTACCCCTGGATGATGCGAAACTGCATCACCCTGCGGGGGCAATGGATGTACCCACCGCATGCGGCCGTGCTGATGACCGGCCTGATCCGCGCCGGCCTGGTCAATCTCGATCATTTTGAGATCGCCGCGTTCGGTCTGGACCGCGCCAACGAGGCGGTCGCGCATGCCGCCGCACACAGTGGTCCGTTCAAAATGACGGTCATCCAGCCGCGATAGGCTGGGCCGGCTGCCGATGGAGATCAGGCGCTGATGATGTCGCCGATGATGTCGTGGACTTCGAGCGGCTTGTCGACCTGGGTGAACCATTCGGCGCGGTTGGCGGCGCGGCGGCGGCCGCGCTCATCGAGCGGCAGCTTGAGCTGGCGCAACAGGCTGGTCACTTCCTCGCGCGCCGTGACATGGCCCATGCTGGGCCGGGTGCCGAGGGTGGCCTCGTCGATGTTGTCCAGCGCCGTCAGTCCGCGCGGGAAGAATTCGCGGTAGACCACCCGCTCGGCGAATCCATCGATGGAACGGAAGCCGAGCCGCAGCGAAAGGTCCTTCAGGCTGTCGGCGACGAGCTGCTTGTTGCGCGATCCGATCATCGACAGGCGGTTGCGCACCACGATCCAGTCGGTGGTGGCGCCGTCGAGCTGGCGGCGCTTGCGCCTGGTGTCGCGCACCATCTCCGCATAATGGCTCTCGCCGGTTACCGTGTAGGTTGCAGGATCGACGGTGCCGAGCACGTCGAAATCGAGGAAGCTGTCGTTGATCGGGGTCACCAGCGTGTCGGCCATCGAATGCGCCAGCCGCATCAGGTAGGAGTCCGAACCGGGCGTATCGATGACGATGAAGTCGAAAGCGCGTTCGACCGTGCCGACCGCCGCCGCGAACTGCTGGAACTCGGAGTTTTCATTGTCGGCGATCTGCATCGTCTCGCCGAGCTTGATGCAATAGTGCACGGGGATTTCGAGATCGAGACCGGTGCGGCGGGCCCACGCGCTCCGGTTGGCGATGTAGCGGGTAAAACTCTGCTGGCGGCAGTCGAGGTCGATGGTGGCGACGCGCTGCCCGGCCTTCATCAGCGCAACAGCGATATGCAGGGCGGTGGTGGATTTTCCGGAACCGCCCTTCTCGTTGCCGAGCACGACGACATGCGCCGAACCAAATTGACCCTGACTCGCCTGAAGCAACATGATTCAACCCCCGCTCGATATCTTCAAATCACAGCGCGGCTGCGGTCAAGTGAAATGCGTGACGACGCATTCAATTCGCTCGCGGTGTGTCTTAATCATGAATCCGATGGTGCGGATTTCGTTCCGTTGCAGCGATCTGCTCGCAGCCTTTTCAACCAGCGAGGCGCGCTCATCTAGCTTTCGCGTTGAGCTGCCGCAGGCTTGTTGAGCTGCCGCAGGCTTGCCATTCCCGAGTAAGCTTGGCGGCAAAGCTCTGGCCTTATAAGGTCGGCGCGCCCGCCGAAAGTATCGGGGCCACCGGCCCCTCACCCCGTCACGAGCTGCAAGAGATCGAGGCAAGATGTCGCGAAGTCCCATGGTCGTCCGTACCGTCCCCGCATTACGCCGCGCCGTCGAGGCCTTGCGCAGCCGCAAGGCCGCCGTCGCGCTGGTGCCGACCATGGGTGCGCTTCATGACGGACACATGTCGCTGGTCCGCCTCGCCAAGCGTCGCTCACAGAAAGTCGTCGTCTCGATCTTCGTTAACCCGACGCAGTTCGCGCCGACGGAGGACTTCGGTTCGTATCCGCGCACCTGGAAGGCCGACCTCGCCAAACTCACCGCCGAGAAGGTCGACCTGGTCTGGAATCCGGACGTCAAGGCGATGTACCCGGACGGCTTCGCGACAAGGATCGTGCCCGAAGGTCCGGCTACCGCCGGGCTCGAGGATCGTTTCCGGCCGCATTTCTTCGGCGGTGTCGCCACCGTGGTTGGCAAGCTGTTCACGCAGGTCCGGCCGGACGTCGCGATCTTCGGCGAGAAGGACTTTCAGCAACTGCGGGTGGTGACGCAGATGGCCGCCGATCTCGACCTCGGCGTCAAGGTGATCGGCTCGCGCACCGTGCGGGAACGCGACGGGCTGGCGATGTCCTCGCGCAACGTCTACCTCTCGGCCGAGGAACGGCAGACGGCACCGACGCTCCATCGCGCCATGAAGGAAAGCGCAAAACGGCTGAAGGCCGGCGAGGATTTCGAGGCCGCGATGGCGGCCGGCCGCGAACTGATCACCGCCGCCGGTTTTGCGCTGGACTATTTCGAGGCCCGTCATGCCGGGACGCTGGCGCCGATCGCATCGATCAAGGACGGACCGGTGCGGATCCTCGTCGCCGCGAAGCTCGGCACGACCCGCCTGATCGATAACATCGGCGTGTAGTACGTAGCCGCAGCCCCCGGTCAGAGCAGCCCCAGATCGCGCAATTCGCGCCGCATCGGTTCCGGCATCGCGGCGACGCTGGCCGCGGAGGATTTGGTGAGGTCCGGCGGTGCTGCGTCCTCGGTCAAATAGCGCCATCCCTGGAACGGGCGCATCGGCCGCGGCGAGACTGCAAACACCTTGGGCTGCATCACCAGGCGGCACCGCCCGATACCGTCCTTGTCGCGGAACGGTTCGATCGCGATGATTTTTTCGCGGGCGGCGATTTCACCCTTGATGACCCAGTAGAGCGAGCCGCCAGCGAGGATCTCGCCGTCGCGCTTCGGCGTCATCCGCGTGATGTGGACGTGACGAAGCGGCAGGCCCTTTTTCTTGGCGGCTGCCATGCGTTCGGCAACCCACCCTTTGAGTTCTTTGACCGACTCGCAGCCAACGGCGAGCTTGATGAGATGAAGCGGCATGATCCCGCCGATGTAGCGGCCCAGGCGCTCTTTGAAAAGATCACTCCTTGTGGAGATCACTGCTCGTTGTCGGCAGCCCCCGAAGCCGACGGCGCGAGTTGGACCGGCGCCGCAGTGGACGGCCGTTTCGGCGGCGGTGGCTGCTTCTTGGCGGCGGCCAGCGCTGGTGAGGGTGACGGTGATGGTGCCGGCGGCGGCGCCGCGGCCGGACGCGACGCAGCAGTGGCCGATGGCGACGGCTTCGCCGGCGGCTCGGGCGTCATGATGCTGACCGGCGGAGTAGAGGCCGAGGTCGGGAATTCGGCATTGGTCGGCTTCCCCGTCGGCTGGGACGGCGGTAGCGCCGCCATCATGCCGGCCGCAGTCTGCGGCGGCGCGTTCCACGACGCCGCGTGGCGCATGACCAGGCTTTCGTAGACACGGTCTTCCATGTTGGCCGCGACCTGGCGCGTGTCGGTCAGCGAGCGGAACGCACGGCAGGCCGCTGGCGTACAGCGGTCACGTACTGTCAGCACATAGGCCATCAACCCGTAGCGGTCGCGCTCGACGGCGCGGCGCAGCGCCAGCAAGTCGGAGCCGCCCCCCTTGTTAGCGGTGGCGACATCGCCCAGCGAGGTCAACAGGGTGATCTGCGAGGCGGCGTAGGCGACCGCCGCCGCCACCGACTCCGCCGAACCGAACAGCGCCTTCTCGCATGCGGCGAGGACGGCATCACCGGCAAGCTCGTCGATACAGGAAAGCTGCGGCAATGCGGCGGTGGCCGTTGGAACCGGCCGTGCCTCCGTCGGCTGAACCGCGTTTGCCGTACCGAAACCGCGGAAGGTCACGGCTCCCGCGACGCCGATCGCAAGCAGTGTGATGAGCGCCAGCACGCCGTTGGCCACGGATCTCTCCGAGCGCAGCAGCGTGATCAGAACCACAAGCCCGACAAAGCCGGCCGTGGCCAGCGTCAGGTACAAAGGAAGGTTCGGCGAGCGCCAGATCTGATCCAGCGAAGCAGCCCAAGCCCAGTTCATGCGCAGTGTCCCTCAACGCAGCATCAAACGCGATCGAAAGGCGAATGCGTCTTTATCGCATTCGCATTTCGGCAGAATGGTTCTGCGAACGGGGCCTTTTGACGGCGCTTTGAATGGAACTCCGTCAGCGGGCTGCTTGCGCACAACTGTTTCAGGAAATCGCGAGCTGGCTTTCCTTGGCGACCCGTTCGAAAGCTTCGGTCGAGCTTTTGATGCGATACTGACAGTCGTCGCCATCAGTCGGCAGCAGCCGGATCACCTCATAGGTGCCGCTGGCGGCCGGACGGGCCACGTTGCTGGCAGTAAAATAGACAGTCTCTCCAACGGAGTACTTATGCTTCAACGCCCTCTCCATTACGCAAGAACGCCGGCCGCGCTCACGGTCCCGCTAGCTTTCGGCCGACTTGAGAACCCCGCGACAACCTAGCACAGGCCATCGCCCAAAAGCCAGCGGCATCGAGGCATGGCAAATGCGCAAATTCTGCATGTTTTTCAGGGCGATAAACGCCAATCCAGGAGGTTCCCGGTCATCCGCCTACCCGGCATCGAAGCCGTCTTTCCCAAAATCGGACAGCCCGGCGGCAGATTGATCGAGGGCCGCGAGCCGCGGGCGGAGCCGCAGGGCCCCGCCGGCCCGCTCCGTCGTCAGACCGTCTCGAACCGATCGATGACAAGCGTTTCGGCAAGGCCGGCGCGGGTCCATTCCTGGAATGCCGGTAACGACATCATCGCATCGAAATAGTGCCTCGCCTCGCCCGTCACCTCGATCGCATAGGTGCGAAAGCGATGCACCACCGGCGCAAACATCGCGTCTGCCCCGCCGAACGCGCCGAACAGGAACGGTCCGTCCTTGCCGTAACGGCGATAACAATCGGACCAGATCTCCTGAATGCGCGCCACATTGGCGCGTGCATCGTCCGACAGATCGACGGCGCCGATCGGGCGGTGCAGGTTCATGCCGCATTCGTTGCGCAGCGGCATGAATCCCGAATGCATTTCCGCCGAAATCGAACGCGCATGCGCCCGGCGGGCGCGGTCTTCCGGCCACAGCTTCGCCTGCGGGTATTTCTCGGCGAGATACTCGATGATTGCGAGCGAATCCCACACCGTGACGTCGCCATCGATCAGCGTCGGCACCTTGCCCGAATCCGAAAAGCTCAGGATCCGGTCCTTGTCCGCCTTGTCGTTGGTGTAGAGCGGGATGAACACCTCCTCAAAGGGGATGTCATTGGCGCGCAGCGCCAGCCATGGCCGCATCGACCATGACGAATAGTTCTTGTTGCCGATGACCAGTTTCAACATTTGCGGGGGAAATCCTGTTGGTACCGGCATCTTGCCATAGTGCACGGCACACGTCCAACCTGTACATCACGATCGCGCAAGCCATCATCGGGGATGCCGCCATATGGGCGCCTATTGGGTCGATATCGCCGCCGTCGCCTTCTTCGTCGTCGAGTGGCTGGCCTATGGCTTCACGCTCGAACACACGGCTTACGGCCGCGACAGCCTGTCGGCGCGCATGAATGCCTACCGCGAGGTCTGGGTGCGCAACATGCTCGATCGCGAGGCACGCATGGTCGACATGCAGATCATGGCCTCGCTGCAGAACGGCACCGCCTTCTTCGCCTCCACCAGCCTGATCGCGATCGGCGGCGGGCTGGCGTTGCTGCGCGCCACCAACGACGCCTTGGCCGTGCTTCGCGAGCTGCCGGTCGATCTCACCCCCTCGCCCGCGCTGTGGGAGATCAAATGCGTGGGGCTGATCCTGATCTTCATCTACGCCTTCTTCAAATTTGCCTGGTCGTATCGCCTGTTCAACTATGTCGCGATCCTGCTCGGCGCGATGCCGCCCTCGTCGCAGCGCGACACGGCGGAAGCAGAAGCCCATGTCATGCGCACGACGCGCCTGTTCGAGGCGGCGGGGCGGCATTTCAACCGCGGCCAGCGCGCGTTCTTCTTCGCGCTCGGCTATCTCGGCTGGTTCGTCAGCCCATGGGTGTTGCTGATCACGACCGCGCTCGTCGTGATCGTGACCTGGCGGCGGCAGTTCGCCTCGAACGCCTGGCGGGCAATGGGGAACTGACGAGCCGGTGGCTTTATTGATGCCTCAATCCGCCTGTGTTATTTCTCGGTCACCATGATGATGATCCGCATCTTCAATATCGCTTCGGCCTTTTTCCTCAGCCGCTAACGGCTTGCCCGCGCCAGCGGGCGGAAACGAGCGCGTTTGTGCCGTTTTCGGCGCCAGCGCGATTCAAAGGACCAATGAGCCGACCCATTCTCGCTGCGCGCGATGATGCCGGCTGGCCAAGCGATATGAGGATTTCATGCCTTCCAATACAATTCGACACGTGCGCGCGCTCAGCGACGCACAACTGAATCAGTTTGTTCAAGACGGGTTTGTCCGACTGGACAACGCTTTCCCCGAGCAGCTTGCCGAGGAAGCCCGTGCTATTCTCTGGCGCGACACCGGATGCGATCCCTTCGACAAGAAAACCTGGACGCGGCCGGTGATCCGGCTCGGCTATTACGGACAGGAGCCGTTTCGGAAAGCGGTGAACACGCCGGTGCTCCACGCAGCCTTCGATCAGCTCGTCGGAAGCGGCCGCTGGCGGCCGCGCGCGGACCTCGGCACTTTTCCGGTGCGCTTCCCGCATGACGAGGATCCCGGCGATACCGGCTGGCACGTCGACCTCAGCTTCCCCGGCCCGTCGGACGATCCAAACGAGCGCAACGATTTCGCCTCGTGGCGAGTCAACGTGACGTCGCGTGGCCGCGCGCTGCTGATGCTCTTCCTGTTTTCCGATATTGGCGAACTGGATGCGCCGACCCGTATCCGGATGGGATCGCACCTCGATATGGCGCGACTGCTCGAACCTGCGGGCGAAGCCGGCATGTCGCACCTGATGCTCGCCGATGTGGCGGCCGATCGCCCGGAAGCGCTGGCCGTCGGAAAGGCCGGCACGGTCTATCTATGCCATCCCTTCCTCATCCACGCCGCGCAACCGCATCGCGGTTCGAGGCCACGCTTCATGGCGCAGCCGCCCCTGCATCCGTCCGAACCTGTCCGGCTTGAACGGAAAGACGGCGAATATTCGCCGGTTGAAATGGCTATCCGGCGCGCGCTGCAGGAACATCCGGACTGAAAAGCGAACTCGTGCCGCCCGGGTCGGGACTCCCGAACCGGGCGGCATTCGCGAAAATTGCTAGCCGCTCGTAAAATCCTGCGGCGTAAAGCTGAGGTCGAGCACCTTCCATTCGCCGTAGCGGTCTACCGGCAGCATGGCATAGGGCTGGCAGGCCGAAAGCGCGCGGATGGCGCCCTGCATCAGCAACGGTCCCTTCATGGAGGCGCTGGCCTCGATCAGGATCGGTTCCGCGGCGAGCCTGCCGTCCGGCGTCATCAGGACACGCAGCTTGACCTTGACGTCGTCGGTGCCCGACAGCGAGGCCGGCAGTTTCGAGCAGGTCTTGAGGTGCCGCCGGAATTCCGCGATCAGCGTGCTCGAGATGTCGGCGGCTTCGGTCGCCGGCCCATCGAACTTGTCGTCGTCCTTGTTGCGGGCTTGCGCCGGTGCCTGCGGCTGCAGCGAGAGGTCGGGCGGCAAGCCCAGCAGCACGTGGTACTTGATCGAGATATCCGGCTCGGGCGGCGTGTACGCTGGCGCCGCCGGTTGTGATGGCGGCTGTGCCACCGGCTGCGGCGGGGCTGGGCGCGGCGCAGCAAGCGCAGCCTGCTTCTGCGGTGGCGGCTGCAGCTGCCCTGATGGCGGAGGTGGACTGGCAGCGGCAGGCGTTTCCAGCAGCGAGAAATCAGGCTGCGGCGTTGGCGCTGGTTCCGGCCTGGTCTCAGCGGCTTGCTGTTCGGCCGGCTTTGGCTGTTCGGGAATTTCCTGCGGCGTAATGATCTCGACCGGGACCTGCTCGGCGGTCACCGTGCCGAACGGATGCACCTCCGAAAACAGCAGCAGCAGCGTCAGCAGCGACACATGCGCAATCGCCGACGCCGTGATGTCAGAAGGTATGATCCGCCGCAGCTCCATCGTACCGAAATGAGGTTCGTCTTTTTACGGTCGCCAGAATAACGTTCGGCGGTGCGGCTCCTCAATCCCATTTCGGCGCGAAGCCGAAATCGGTGAGCCGGCCGCCGGCGCTGCCCATGGCGGAAATCTCCTGCATGTCCTCGTCCGACAGCTCGAAATCGAAGATCTCAATGTTCTCCGAGAGCCGTTCGAGCTTCGAGGTGCGTGGAATCGCCGCCACGCCCTGCTGCACCAGCCAGCGCAGGCAGATTTGCGCCGCCGTCTTGCGATAGCGGTCGCCGATCCGCTGCATCGCGCGATCGCTTTTGATGCGCCCCCTGGCGACCGGGCTGTAGGCCACCAGCGCCATGTGGTGACGGGCGCAAGCCTCCCTCACCTTGGTCTGGTCGAGATAGGGATGGTACTCGACCTGGTCGCAGACCAGCGGTTCCGGGCATGCCGCCGCCGCCTCCTCGATCAAGGCCACGGTGAAATTGGACACACCGATGTGGCGGGCGAGGCCCTGCTGCCTGATCCTTGCCAGCGCGCCCAGCGTCTCCACCAACGGCACCTGCGGGTTCGGCCAGTGCAGCAGCAACAGGTCGACCTCGGTCAGGCGCAGCCGCACCAGGCTTTCCTTGGCGGAACGTTCCAGGTCATGGGGCGCGAAATGCGAGGGCCAGACCTTGGTGGTGAGAAAAACCTGATCGCGCTTCACGCCCGCAGCCCGCAGCCCTTCGCCGACCTCGCGTTCATTGTCATACATCTGAGCGGTGTCGATGTGGCGATAGCCGAGCCGCAATGCCTGCTCGACGATCCGCGCGCAGGTGCGTCCGCGCAACTCCCAGGTACCCAGCCCGATCGCCGGGATTTTTGCGCCATTGGCTTCGACAAACAGCATTGGTTGTATCCGCGGACCGTTCCCATTATGGGCTGCGGAAACAGCCGTGCCAACAGATAGCGCTTCGAGCGGAGCGAATTCCGGATAAGCGCGAAGAAACGCGCCAATGAGCGCTAGGCCGGCGACGGTTCCGTGGCCAGCGCGGCGAAAACGGTCTCCGGCGAATGGGCGATCACCGCGAGCAGCGCCCGCGCCGGCCCGCGCGGCACGCGCTTGCCCTGCTCCCAATTCCGGATGGTTTCGACGGGCACGCCGAGCCGTGCCGCGAATTCGATCTGGGTCAGGCAGGCGCGACGACGAAGGTCGCGCACGGCGGGCAGCGCGCCGGTTTCGCCCGGCGCTGCGTCAGGCATGACGGTCGCGGTTGAAGGCGGCTCCGGCGCGAGCCCGGGCATCGTCGGCACGAGCGGGAACTCCTGCCCGTCCCGCAGTTCGACGATCCGTCCGTCCGCTTTCAGCCGCAACCGCTGCATGTTGACCTCGTGGGCCAACATCATCGGCGAAGCGCCTTAAGGTCCGATTAACGATAAATGAGGCGCTCGTTTTGACGCGTTTTCTTCACGCGAACCGGAATCCACCCCGGATCAAGTCCGGGGCAGGCTTTCGCTTGAAAACGCTATGCTACTTCAGCCCGAACCACAGCGTGGCGATACCGAGGAACGAGAAGAAGCCGACCACGTCGGTGATGGTCGTGACGAAAGTTCCCGACGCCACCGCCGGATCGGCGCGCACCCGGTCCAGCACCATCGGGATCAGGATGCCGCCGAGCGCGCCGGCCACCAGGTTGCAGATGATGGCGAGGCCGATCACGACGCCCAGACCGGGGATCTTGAACCATGCCACCGCAGCGACGCCCGTGATGACGGCAAAGGCGAGACCGTTAACGAGGCCGACCATCGCCTCGCGCATGACGACGCGGAACGCGTTGTTGGAACCGAGTTCGCGGGTCGCCAGCGCCCGCACCGCCACCGTCATGGTCTGGGTCGCGGCATTGCCGCCCTGGCTCGCCACGATCGGCGCGAGCACGGCGAGCGCCACCATCTTCTCAAGCTGGCCCTCGAACAGGCCGAGCACGGAGGACGCCAGAAAGGCGGTCGCCAGATTGACCAGGAGCCAATTGAATCGGCCACGCGCGATGGTCCAGACATTGTCGGACAATTCTTCGTCGCTGGTGACGCCGCCGAGCGCCTTCAGGTCTTCATCGGCCTCTTCCTCGATGACGTCGACGACGTCGTCGATGGTGATGACGCCGACCAGCCGGTTGGTGGTGTCGACAACGGGAGCCGCGACCAGATTATACTTGCCGAACATCCGCGCGACCTCTTCCTGGTCGTCGAGCACCGAGACGCGGCGGCGGTCCTCCTCGATCAGGTCGACAAGCGGCACCGGGCGGCGTGCCCGCAACAGCGTGTCGAGCGAAACCGCGCCCTGCCAGTGCTGTTCGGAATCGACCGCGTAGATTTCGTAGAAGCGGTCGGGCAGATCGGGCGTGTCGCGCATGTAGTCGATCGCCTGCCCGACTGTCCAATCCGGCGGCACCGAGATAAACGCGGTCTGCATCCGGCGGCCGGCGGAATTTTCCGGGTAGAGCAGAACGCGCTCGATCGCGACGCGTTCGGGCGGCGGCAGCCTTTCGAGAATCTCTTCCTGGTCCTCCTCGTCGAGGCCCTGGAGCAACTGGACGGCGTCGTCGGACTCCAGTTCGCGAACACCCTCGGCAACCGTTTCCGGCTCGAGCTCCTCGAGGATCTCCTCGCGGACGGCGTCGTCGACCTCGTTGAGCGCCGAGAAGTCGAAATCGGTGCCCGTGATCTCGACGAGGGTAACGCGGTCCTCGGGCTCGAGGGCCGCGATCAAATCGCCGAGATCGGCCTCGTGTAGTTCCGCCACCACCTCGCACAACAACGGCCGGTCGGCAGCATGGATCGCGCGCGTAATCTCCTCGACAAACTCGCGGCGGAGCTGCCCCTCCTCGTCCCGCATCAAAAGATGATCGAGCACGGAGCGTTGCGCTGACAGCGCCTCGGCTTGGGCAACGTCGATATTCTCGGCCATGCCGCGCCTCGCCGGTTTGACAGATGAAAGGGAACTTGCCTGAGTTACGCTGCACGCTTACCCAATCGGCAACACCGAGCGCAATGCCAAATATGTCCAACCGCAAATGACCCGACATTTCAGCGTGGCATCGTTCATGGCGGCCGCGGCATTGATGACCTTGGCTGCGGCAGCGACGGCTGCCGAATGTCCCCGCAAGGACGCGCTCGGCACCTCACGCGTTCTCGCGTTGGACGCCGCTACCCACCCGCGCGTGGGCCTCAAGAGCTTTCCACAGACGCTTCCGCTGGAAGACCGCGAGGTGGTGCTGACCTTCGACGACGGACCGTGGCGGCCGACGGACCAGAAGATACTGGCGGCACTGGCGCAGGAATGCGTCCGCGCCACCTTCTTCCTGCTCGGAAGGCGCGCCTCCGAACATCCCGAACTGGTGCGAAGAATGGCCGCCCACGGCCATACCATCGCGCACCACACTTGGACCCACCACAATCTCAAATACATGAAGCCGGAGGCTGCCATCGGCGAGATCGACAAGGGCATCGCGGCGGTCGAAAGGGCGCTGCACGGCACGGCCAACAAGACCCCGACCACGCCATTCTTTCGCTTCCCCTATTTTGAAATGACGCCCGCCATGCTGGAGACCTTGCAAAAGCGCGGCATCGCCGTGTTCGGCGCCGATCTCTGGGCCAGCGACTGGACCCCGATGACGCCGGCGCAGCAATTGAAACTGCTCACGGACCGGCTGCAAATTGCCCGCAAGGGCATCATCCTGCTGCACGATCCGAAAGCGCAGACCGCTTCGATGCTGCCGGCCTTTCTGCGCTACCTCCGCGACAATCACTACCGCGTGGTCCACGTCGTCCCGGCAGATGCCAAAACCGTGTCTGGCAAGGCACATTAGAGCCAAAATCGGCATGAAGTTCAGTCGATTAAAGCACGATTCATCGCGTCTCGTGTAAGCATGGCCCGCCTGAAAGATTGAACCTTGGTGCTGGCGTCAGGACCAAGGGTTGGAATGAAGCCGGTGTTCAATGATCGTTAGCGTATTCGAAGGCCCCCGAGCCCGGCCATGGGCCGCCTTGTGCATGGGAGTGCTGGCCTGCCTCACCGTACAAACAGCTTCCGCCGCCGAGTGCCCGGGTCATCCTGACGCCATCGGCACGTCACGCACCATCGTCGTCGATCCGCGCGCCTATCCCATCATCGGCACCATGCAGTATGGCAAGACGCTGCCGCTCGAAGACCATGAGGTGGTGCTGACCTTCGACGATGGGCCGCTGCCGAAATACAGCAACCAGATTCTCGATATTCTCGCCGCCCATTGCGCGAAGGCGACCTTTTTCCTGGTCGGAAGCCAGGCCAACGCCAATCCCGAAGGCGTTCGCAAGGTACGCGATGCCGGCCACACGGTGGCCACCCACAGCCAGAATCATCCCGCAGGCATGGATCGCCTGCCGTTCGATCGCTCAAAACACGAGATCGAACAAGGCATCGCATCGGTGACCGCAGCGCTCGGCGACGGCACCGCGCCGGCGCCGTTCCTGCGCATTCCCGGCCTGCGCCGCACCGACGAGATCGAGGAATTCGCCGCTTCCAAGGGACTTCAGCTCTGGAGCGCCGATTTCCCGGCCGACGACTGGCGCGACGTCTCCGCCAATCGCGTCTATGAGCTCGCGATGCAGCGGCTGGAGCGAAAGGGCAAGGGCATCCTGCTGCTGCACGACATTCAGCCACGCACGGTCACGGCGCTGCCGAGAATCCTGAGCGAACTGAAGGCGCGCGGCTATCGCATCGTCCATGTGGTGCCGGCGACGCCGGAGCGGCCGGCGACGCCGACCGAGCCGCAGCAATGGCAGTTGCGTCCGCCGTCGGAAGTGGTGGCGATTTCGCGCTGGCCGAAGGTCTCGAAATTCGCTGCTGCCGGCCCCGCCGAGCTCCCCGTTCCTGCGTTGTCCGATCTCGACTGGCACACGGCCGATCTTGGTGCGCACGCCCCGCGACGCAGGCGCGGCGTACCCCTGCCACCGGCAACGCCGTGGCCGCGCCAGACGAGTTTGTCGCCAGTCGGCACGCTGGCCGCGCTGCCGATTCCGGCGGAGAGTATTTTCAATATCCCGGAATCGACGCGCGTAGCCATGTTGGCCTTGTCCGCGCGGCGGACGACGTCGGTTGCGCAAGTTCGGTCAACGGAAGTCTCCTCGGCAAGGCTCGCCGGGAAATCCCGTCGCCACGACCGCGCAGCGACCGCTCAGCCGCCGGTCCCCTCCGGACAGACCGCGCAGGCGCCGGAGGGCGCCAGCGGGACCGCGCCGAAGCCGGCGGCACAAGCCAAGCGGAATGCGCGGTCGGTTCGCGTTGCTGGTCTGAAAAAGCGCTGATCGGGCGCGGTCCTGGCCTATTCGTTTTCCTGACGTCGGGCACCGCTCGCCCGCCATCGCAACAAAGGCTCAACTGGCCACGATCTTGGCAATGCAGAGCAGGATGACGATGGCGAGAAACAGCAGGTCGATATAGGCCTTGATCTCGCCGGCTTGGCGGAGCCCGCTGACTTCAGCGATCACCTGCTTGCGCGTAGACGTCGAACTCGGCCCCTCGCCCAGCGCCGCCACCAAGCGGCGGGCCTCCAGTTCCAGCCTTTCGATGCGCTGGAAGAAGTGAAACGATCGCAGCGCGGACGCCGCATGCATGCCGGCATAGACCAGCACGAGAACCGCGACGACCACGCGATGCTGATACTTTTCGAGGAAATTCAGAGCAAAATAGACCAGCGCCAGGAACACGAAGTTGGAGAGGAATCGATAGGCGTAGCTCAGAAACAGCATGAAGATGCTCCGGGTGGTCTTGGTAGCCTCGAACGTCTTGGAAGCGCCGAACCGCGGCGAAGCCAGCGGGAATCAGTCGCCGGCCGGCTCATTCAGTTTACGCGATCGGTGCGACGGCAGGGGCGTCAACCCGCGCCCCGTCCCACAGGAATTGCGGCGGCGTGTCATTGCGGACACGCACCTGCCTCACCGTAACCGATTGTGCAGGGCAAAAATCTGCAACTTTTGGTCTGAGCGCAGACCGGCCGATCAGGCGTCCCCGGCCATCGCAGCACCGACGCCGTACGATCCCTATTGCCGGATACCGCAAAGGAGACCCGCCATTTACGGCGGGTACAAGTTTAGGGAGGAGACTTCAAAATAAGCTGATTCGTGGCACCAGCCGTGTGCCGCAATTCACACACGCTATTCAAAAACAAGTCTTCCCGTCGGGACGACAAAGCTGATCGATGTTCCGGATGGCTCAACGCGGCTATGGTTTGCCTTCGACCATCTTGAGTTTGACGGTCTCGCAGGTCTTCCGAACCTGTTCTGTGAAGATCGAGCATTCCTCGATGCGCTTGAAGATCTTCTTGGCTTCCTCACGATACGACGCCGCGGTATCGCGCATGAAGGCAATGGCATTATGCACTTCGGCGGTCATTGCCTCGCATTTCTTCGCTGCGTTGATCAGCTCTGCTCCCATTGCTTCGATTTCCTTGGCCGCGGCTTCATAGTCGCGTACCACGGCCTCGGCCGAGAGCGCGCCGACGCGCGTAACGCCCTCTTCATGCTCGACGTAGTCCGGCATCGGCCCCGATGGAGCCGCCCTGATCGCAGGAAGGCTCCCTACGACATCTTCCTCAAGCTTGGCTAAATCCAGCGGCGCAGTTTTGTGAAGTCGTTCGATACTCGCCATCGGTCATTCTCCATCACCCGATGAAAAACCCCAGCGCATGAGCATGGCGACCGATTCGTGGCGAAATCCTGCATGGAAGAAAGCAACGAAAAGGCAGACGTGTGAATGCAAGCACCGTGGGATAGTGCCGAAGTCGCTTCTGTTCATCCGAAGCGGCACCGGCTCACGCATTAACCATGCCGGTGCATCAGGCTACGCGTGGCCTACGCTTAATGCGCATTTAACAGTTTTGCATCATTGATTGAGGATCAGCGCAAACTCCCTTAAGCCGCAAGAATTGCGGGCAGCACTCAACCTCTTTCAGGAGGATCGATTGAGGACGCTCCTTATTTGCGCCCTGGCCGTCGCCTTGGTCGGTTGCAGTAGCCAACAACCAACACAGCCATCCTGCGTTGGCCTGAACCCGTTAGCCTGTCTGACCGCGGTTCATGTGCCGATCGAACCTGAGTCGTATGAGAGCGATTCTGCCGCAACGAAACCGGTGTCCGCCGTCGCCTTGCGCGGCGACAGGCCGCCCCGATCTCACGCGGACCACGCGGTCCGTCGAACACCCAAGCCAATCAAGGTCGCGGCGAAAGCCGCCATTCCCATACCGGTTCCTTCTCCGCAAGCGAACCAGCAGACGACGGGCAATGCCGTTGCTTCCCAAGCGCCTCCAGCAAGCGCCACCGATCCGCATCCAACGACTGACGTTCCGCCAACCCGAACGACAGAGGAGCAGGTGGCGGCCGCATCTGCCGTCGCGGAGCGAATGTCGGTCCCGACATTGGATGCGTCGCTGGACGCTCTCGTGGCCGTCCTCGTGACAGGTCCCGACGTCAAGGCGGTCCCCGACCTGGCCGGTAAGACAATTGCGATCGACGATAGATATTCCGAGTCGTCGATCGGCCGCGTCAGGACCGCGATGGCGGCAGCGGGTGCGCCCGACGTCCAACTGAGCAAAGGTCAAACCACGGCGATCAGTCGGCTGGTCGGCAAAGAAGTTCCGGCCGCGGTCGTCGGGTTAGTCTCTACCCGCGCCGCGGAAAGCTTTCCTGAGATCGCGCGATACAAGACGTTCCAAATTCCGCTAAGACCTCGGCCGAGCGCTGCCAAGCCGTGACGGGCTTGCTCGAAGCGGGCCTGGATGTCCATGCTGGGAGCGATTGGACGAACGAGCCTGTCCTCCTGTTGGCGGAGAAACGGCGGGCTTTGAACGACACCTAATCAGCCGCACGCAAGCGATCAGGCCGATCCGATTCTGGCCAGACGTGTGACCACATCATCGATCTCGTCTGACGTGGTGGCCCTTCCCAAGCTGAAACGGATCGCTCCCATTCCAATTCTCTCGGGTATGCCCATCGCGGCGAGAACGGGCGAGAGCTCAATGTGCCCCGAATGGCACGCCGAACCCGTGGATGCTGCGACACCGTGCAGCTCTCTCAGTATGTCCGCGCCGATCCTGTCCACGAACGATACGTTGAGCGTGTTGGGCAAACGATCTATCGCATGGCCACTAAGCACGACACGATCGCCAAAACGATCCTGCAGTGCCTGCCAGAAGCGATCACGTACCGACTGGATGCGCTCCATCGGCGCAACGTTTGTGGCCAGCACGCAGGCCGTCCCGAGCCCGACCGCCAGCAGTGCGCTCTCGGTCCCGGCACGACGCCCCATCTCGTGGCCTGCGCCGTGGATCAACGGCTCCAGTTCGACGCCGCTTCGTACATAGAGTGCGCCGACGCCCTTGGGGGCGTAGAGCTTGTGACCTGCGATCGACAGCAGATCGACGCCGAGGTTGCCGACTTTGGTCGGTATCTTTCCGACCGACTGCGCTGCATCAGTGTGAAAACGTATCCTGCGCTCGCGTGCGAGCGCGCCGATTTCCTCGATCGGCTGGATTGTGCCCACCTCGTTGTTAGCGTGGATGATGCTGATCAGGACCGTCTGCGGAGTAATGGCGCGGCGTACGTCCTCCGGATCGACCCGGCCCGTGCGATCGACCGGAAGGTAAGTGACCGCAGCGCCGAACCGTTCGAGAAACCGGCACGGAGCAAGAACAGCGGGATGCTCGACGGCCGAGGTGATGATGTGCGCACCTTTGCGGTTCAGCGCGAAGAAGGTGCCCTTGATTGCCAAGTTGTTTGCCTCGCTGCCGCCGCTGGTGAAAACGATCTCGTCGGGCGCGGCCCCGAGCAGCGCGGCGACTTGGCCACGGGCCTGCTCCAGGGCGGCTTTTGCCGGCGTGCTGGCCCAATGTTCGCTGGACGGATTCCCAAACGCCTCGTCCAGGAACGGCCGCATAGCTGCCGCCACCGCCGGATCGATGGGCGTGCTCGCGTTGTAGTCGAGATAGATCGGGGGCATATCAGTGAGACTCACTTTTGAAACTAGGGACGCTGCACTGCTCTGGATCCAGGATCGCTACGGCAGCGCAGCGTCCGTCATTCATTTCGTGACCGCCGCGGTGGTGGTGGCAGGTCCAGCGCCGGTCGCGCCTTCGCGCATGAACACCGCAACGACGACGCCAGAAACGAACGTCAGCGCCGCGATCGAGATGATCGCCGCTGCAAGCCCGAATTGGTCGGCGATGATGCCGGCCGACAGCGCGCCGATCGCGTAGCCGAGATCGCGCCAGAACCGGTAAACGCTGAGCGAGCGGGCGCGCCAGCTCGGATGCGATGCGTCGGAGACCGCGGCGATCAGGCTCGGATAGACCATGGCTGTGCCGAGACCGAGCAGGAGGCTCGCGACGAGCCACCACTCGAAACGACTGGTGGCGGCAGTCAGTAACAGGGCCGCGGCCTGAATCCACATGCCTCCCGCGATCAGGCCCTTGCGGCCCCAGCGGTCTGACAGCGGGCCGGTTGCGATCTGCAGGATGCCCCAGGTGGCTGGATAGACTGCCTTCAGGATGCCGATGCGCTCGACCGTCAGTCCGAACGACACAAAGAACAGCGGGAAGATTCCCCAGCTCATGCCGTCATTGAGGTTGTTGACGAGTCCGGCCTGCGAAGCCGCGAACAGGTTGCGATCTTTGAAAGAGGTGAGGAGGAAAATCTCCCTGAAACGGATCGGAGCTGCCTGCCGCGCATGGCCCGCGGTCTCGAGCCGAACGTGATCGCGGGTGTCGCGCACCAGAAGGATCGAGAGCGCGGCGCCCAGGATCGCATAGACAACGCCGAGATAAATCGGCGCCGGACGCAGCCCGTATTCCGACGCAATATAGCCGGTGAGGAACGCGGTGACGCCAACGGCGAGGTAGCCAGCGAACTCGTTCAGGCCGACGGCCAGTCCGCGCGACTTCGGTCCGACAAGATCGATCTTCATGATGACCGTCATCGACCAGGCAAAGCCCTGGTTGATGCCGAGCAGGGCATTGGCGGCAATCACCCACTCCCAGCTTGGTGCCCAGATGATCATGAACGGCACCGGTAGCCCAACGAGCCAGCCCAGAATGAGAACGCGCTTGCGCCCCCAGATGTCGGCAAGCTGGCCGGAAACCAGGTTGGCGCAGGCCTTCACTACTCCGAAGCTGACGATGAAAGAGACGACAAGCGTCGTCGAGCCGATTCTGAACTCCTCGGCGCCGATCAGCGGCACGACGGTTCGCTCGATTCCGACCATCCCGCCGACGAAGGCGTTGATCAGGACAAGCAAAGCGAATTGCGGCCAGTTCTCCTTCAGGCCGAGCCTGACTGATGGGGAAGCTTGTGGACTCGATACAGCTTCGCTCATCGGATCACGCAGCTTCAGCCGCGACGCCCGAATTGACGGCCCTGATCGTCGCGGCCTCCGGCGGTGCCGGCGGAATCTCCGACACCATGAAGCGAATGAACTCGGCTTCATCCGCGATCATGAACGCCTGATTGTGCCGTTTCTCGAAGCCGATGGTCGACCATGGCTTGCCGCTGAGCCGCCGGCCGCAGACTGAGCCGGCATAGGCGCCCGCGAGCACCTCGACGTCATCTGGAAGCTCCTTCAGCCGACGTGCACTACGGAACAATTGCTTCGCGCCTTCTTCGGCGCTCGTCGCAAGCTCGGTGCGGCCGAGATCGCCGACCATCAGCGTGTGGCCGCTCAGGACGAACCAGGGCTCTTCGCCTCGGGTGTGGTCGGTCACGAGAATGCAGATGTGCTCGGGCGTGTGGCCGGGTGTGTGCAGAGCTTTTGCAGTGACGTTGCCGAGAGGAAGGATTTCTCCTTCGCGCACGCCTTTGAACGGAAACGCGACGCCCGCCTCGGCCGAGAGCACATACGGGGCGTCGGCCGCCTCCGCGAGCGCCCGCCCGGCGGAGATATGGTCCGCGTGAACGTGCGTGTCGATCACGAAGTTGATTTTCATGCCGGCATTTTCTGCGGCTTGGAGGTAGGGTTGGATATCGCCAACGGGGTCAACCACGGCCGCCGTTGCCTTGCCGCCGCAGCCGAAGAGGTACGAGATGCCGACCGGATCACGATGCAAGAATTGACGCAGGATCATGGGCTTGCACTCCCCTCTGAGAGCAGCTAAATGAACATTCAATCGATCTGCTGAATGATATATCTAGGAGTAGCCGTGTCAAGCACCGGACCTAAACAGGCGATCTACGAGAACCTCGCCGAAGTGGCGCAGGCGCTGGGTCACGCTCACCGGCTTGAACTCCTGGAGCACCTCGGCCAAGGCGTGCGGACCGTCGAGGAGCTATCCGATCGGGCGCATCTGACGTTTGCCAATACCTCGCGCCACCTGCAGATCCTTAGGCGGGCACGCCTCGTCGAAACGGAGCGTCGCGGCAAATACATTCTCTATCGCTTGGCTGGTGATACCGAAGTGGTCGCACTGATCAAAGCTCTCGGGCGTGTCGGCGAGCGAAATGTTGCCGAGATCGGCCGAGTCGTGACTGATTATTTTCAGGCGCGAGATGCGCTCGAACCAGTATCCCGCGATAACCTGGTCGCCAGATTGCGCGACGATCTGGTCACAGTGCTCGATGTGAGACCTGAAGACGAGTTTGCGCTGGGCCATCTTCCGGGGGCTCTCAATATTCCTCTCGCCGAACTGGAACGGCGCTTGGATGAACTTCCCAAAAGCCGAGAGGTGATTGCCTACTGCCGGGGACCCTATTGCGTCCTTTCGTTTGAAGCTGTGGCAGCGCTCAGAACCCGCGGCTACCGCGTCCGCCGGCTCGAAGATGGCTACCCCGAGTGGAAGGCCGCTGGTCTACCGGTCGAATCTCTCGCCTGAGCCAAGCTGATCCTGGTGCACATCATGGACAAGAAAATTGATCGCGCAGACAGCGCTTGGCCGATCGTTGACGGGAAGGACCACAGGGCGCCCTCAGTGTTCCGACCGGAAGCCCTCTTGAGGGAGGCGCGCAGGCAGAGGGGGTTGCCACTCGTCGCCGTCCCCGAAATCTGCGTGCTCGATCCCGACGGCGATGTCGTCCGCCACCTCAAACGGACGGGCACGGGCCGCATCCATGAAGGATGGGCCTGCTATCACACCGAACTTCTCGCCTTCGATATCGCCGGCATCGGCGAAGCTGGCATCGTCGGCTGCGCCGTCGGCGCGCCCTTTGCCGTGCTGGTCGCCGAGCAGCTTTTCGCATCCGGTTGCCGGCTGCTCATCAGCGTGACGTCCGCTGGCCAGATTACTCCGATCGGACCCACGCCGTACTTCGTGCTCATCGATCGCGCGCTCCGCGACGAAGGAACGAGCTATCACTATCTGCCGGGCTCCACGTTCGCCGATGCGCCCGATGCGCCGCTTCTCGCTCGCGTGGAACAGGACGGACGCGCCCTGCCAAGCATCGCGCTACATCGAGGCGCGACATGGACGACGGATGCTCCCTATCGCGAGACCAAGTCGGCGATCGCACGGGCACGCCAGTTGGGCGCGCTGGCCGTCGAAATGGAAGCCGCAGCCCTGTATGCCTTCAGTACGACGAGTGGTCATTCGGTGGTCTGTTTCGCCCATGTGACCAACGCCATGGCGCAGACAGAGGGAGATTTCGAGAAGGGCGAAGCCGACGGCGCAGAGGCGACGCTGGCCGTCGTCGCTGCCACGGCTCGCGCCTGGCGCAGTTAGCAGCGATCATGCAAGTCGGGGCCCCCGTCCACCGCAACCTAGTCGCCTACGCGGAAGCCATCGGGCGGCAACTCGATCGTTTACCGGCTCGCGAGTTGGGTCATTCGATCGAGTGCTGTGCCGAAGCCGTTCAATGACACATTGAAGGTAACGGCGTCACCGCTGGACAGATTGAGGGATGCGACGACAAGTTTTCCCGCCTTGCGCATGGCGTCGGTCGCCGCTGCTGGGAAGCTAACCGGCAAGAGGCAGCCCTGCGGCACGCAGGTAGAAAATCGCAATCCTTTGCCGAGGTCCTTGTCGTCGAGCTTGAGAATCGCTCCGCTGTCGAGATTGAGCCCGAACGGCATCAGGATGGCGCCTTCGGTCTTGCCTTCGCTGGGCGGGCGCAGCTCGATCGCAAAGATGCGTTGTCCGGTCTGGTTGTTGCCCTGGGCGTGGGACAGCAAGCATTGCTTCTGGTTGTTGGCGATGCGGCAATCCACGGTCCAGTCGCCATAAGTCTCGTTGATCGACGACGCGCCGTTTGGCAGTGTCATCGCAGGCGGCGTCGGCTGTTGCACTGTCGGCGTCTGTACCGGACGCGGCGAGGATACCGGCTGCTGCGCAACAGCCTCATCCACCATCGCAGCCAGGAGGATTGAGGCAAGCCAGATCAGCGAAGCGGCGCTGCGAGACATCATCGCTTGAACCTGATGGGAACGGCGAGCGTGACGGAGCCGCCGCCGACATTGGGAGGCGGTGCGGGCACCGGGCTGGCGCGGCGCGGCAACGAGACCGCCTCCGCATCAAGCGCGGAATCGCCGGATGATCGAACCAGCCGTGACGAAAGCACCCGGCCCGAGCGATCGATGGTGAAGGCAACCATTATGACGACGGTGCCGGCCGCGGCCGCCGGACGCTTGTGGCGATTGAGATGCGCCATCAGCGCACCGCGCCAAGACGCAGGTGACATCGATGGATCAAATGACGCACTGGCATGTGACGCCGCCGCGCGATCTGAGCGTTGAGCTTGCGATGTCGGCGGCGCGGTGGTCTGTGGCGCGCGGATATTCTTCGGATCTATCGGCTTCTTCTTTTCGACTGTCTTCACCTTGGGCGGCGGCTTCTTGACGGGTTCGGGTTTTGGCGGCTCCGGTGACGGCGGGGTAAGTACCGCCTCCGCATTTTCTTTCTCGGGCAGCTTCTCGATCGGCTTCTCGACCACGTCCTGCGGGACAGGCTCCTGCACCTCTTCAGGCTTTTCGACGGGTTTCTCAGGCTCTTCAGGCGTAGGCTCGGTTTGCGCCTCCGTCATCTGCGGCCCGGGGGCCACGTCCTGCTGCGGCGCTTCAGGCGAGACCGCCAATGGTGCCAGTTCGATCATCACGGCGGGCGGTGGCTCGCCCACGGCCATTGCGGGCTTCCAATTGAGTGCGAGCCACGCCCCGCCGCCATGCGCGGCCGCGACAACGATCGCCGCAGCGGTCCATCGTATCACGGAGAGCGCGGTGATGTTGCGGTCGGGCCGGCCGTCGGGATCGCGCCAGTCGATCATCGCTGCGGCGGCCCTCCGGTTGGTGGCGGAGACGCCGGCAAGCCGCCGGCAGCCGTGACCTGCCCGATGTCTTCCAATCCGACCAGCGCGATCTTCAGGTAACCAGCTTGGCGCAGCAGGTTCATCACGTTCATCAGTTCGCGATAGGCTACGACGCCATCGGCGCGCAGGAAAATTCGCTGCTCGCGGTCGTTATTCGTTTGCCGATCGAGCGTGGCCTGCAGCACGCTGCGCGGAACGTCCTCATTCCCGAGTGCCAGTGTGAGGTCCGACTTCACGGTCAGGAAAATCGGCTTGTCCGGCCGCGGTTGCTGCAGCGCATTCGATACTGGCAAATCGACAGCCACGTCCACCGTGGACAAAGGCGCTGCCACCATGAAGATGATGAGCAGCACGAGCATCACGTCGATAAACGGCGTGACGTTAATGTCGCTAACCTCCGTGAGGTCGCCGTCCTGCGGATCTTTGAGGGTAACGGCCATCGGTCACTCCGCGGAACGAAGCGCGGTGCGCGGCGGGCGATCGACGGCAGCACGATCACGTATGGCCGTGTGGTAATCCGGGGACGCAGAGGCTTGAGGACCGGCGTAGTCCCTCTCGCGTCGTTCCAGGTCGCGCGAGAGATGCTGGAGGATTTCGCCGGAGGCGTCGGAGAGCAGCGCGCGGTATCCAGCAATCGCACGCGCGAACACGTTGTAGATGATGACGGCCGGGATCGCGGCGACCAGACCGATCGCGGTCGCGAGTAGCGCCTCAGCGATGCCAGGCGCCACCACAGCAAGATTCGTGGTCTTCGACTGCGAAATGCCGATGAAGGAATTCATAATTCCCCACACGGTGCCAAACAGGCCGACGAAGGGAGCGGTCGCACCGATCGTCGCCAGGAGGCCGGTGCCGCGCGCCATGTTGCGGCCGCCGCTGGCTTCGATCCGCGACAGAGCGATGGCGAGACGCTCCTTCACGCCTTCCGCTGACAGGTCGGGCGAGCGTCTCAGTTCTCGCGCGGCGGCCTGTACGAGATCCGCAACCGGACCGCTTCGCGTCCACCCTGCCTCGATCGCGATTGTCGCCTCGGCAAGGCTGTCGGCGCGCTGCAGTTTGCGCGTCGCGCTTCTCGCCTTGCGCTTGGCGCCTGCAAGTTCGAGCCCTTTGCCGAGCCACACCGTCCACGTCACTAGCGAGGCGAAGGCCAGACCGATCATCACCGCCTTCACGATGATGTCGGCCTGCATGAACATGCCCCACGGCGACAAGTCGTGCGGCAGTGTCGCGGGCGCGGTCGTCGCCGGCGGTGTGGCGGCCGGCAGTTCTGTCAACGGATCGGCCGCAGGCACTCCGGAGAGAGGTTCGCCCGGTGCGGCCGATACAGGCGGAGCGGGTGCTGGATCAGCGGTCGGCGCAGGTGGCGCAGATACCGCCGGTGGCTGAGGCGCCGCAGCGGGTTGCTGTTGCGGTTGTTGCTCCTGCGCGCGCAGGGGGCCGGACACGCTTGCAAACATAAGCAGCGACGCGAGCACGACGCGCGCGATCTTTCGGATCGGCATTCTTCCTAATGCTGCTTCAGAGGCACGCTTCATTTCTGGTTCTTTCTGTTGAGAAGTATCCGCTGGCTGGCTTGCTCTGGAGGTCCGGAGCTGGCTGGCTTGCGGCGCACCTCCCGGTAGGGAAGCTCGTTGTTGACATGCCTATTCAGTTTCGGGCGCGCAGGCGCTGGCTGTGGGCCCGTACAGGTCATTCCGCCGGCATCACGGCAGCCTCATGCGACACCGTGCGGCCATTGGCCCTGCGGATGGACCAGATGCTGTCGGCGGGACCGCTCCTGATCCGGCGTGTGGTGGCGATCGCCATCCAGGCGAAGCAGAACGCGCCGATAGAAGCGACAACATCGACGCCAATGGTTGCCGCACTGCTATGCGCCCACATGCCCAGCACCGGGAACAGCAGCGCGATGAGCGTGGTCAGTGGGATCGCCATCGTGGCGGCAGCGCAGAGCCATAGCAGATGCACGGCGGAGCGCGCCGCGCCCCATGCGAAGGCCCATGCAACCGAACCGAGGAACACCGCGTAATAAACAAGCTCATGCCAATGATTGAGATCGACTACGCGACCATGCAGCCATTTGGCGGCAACGATGGTGAGCGAGATGCCCGCGACGCAGCCGAGGCAAACACCTACGGTCGCGCTGCCCAAAAGGCGCGTCGAGCGCGACTGCTCGACCTCGCCGCCCTTGAGCGCCTTCTTCCGCCGCGTCTCGATCCACAGCAGGTTGCCCGAATAGAACAGCCATGCCCCGGAAAATCCGAGGAAGAAATAGGCCCAAGTAATCGTCACCCCACCATATTCCCCGGTGTGTAGGGCGAAGATCGTTGTCGAGGCTCGCCGGTCCGGATCCTGACGCGATGGACGCGCGCGGTCGTTGACCAATTCGCCGGTGACGGCGCTCAGCATGACGCCCCCAAAAGTGGTATCCCCGACATAACCGCGCTCGGCTCCGACGAATTTCACGGCAGCGGCTTTGTCTCCGAAATTCTTGAAGATCATGACTTTGGGCTCAAAATCCGGCACCTGAGCGTTCAGGCGTTGGAGCAACTGCGCGGGCGGCATCATCACACCCGCATCCCCGGTCGGCTTAGGTGGAAGCCACCGCTCGAAATCGCGTTTCATCACAGCCTGTTGCCTACCGCCGAAGATCACGCTCTCCTGCGCTGACCAGAGCGGACCGCCGAACCCCCAAGCTGTTGAGGTAACAGCAATCACAAGGTGAAACGGGAATGCTGCAATCCCGACGACGTTGTGCGCGTCCTGCCACATGCGTTTGAGGTTCTTGCCGATACGCAGCGCAAGGAAGTCCTTTACGAGCGACGGCAGCAGAATGATCACGCCGGCGATCAGCGCCACGCCGTAGAGCAGCGAGACCGCCCCCATGAGGTACGATCCCCATGGTTGTGGAATCCCGACGCGCATATGGACGCCATTGATGAACTCTGCCAGTTCGGACGGCTCCTCCTGCTTTGCCAGCAGCGTGCCGTCATGCTTAAGCGTCGCCCACCAGTGGGTATGCTCATGGGGCTGCCCCGCTTGGTGAGGCTTGTCTTCTTCCCAAGTTACGCGCGCGGGCTCGTTCTCGTGTCCCCGTAAATGCAGCGTCATGCCTTGCCTGCGCGCTTCAGGGTGGGCGGCGGCTACCAATTCGAGGAGACGGGGCGCGTCGTCCAACGAAACCGCTGCCACACCCACGGCAGGCGGCGACGCCCAGCGCGCTATGGGCTCCTGAAACATCGTGAGCGCGCCTGCATAGAAGGCAATGAACAGCGCCAAGCCGCAAGTAACGCCGGTCCAGGTGTGGACGGTCTTGTAGTGCTTGACGATATCGGCGCGGATCATGTTGCCCTCACGCGAAGAAATAGAAGCGGCAGGCAAACAGCGCCGCGAAGGCGATCAGGTTCGCCGCGCCGAGCCATGCCCATGCTGCGCGACCGCTGCGAAACAGAAAGCAGAAACCGAAAACCATAATCCAGACAAATGCTTCCAAATGGCGCATCAGCGAGTAGCGCCCAACTGGCGCATCGATGCCCCCCGGTCCCAGGTAGGCGTAAAGACCGACCAGCGAGAGCGCCAACCCCAAACCAAGGATCGCGCCAGCGCTGGCCTTTCCCCACCAGTCGGGACGGATGTCGCCTGGCATGTCAGCTCTTCCGTCGAAGAAGGGCGGCCGAATAAGGAAAGGCGAAGAGACAAACCATCGCAACATGCAGCGCTACGAAGAAACCAACCAAGGGCCGCAATGCCGCAATCCATGCGGCAAGGCCGGCGATCAGCAGCAGGCTTCCCACCGCCAGCAACGGCCGTCGCGGTGGAACCAGCGACAGCCATTTCTGATTTGGGTTGGCAAGGTAGAGGCACGCACAGCCTAGAACGGTCAAAGTCAATGCCAGCACCACGATCATGATTCAGAAATTGAACGTGGTCGAGAGGCGAAAGGTACGTGGCTGACCTTGGTACACGAAGCCAGCCGCATAAGTACCTGCCCAGTAGTTTTTGTCGAAGACATTATCGACATTGAAGCGGACAGTGATCGGCTTCTCGTTCCACGGAGAATTGAAGGTATAGCGTGCGCCAAGGTCCACTGTGGTCCATGATGGAATGGTGACGCCGGAGGAGGTAAACACAACCGTATCACCAGTATGGGTTAGCCGCCCGGTGAGCGTCAGCCCTTCCACGAAGGGCGTGTCCCATTCCGCTCCGATCACTGCGCGGACATTCGGAGCGGTATCGTTCCTCTTGCCGTCGAGAATACCGCGATCGGTTTTGACCAGGCGGGGGTCAAGCAGGGTGAGCCCGCCCAGCAGGCGAACGCCGGGCATGAGTTCGCCGTAGGCGTTAAATTCGATACCACGAACGCGCTCTTCTCCGTTCTGCGACAATGTTGGTTTCCCGCCCGCCGGATCGTCTATCGCAATCGAAGCGGCCTTGGCGATCTGGAAAACAGCCGCCGTCGTCGTGACCCGACCCCAATCGACTTTGACACCGGCCTCCTGCTGCTTGCTGATGTACGGCGGGAGTATCTGGCCAGAATTTGCGTACGCCGTGCTGACGATAGTTCCTGATCTCAAATCCTCGATATAGTTGGCATAGAGCGAAACGTTTTCCCACGGCTTAACGACCAGCGCATATGCAGGAGTCCAAGCATTAGCGTTGTATTCCGAGCTTAGCAGTCCGGTTGCAGTAACGAAGTTTTTGATGCCTACTTCCTGATATCGAATCCCGGCCGTAAGTTGGATACGCTCGTTGAACACAGACAAGGTGTCTGCGACGCCGATGCTGGACACCGTCAAATCGAAGTTCTTCTTGGGAGCGCCGGGATCAGGAGCAGGAGAAATGAACGGAAATACAGGATTATAAATTGAACCTATTATAGAAGTGGATCCTTCGGACTCTGCCCTTTTAAACGTAAGATCTGACCGAGACAGATTAAGGCTCAGAGCGTGATCCACTGGGCCAGTATTCGCTTTAGCCCGAATGCCGCCTTGCGTAGACAGACTGTCCCACGAATAGCGTTGTTGCTCTGGAGCGATACTGTATCGGCCGGCGCCGTCAAGCAGCCTGACCTTCTCGAAGCCATTCAAGCGGGCTTCTGCATGCTGCTTACCGACGGCGGCATAAGCTGTGACGTCCTCAAGTAAATCGACTTCGCCTCGTATCATTCCCATGGTCGAGTTGGTTCTATATTCCGACCAAGGAACGAGAGGCACTTTCGAATCTGGTGCGCCAGGGAAGGATGTTGCAGAACCGGCGATATTCCGAGCGTTGACGTATACCCCGCTCGGATCCAGTTCCTGCGTTTGATGTGCAAGGTCTGCTGACAGGCGGACACGTTCGCCGGTGTAGTCGAGATTGAGCGCACCGGTACCGAGTTCCGAGCGTTGCTTATCAATTGGCGTATGACCGCCGTCGATAGATCCGTTGAATCGGATCCCGAACTCTTTGCTTGCTCCGAACCGACGGCCGACGTCAAGATGTGTACCAAATTGGGAGTTCGACACATAGCGTGTAGTTAGCTGCGTGATCGGTTCATCCGGTGCGCGCTTCGTGACTAGATTGACCGAGCCGCCGAGAGCGCCGGTAACCGCTGCGGCCGAAAGCGACATACCGTTCAGGAGAGCGCTTGGGCCTTTCAGAATCTCCACGCGTTCAATGTAATCGGACGACGGGAAAAACATGGGCGCCATACCCGCCAAACCATTTAGGGTGCGGGTGCCGTCGGTTGAGTACCCCCCAAATCCCCGGATAACTTGGTAGTCGTGGCGGGTACCATTCGGAGTGGTCGCTACAACAGAGGGATCATTGCTCAATACATCCTGAACAGTCCGCGCCTGCTGATCTTCGATGAGCTTGTTCGTGTAACTAGTGAGGCTGAAGGGGGTGTTCATCACGCTGCGGTTGCCGAGCATTCCGACCTGCCCGCCGGTCGCGACCTGTCCGCCCGCATAGGCGGGCATCGGCGTCATCGTCGAATTCGGATTGGCGCCCTGCACCTCGATCGTATCGAGAGGGATGGCACCTGGTGGCAGCGCACCAGCACTACCGGCCGCGTTCGGCTGAGAGATCGCGACCGTGGTCGCGTTGGTGAAACTGTAGGTAAGCCCAGTACCTTGCAGGATTCGCGCGAGCGCCTGCTCGCGCGACAGCGGCCCGGACACACCTGGCGAGTCCTTGCCGGCCGCAATGCTCGTGAGATAGGTGACTTGCAAGCCAGCCTGTCGGCCGAAGGTCGTCAGCGCGCGACTGAGCGGGCCAGCGGGGACATTAAACGATGCCTGCGCTGCGCTCTGCGCGAAGGCGGTGCCCTCGACCACGACGACACTGCCGACGATCGCCGTCGTCACCATCAGTGCCGCGATTAGCGGCCTGCTTCTTCTGGACCTGTCAGCGAACATTCGAGCCCCGCGCCCCATCTTAAAGCCACTCCAAGTTTCTCGTTGGGGGGCCTGCGGTGCCTGAACGTGTTGGTCGGGCCAGCCCCTATAGCTGATACAATCGGGGCTTCGGAATTTTCACTTTTTGCTGAAAGTTTTAGAGAGGGGATACGATCGTGAGGAAGGACGAGACCTGGCGAACGCGTGCACCTGCTGGATGAACAACGGCTTCTAGCGCGCGTTTAGGATCGTTCAAATCAAAGATGCCGCTTACCCGCTGTGAACCGATGAACGGGTCGGCCATCACAATGCGGCCTGGAATCCAGCGGCCGATACGGGCAACCAGCGCCGATACTGCCTCCTTCTCGGCGATGATGAAATTCTCGCGCCATGACGCGATGTGGCTCGCCTCGCGCGAGCCACGCTCGACAGCATGTGTCGCGCGATCGAAGGTCACCCATTCGCCGGCCTGAAGCCTCGCCCCCGTTGCGAGCCGCGAGCTGGGCGCTCGCGTCTCGACAACGCCGTGATCCACAGCGACGCTGAGCATGCCACCGTCATCGTTGGAAACGTCGAAAGCCGTTCCCAACGCCGTCGCTGTCAGCTCGGCCATCTGCACGGAGAAGGGGCGCTGCGGCTCTGACGCAACATCGAAGAAACACATGCCTGCCAGTAGCTCAATGCGGCGGCGCTGTACCGCAAAATCAACCGCGATCGCGCTGTCCGGTCCGAGCGTCGCCACGCTTCCGTCAGGAAGGGTGACGCGGCGAATTTCACCCTTTGCGGTGACGTGATCAGCACGGCTGCGGGCGAGGATGTCGGGGAGAACAGAATAACCGACGCCGATGGCGCCGAGGCCGATCACGCTACCGATCACCAAGTTTCGTCGCGTCAGTCGCAGGCTTTCGCGGCGCTCGGCCCTGCGACGGTCAGTGAGAATTTTGCCGGCGGCGCCGTGGACTTTCGCCACGCGCCCCCAGATCCTTTCGTGCTCGGGGCCGCGTGCCCGCCAAGCCCGCACCATCTCGATCGCGACCAGGTTTTCGGGGTCATTCTGCAGCCGAATGACCAGATCAATAGCCTCGTCCGTCAGCCGATCCTGGTCTGGCCTCGCCTCGCTCATTCGTATTCCTTCGACAGGCCGCGACCATAGGTCGGAGAATCGCGCCTGCCCTTCTAATACAAGCGAGCAGCGGCGAATTTCACACTAGAACTGAAAAAAGCTCAGAGATTGTCGACCCGCGTCAAGAGATGCCGATAGGCCTCCCGGATCAGCCCCCAGGTCCGTCCGGTCGACAGGTTCAACTCCCCCGCCACTTCCTGGATGGTGCGCTCGCCGAGCCGGTGCATCTCGAAGGCCATGCGGGTGCGCTCGGGCAACTCGGCCAGCGCCTGCCGTGTCTGCGCCAGGCACTGACGCGAATAGACGACTCTCTCGGCCGACGGCGCCGGATCGGCGACCTTGGCGGCATCATCAAGGTCGGTGGTCTGGATCAGGCTTTCACGGCGGTGGTGGTTGACGCTTAGATTGCGCGAGACTTGATACAGATAGGCCTTGGGATTGTGGTTGGAGCACACCTCGCCCGGCGGCGACGCCAGTACCCGCAGGAAGGTATCCTGGGTGATGTCGGCGGCCGTCTCGGCGCTATGACCGCGCCGCCGCAGGAAGCGCTTTAGCTCCTGGCTATGCCGCCGAAACAGGTCTTGGACATCGAACGCCACGGAATACCCCTTGGCCGCAAGGATGCGTCGGAGCGCCTTCCTGCTTGCAACCGGAGAGTCACTCCATAGGGAAGCAATAATTCCCTTGCAATCTCATATATTTAGATCGTTTCTAACTTGGTATCATTGGGCAATTCAATCCGATCGGCGCTGGACGACGTCCCTTCTTATGGCGCTGGGAATCCTAAGACATTTACGAGTGTTGCACTTCTGCGACCATGGCATGCAAAAATATCGACGTGAGATCATGGCTACGTTAGCCAGATCGGCATTGCGTTGGATGATTGGTGACGGGGCGCGCTGCCGCGTCGCGTCCCTTACCTCCAACGGGAGGAGGAGTCGGCGGCCGACGGGGACCAGTAGTCCGGCTTTGGATGACCTATTCGTTTGGTGCGCTCGGAGGGCGGTCGCATTTACTGCGATATCAATTAGTTACGAAGGTTTGTCAAACCATAAGGTGCATTTCGAACCCAAAGGTGCCTTTCAAGAGGTGCGCTATGACTTCACCCACAGAGGCCCCTCCGCACCTGCGAACCGATCGGGGCTGCCGGCCTAAGCATCCGACCGACGTTCGACGTTCCTCTGACGTCGAAAGCACGGGGCCCGTTCCTGCCTCGGATAGGCGCGCCCCTTCCGTCGGAACTTTCAAAAAGCCAATGCCGCCGGTGGCTGGCACCACCTGGAGAGAAGCTCGGCGACAACAAACGCCGCACCATGATGTTGCCGGCCACATCGATGCAATTGTCCCAGAACAATACCGGTCGCTCGCCCAGTCTCGAATGGCCCCGGCTTCTTGAATGAACGCGAGATCCCGAAAACCATGCGAACTCATGTAGTGGTCGATGTAGAACGACATGTGAGGTCCGCACACAGGAGCCTGAACGTCCGCCGATTGAAACGCATGCCTTGGCCCACAAGCCAATCCGCCGCCGGCGTCTTCACCGTTGGGCGACCGTAGCAGGACCGGTAGCGCGCCCGCAGTTGGTCCGATGAACAGAAGGTTCTTCAGTCCCGCTGGCTGGATCTGTTTGACGAGGTGCCGCGATTGCCGTCGCCATGCGCTTCAATTCAGGACCTCTATGCCCAATCGTTTGGCGAGAGCACTCATTTCCTTTTTCTTCGCCGCGTAGAAATCGCCCCATTGCTCCGGCGTGCTGTGCTGGGCGATCGCCCCCTGACTGAGAAAGAAATTCTTGATCTCTTCGGTCGCAAGAATGGCGTTGATCTCCCTGTTCAGCTGCTCAACGAGCTCTTTTGGCGTGCCGCTTCGGACCGCAACACCGAAATTCTGACTGAGCTCGAGCCCCGGAAGCCCGGCCTCCGCAATGGTTGGCACCGCAGGCAGAAGCGGAAAGCGTTCTTTCGCAGTAACGCCATAGCCGCGCAGAGCGTTGGACTGCACGTGCGGGATCAGCGGCCCGATACCGATGATGATCAACGGAATATGGCCGGCAATCGCGTCGTTTACCGCAATTGCTCCGCCGCGATAGGGTACCATTTCCATCTTCGCGCCGACCGTGGTGTTGATCAGTTCTCCGGCAATGTGATGCACCGTTGCAACGCCCGCGGTGCCGTAGCTCCAGTCATCAGGCTTGTCTTTCATCGCAGCGATAAGCGATCTGAGATCGGCCAGATTGCGCTTCGTAGTTCCCGCAAGAAGCAGCGGTCCGGTCGACAGATGCGCAACCGGGTCGAGGCCATTGCCTATCTCAGGGACCGGTTGGCTGTAGAGCGTCGGACCGGCAACGGTCATGATCGTGTAGCCGTCCGGCTCGGATCTCGCCAGTTCGTTTGCCGCGATGGATTGATTGCCGCCCGGCTTGTTTTCGACGACGATCGTCGCCCCAATGGCTCGCGACAGCCGTTCGGTGACGGCTCGGGTTATGGGGTCTGCGCCGCCGCCGGGCGCCACGCCAACCAGCCAACGGATCGTTTTTTCCTTCGGCCATGCCGCCTGCGCCTGAGACGGGCTACTTGTGCAAGCGAATGCAACGACCGAAGCAGCGACGGCTGAGAACAGCCTGTACAGCACGATACCCTCCCCTATTCTTGTCGACTTCCCGTTAGGCGGTGGGTACCGGGGTCCCGGCAGCTACCGCCTTTCCGAGTTCCAGGGCCGCCCCTCGCCCTCCCATGCGTTCGATCAATGCGGCTTGATCTGCCTTCGCGGCGGCGTCGACACCCTCCGGATCGCAGATCGATCGCAGCGCGAGCTCCATGCTGCGCACCACGTCCGCGAAGGCAGGATCTCGCGCGAGGTCGCGCGTCTCTTCCGGATCGGTGGCGAGATCAAACAACTCCGGCGGAAATCTCACGTAATGGTGGTACTTCCAGCGCCCTTGCCGCAGCATGAAGGCGCCGGTGTCGGAGCCGACTGCGTGATACTCGCTGAACACAATCCGATCGGGTTCGGGTGGCGATGTCGCGATATCGAACAATGAGCGGCCGGGCCGGCCGGAGAGCACCGAGGAAGAATCGAGGCCGAGGCTCTCGAGGATCGTGACCGACAGATCAAGCAGACTGACGGGCGTCTCACATACCCCCGGCGAGACGTCCGGACCTGCCATGATCATTGGTATGTCCACGGATTCACGGTAGAGATTTGACTTGCCCCACAGGCCGCGGGCACCGAGGTTCTCACCGTGGTCGGAAGAATAGATGACGCGCGTCGTTTCGGCGAGTCCGGCTTCGTTCAATGCCGCAAGCAACTGGCCGACATTGTGGTCCAGCCAGGAGACCAGGCCATAGTAGGCGGCAATCGCGGTGCAGCGCTCCTTCTCGTCTACAAGGGTCGCCTCGTTGCTCGAGAAATCCTCATGCGTCTGGTTCCAGGGATGCAGCTTGTGTCCATCCACCGGATGAAGCTTCCGCTCGCGAAGTCTTTCGAGCGGGTAGAGCTGAAAGAACTCCGGCGGCGCGACCAGCGGAAAATGCGGAGCGACAAAGCCGACATAGAGGCACCAGGGCCGCGCCGATGCGCGCCCTTTCTCCATGAGCCAGCGGATTGCCAGATCAGCAATTGACTGGTCGTAGCGCGTGTAGTCGGAGTGGCCGGGGCCGATATATTCGCCGAGCATTCGCTTCTTGCCGGGCTTTTCCGGCAGTGGGTCGCGGATCGACGCCCAGACCATGCCGACACCCTTGTGCAGATGCATCGGGACATGCTCGACATCGAAGCCCGTCGGCAGGTTCTTGTCCTGGTAGTGGAGCTTGCCGATGGCTTCCACCGGCACGCCCGCCTCCTGCAGCGCGTGTCCCCAACCGCGGACGCGCCCGTCATACCCGAACGAGTTGTCCCAATATCTGCATTGGTGCACGGGCAGGCCCGTGGCGAAGGCCGCACGCGCAGGCACGCATATCGGGCTCGGCGTAACCGCGTTGGTGAAGCGGGTACCGCGCGTCGCGAGGTTGTCCAAGTGGGGTGTCCTGACCAGGGGGTGGGCCCGCGCACGACAACGCACGCGCCTGGTGCTCGTCGGACAGGATCACCAGCGTATTGGCCGCCTTCATCGGGACTGCCGCGAACCGTCTCGGGCATCGGCTGCGATCTCGAGCTTGTCGATGATCTTGAAGATCGCCGACTGCTCATGCGCGTCGAGCGCGGCAAACAGCGCCTGCTGGCGTGCCTGCATGTTTGGATGGGTCTTCTCGTAGAGCTGCCGCCCCTTTCGCGTCAACGCGAAGTAGACTTCGCGGCGATCCTCCTCGTCACGGCGCGCCGAAATCAGGTTTCGCAATTCCAGTGACCGGAATGTCCGGCTGAGCAGGCCTGGATCAATCTCCGCAGTGTCGCCGATCCATCGGCCATTTCGTTCACCATACGTCGCCAGCAGCGAAATCAGGCGCCACTCCGGAAGCTTAAGGTCGCATGTCTTCTTGAGCGTGGCGACCGCCTGCCGATTGAGCTTCGCGTTCAGGCGCGACAGCCGATAGGTCAGAAATCGCTGCAGCGGCAACGTGCTGCCGACTAGGCTTAGCTTCGCGGAATGCACTGCCATGAGGCTGGAACCCATTTCGTTGACTTCTCTATTATTGACTAGTCAATTAATGAGTCAAGCGCGTAGTGCCATACCAATGCAGTTCGCCGAGAGCGGCATCAACCGCCGGAAAACGAGGATCGGCATAAACCGTCTTCAGGTCCATGCTCTGCCCACCGCCGGCGGGCCCGGTGCATTGGGAAACAGAAGGAAAATAGCGAGCGAACATCCGGCCGGCGGTGGCGAGTAGTTCAATCAGACCCGCGAGCCGATACCCTGGAAGAAACATGGCCGCCGCGCAGAGGCGGCGGCCAGTTAGGGAGGAAGCAGGTAACCGACCTGCCAGCGGAAGTGAATTTTGATCGCCTCTCGTCCGACAAACACTGTTCTCGATCTTGGACAACCACCGCACGACCGCTGATCGGTCTCCGAAAGTCCGAACGTTCGACCGAAGGTTTAAAGGCTTTCGCCAAGCTCACAAAGATTTGGTCGTCCAGCTTCTTGGCCGAGCCGCTGATCGACTGGCAACAAGGCACCCGTTTCAATCGCGGCTGTTGTCGTTGCCTTGGCCTCGTTTTCTCCAGTCACGTTCGTCGCGTTGGAGCGTGAGGAAGGCGAACAGAATCCAGGCAATGTGAAAGATGGCGCCGGCTAAAATCGTTATCGCTCCTGGAATTGGTCCGATGGCGGCACGGTCCCAAAGCTGGTCGAGCGACGCGATGGGTACCGGATGTATGATAAGCTTGGCGTAGTAGGCTACCGCCTGGATGACGAGTATCCAGCCGTAGTTGTGCCGCAAACGTCTCCCTATCGCACGCGGGACGCTGATCTGGAACGTCACATGGCGATAGTTGCGGCCGAGGACGTCGCTCCAGGTATCACGGTTTGCTCTGGAGCCTTCGAGAATTGGTCCATAAAGGCCCGTTTCCATGAGGCGCGCCCTTGCACGATACATATGGAAATATCGGTACCGACGGCCTTCCAACATAAGAAAAACGATAACCAGCAATCCAACGATCACCAAAGGCAACGGAGAGGCGTCGGAATTGCTGAAGCTTGCGGAGAGTGCAATTCCGGTCGTCACGACTGCCCAGTTTGTCGTATTGTCCAATCGGGTTCGCCAGACGGTGCTGCGGTAAATCTCGGCGCGATAAAGATGAGCGAGCGCGCCCATTTCCGCCGAATCAAATCCCGGCGTCTCTACTGCGTTATCAACCATTGCCGCACGCCACCTCGCCACCGTGGCGGCTCAGACGCACACCGTGGACTTCCGTTTGCATCACCACACTCCGAAAAACACGCCGGCTTCCTTGTGACGATTGGCTTTGCTGTCGACGAACTCGTCGGTGAGCGTTGTGCGCCGCTTTCGGCGCCCCAGCCAGTCCAAAAGCTCGGCCCGTAGTTGTTCGCGAACACCTTGATGGGTCGCTTCACGCCCCAGGTCCACGAACTCGTTGGGGTCGGACTGCAGATCGAAGAGTTGCTCCGGCTCGTCCAGCCAATAGACGTAACGCCAGCGGTCGGTGCGCATGCTGTAGGCGCGTGCATTCTGCGCCGACTTCCCGCGAAGCGCACGGGCCAGCCGAAAGCTGTAGTCGAGCTCCGAGTAGACGGCCGTCTTGCCTTTAATCTCGTCGTTCCGGATTTGAGGTAGAAGGCTGACGCCTTCGATGCGATGCCGCGGAACTGGCGAACCAAGAAAGTCGAGGATCGTGGGAGCGATATCGACGCTTTCCACGAAGCGTCTATCGACCGCGTTCCGGGTCGTATCGGCCTTTTCGCTAGGATCGACCACGATTAACGGCACTCGCTGCACGGTATCGTAAAACAGTTCCTTTTCTCCGAGCCAATGGTCACCCAGGAAGTCGCCATGGTCCGACGTGAATATGATCAGGGTGTCGGCCAGGAGGTCTTTCGATTCCATGAACTCGAACAGCCGTCCGAGATGATCGTCGACCTGCTTGATCAGCCCCTGGTAGGCGGGCCTAACGGTGCGAATGCACTCGTCGGAGGAGAAGCTGATGCTCTCCTCGTGCTGGCGGTAGGCAGCAACCACGGGGTGGGCGTTTCGTCGCTCGCTCACGTTGCGCACAACAGGCAAACACTGATCCGGCTTGTACATCGCGTGGTATGGAGAGGGAGCCACATAGGGCCAGTGTGGCTTGACATAGCTGAGGTGGAGAACCCATGGGGCGTCGCCCATGCGCTCCATGAAATTCATTGCCACCGTCGTCATGTAAGCGGTCTCGGAGTGGCGTTCGCTAACTCGTGCAGGCAGATGAACATTGCGCATGCTCCACCCGCTGACGACCCCGCCGTCGGCATCGAGGGCCGAGATGACGTAATCATGCCAGGGCCGATCTCCGGCGTAGCCGTGAGCCTGGAGAAAGGCGGGGTAACCGCTTTCGCCGTGAGGTTCATGATGGCCGTCGTAACGGTCAGCCTCCACGAATCCGCCTCTTGACAGCAGGACGCCAAGCTCGCTTTCGCCATCGATGTGCAGTCGATCGAGGCCGGCGACATCGGGCCAAACGTGCGTCTTACCGGCAAGTGCGAGCGAGCGCCCCCCGTCGCGCAGATATTCACCCAGCGTAACCTCATCGACAGGCAAGGGCATGCGGTTCCAAGTCGCGCGATGACTGCAGGGGTAGCGCCCGGTGTAATAGCTCATCCGGCTCGGCCCGCAGACACCGCTATTGACAAAGGCTCTTTCGAACCGCACGCCCCGTGCGGCCAAGGCATCGATGTTGGGCGTTTGTAGATAGGGATGCCCGTAGCAACTGAGGTGGTCCCACCTCAGTTGGTCACACATGATGAAGAGTACGTTGCTCATCCTAGTTTCCCGCCTGCACGACCCAAACCGGCACAGCCTTTGTGGTCGGCGCAGAACCGCCACGCGGCGCACCGCGACTCCTCAATTTCGACCAGCGAATGCCTTCCACCGAGACGGAGCCAAGTTTCATACCGAGCTCACCGCGCGAGGCTTGACGAGAGCATCAAGAGCGCGGACGCCCCGCCCCGCTGGAAGCACCGCCAGCGGATTGATGTCGAGTTCCGCCAAGTCGGCGGCGCGACTGACCGCCAGCGCCGACAACCGCATAAGTGTATCGACCACGGCCGCGACGTCGGCTTTCGGGCGGCTGCGCGCCCCGTCCAGCAGCGCAAAACCGCGCAATTCCCGCAACATATCCTCCGCGTCGGAGCGCGTGATCGGCGCCAGCCGAAAGCTGACGTCTTTCATCACCTCGGCAAAGATGCCGCCGAGCCCGACCATGATCGCGGGACCGAAAAGCGGATCGTTGTTGATGCCGAGGATCAGCTCGACGCCATCCGTGACCATCTCCTGGACGACCACCCCCTGGATCGCCGCGTTCGGCGCGTAAGCGCGCGCGTTGGCCATGATCGCCTCAAATGCATCGTGGACCGATCTGTCGTCACGGAGACCGATCCGCACACCGCCGGCTTCGGTCTTGTGCGGGATGTCGCTGGACTGAATCTTGAGCACCACCGGAAAGCCGATTGACTGCGCCGCACGAACTGCCTCGTCAACGTTCTGACTCAGTATTTCGCGGGTAGACGGGATGCCGTAAGCCTTGAGGAATTGCTTGCTTTCGAATTCGCTCAGGTCCGTCTCTCGCCCGGCGAGGATCAGCATCTGGCTCGTGGATGGTATCTGTTCGGATTGCTCGCCCTTGGTCCGGGCCAGTCGTTGGCGCGCGCTAGTGAACGCCCACAGGGCGCCAATGCCGCGCGCACAGCGCACAGGTGATGCGTAGCGAGGAATGCCGGCGTCATCAAGAATCGCGTATGCGTCTCGGTTAGAGGTCGCGTCGGCGTTCCAGGCCACGAAGATCGGAATATCGAATTCGGCGGAGATGCGCACAATTTCCCGGGCCAGGGTGACTGCCATCTTGCCGCTTGCCGCGGCGAGCACGAGCGCAATCATGTCGACGCTTGGATCGCGTGCAATCGTTTCGAGTGCGACGCGCAGCAGATCGGCGTCACTAAACAGGCTTGCCGTCACGTCCAGCGGATTGGCAACCGAGGCGAACGATGGCAGCACCTCGCGCAGCGCCGCCACGCTTTGCTCGGCAAGAGCCGGCAGCGCCAACCCATCGGCGGCTGCGCGATCCGCCATCGCGATGCCGGCGCCTCCCGAAATGGTGATGATCGCCAAGCGGTTGCCCCGAGGCCGACGCTGCAGCAGCAGCGCCTTGGCGCAATCAGCGAGATCGCCGATGTCGTTGACCTCGACGATGCCGGCCTGGCGGAATGCGGCTCTATACAGCGCCATCGCGCCCCCGAGATTGGCGGTATGCGAGGCGGCCGCTCTAGCTCCCGCGTCGGAGGTACCGACTTTCCACACCAGTATCGGCTTGTTGGCCTCGAGCGCACGCCGGCCGATCTGCATCAGACGGCGAGCATCCTGAAAGCCTTCGACATAGGCGGCGATGACATGCGTTCCGGTGTCATCTATCATCGCGTCGATGAAGTCGAGCGACGTGGTGACCGACTCGTTGCCGGTGGACACGTAGTGGCGAAAGCCCAGCCCCTCATCGTTTGCAATCATCACAATCGAATTGCCGAATGCACCGCTCTGCGAAGTCACACTCACGGCTCCGCGCGAATAAGTCATGCCGTAGGGAGCGCCGAAGCCCACGTGGATGTTGTCGCTGATGTTCATGTAGCCCTGGCAATTTGGGCCAATGACGTCCATGTCATATCGTCGGGCAATCTTCGTCAGCTCCCGCTGGGCTCGAGCGCCCTCCTCGCCGGTTTCTGCAAAGCCCGAGGACAAGATGACGGCAAATCGGCAACCCTTTCTCCCCAACTCATTGAGCGCGTCCGGCACGCGCTTTGCACCCACGGCGATGACCGCCACGTCGGGTACTTCAGGTAACGAGGCAACGTCGGGATAGCAACGATAGCCCGCCACTTCTTCATAGCGCGGGTTGATCGGCAGCACCGCTCCGGCATAGCCCTTGGACTTCAAGTGGGCGATGGGCTGTCCGCTGATGGAGGCGAGATCCTGCGACGCACCGACGATGGCGATCGAGCGCGGTTGGAAGAAGCGTTCGAAACGGTTCATGATCTTGCTGCCTGCGAAAAGGTCTGTCTGGCGATGTTGAGCTGATGGATCTGGCTCGTGCCCTCGTAGAGCCGGAAGAGCCGCACGTCGCGGTACCAGCGTTCAATTTCCGCGTGGTCGGCGATGTAGCCGGCGCCCCCGAACATCTGCACGCATCGGTCGGCGACCCGTCCGCACATCTCGGTTGCAAAGTACTTGCACATCGAGGCCTCAAGGACCACGTCTTCACCACGGTCGCGCTTGCGCGCGGTTTCAAGGATCATCGATTGCGCGGCGTAGATTTCCGTACGGCAGTCCGCAATCATGGCCTGCACCAGTTGGAAGTTCGCCACCGGTTGCCCGAACTGGCTCCTCCTGGTCGTGTGATCGATCGCCATCTCCAGCATGCGAATGGCCGGCCCGGTGGAAAGAGCCGCAAGGTGGATTCGCTGCTTGTTCAGCGTCTTCATCACGGTCTTGAAGCCACGGCCTTCGGCGCCGCCGATCAGGTTCTCGGCGGGCACGCGGCATCGGTCGAATCTGACCTCACCCACCGGCGAGCCAGCCTGGCCCATTTTGCGATAGGGAGCACCAGTCGTAAGTCCGGGCGTGCCGCGCTCGACGATAAAGGCCGAAACGCCCTTCGCGCCCTTGGTGCCCAATTCGGTGCGGGCCGTCACCGTGAACACATCCGCAATCGGCGCGTTGGTGATGTAGCACTTCAGGCCATCCAGCACGTAGCAGTCACCGTCGCGGCGGGCGGTCGTTTGCACATTGGTCGCTTCGGAGCCGGCATCGGGCTCGGTCACCGCAAGGCAACCGGTCTTCTCGCCCCTGGCCATCGTCGGCAGGTAGCGCGCCTTTTGCTGATCCGTGCCATCAACCACGATGCCTTCCGAACCAATCCCTGTGTTGGTACCTACCCGAGCCCGGAAGGCTACAGAGCACTGCGATATCTCAAAGGCGCCGAGCACGAGTTCCTCGGTGGTTAACCCGGCTCCGCCGTAAGCTTCAGGGATGCTCCAACCGAAAAAGCCGTTATCGCGCATCTCCTGAACCAGTTCGGCCGGCACCTCATTGAGCTCTTCGACGCGATTTTCGTTCGGAATGGCGCGCTGACGAACCCATGCGCGGGTCCGTTCGAGAAGTGCTTCGAGACAGGCAGCGTTTCTGATCATCCGGGCACCCGTTACGCTCAGCGCCACCGAAGCAATGTGCGCTCGAGCGTCAGCAGGGTCCACGACAGGGTGACACCAACGAGGGCAAGTATGAAGACGACCGCCCAGACGCCATTGATGTCAAAGCTCGAGGTCAAATAAGCGGTCAGTTGACCGAGCCCGTGTTCGGACGCGATAATTTCGCCGGCCACTACGCCCAGGAGCGAATACATGAAGCCCAGCCGCAGGCCGCCGAACACGACCGGCACCGCGCTAGGCATTGTGATCTTCCAGAACAACTGCGTTGGCTTCAAACCGACCGTCGCAGCAAGTGTGAGATGATCTCGATCGACGCTTCTTCCACCTGCCACCACGGTCTGCAGCACGATGAAGAAGCACAGGCTCGCGCCGATCGCGACCTTCGATCCGATACCCAAGCCGAACCAAAGGATCAACAACGGTGCAAGCGCGATGCGCGGCATGGCGTTCAGCGCCGAAAACAGGGGATCCAGCACCCGTTCGGCCAGCGGATAGACGACAAAAACCATTCCCAGCACCAACGCCGCGCACGCTCCAATGGCAAAAGCGAGCATCGTGCTCGAGATCGTCCACCAGAGTTCGAACCAAATTCTTCCAGTTTGAAAACAGTCGACCCAAAGCGAGTGCGCGATCTGGGTGGGCTGGCCGTACAGTGAGGCTGAGGCCACGCCGCTTCTGACCGCCCCCTCCCAGAGCCCGAGCAGCGACGCAAACACAAGGATCTGTGCGAGCACAATGAATTGTGTCGAGTAATTCTTCTCCGGATTCATCTAATGAACCCCTCTTCCATGGTGGTCCAGACGTGCTTGTAGAGCTCGTGGAAGCGATCGGTGCGTTGCAGTGCCCGAAGGTTCCTTGGCCGAGGAAGGTCGATCGGAATGTCGGCAAGGACCCGGCCCGGCCGTGGAGCCATTACGACAACGCGATCACCTAGCGCTATCGCTTCGGCGAGGTCATGCGTAACGAATAGCACGGTTCGCTGCGATTCCTGCCACAACGCAAGCAGCAGTTCTTCCAGTTGGAACTTCGTCTGCGCGTCGAGGGCGCCGAAGGGCTCGTCCATCAGCAGCATCTCGGCGTCCATGCAGAACGTTCGCGCCAGCGCGACGCGCTGGCGCATGCCGTGAGACAGCGCCTTTGGGTACGAATTCTCGAATCCCTTCAGGCCCACCCGCTCCAGCAGCCCCATGGCGCGTTCGCGGCGATTCTGTTCGGGCATGCCCCGCGCTTCTGCGCCGAACTCGGCGTTCCTTAGCGCGGTGCGCCACGGCAGGAGGCTGTCTCGTGCCAGCATGTATCCGAGCTTGATATTCCCAACCAGTGGCTTCTGCGAAAACACCGTAATCGATCCGGCCTTCAAGGTGTCTGCGGGAAGCAACCCGGCGGCGTAGTTGAGAATCGTCGTCTTGCCGCAACCGCTTGGTCCTACGACCGAGACGAACTCGCCGAGTCTAACCCTTAACGTGACATTCTCAAAGGCGGTGACTTGGCCGAAGCGGAGCGTTCCGTCGATTACGTCCAACGCACCTCCCTGAATGGTCGGCGGCGCTTCGGTCTGCGCGGGTTTCGCGGCAACTGCCCGATGGTCACCCATCTATGGTTTCCCTTTGTTAGGTCGATGAGACGTCAGCTTGCTGGAGCGAACTTGGAAATCACGTCGTCGGGGCCAAGCTTCCGCGGCGTGAGCTTGGCGTCATAGAGCACGTCGATGAAGACCTGGATCGCTTTGCGGTTGACCCGAGGGTCGGAGATCTGCAGTTGGCGCTGCAGCGTTTCTCGAATGACAACATCGGCATCGGGAACGTTTACCTTCAGGTACTTTTTTCCAATGGCGATGTATTCCTCCAGGTTCGCAGGGTCCTTCATCCACTTGTTGGCTTCCTGGGCGGCTGCAACGAACGCCTCCACCACCTTCGGGTTCTTCTCGACAAATTCGTCGGACATCATTGCGGTCACGCCCGCGCCCTCCAGCCGGCTGACAGCCGGGATTGTCTTTTCGGTCGGCAGGTTGAAAATGGTCTCGCAGACCGAAGAGTGGTCACAAATTTCGGCGGTGGGCGGCACCTGGATGGCTGCGTCGATCTGCTTCGACGACAGGGATCCGAATGCCGTGGGCGGGCCGCCTACCGCGACATATGTCACGCTGTCGTGCGAAAGGCCGGCATCTTGCAGCAGCAGGTTAAAGATCAATTCGGTGCTGGCGCCGCGTGCCGTCACGCCGATGCGTTTCCCCTTGAACTCCTGCATAGCGGCCGGATAGGTGCGTTCCTTACCGGTCCAGGGAAAGTCCTTTCGGGCCACGACGTAGTATGGCACGCGGTTACCCACGCCAAGTACGAACTTGACCCGAGCGCCGCCTGTGATCGCGCGGATGCCGGCGTCGGTACCGATAAAGCCCAATTCGAGGCTGTTACCGAGCAATGCCTGGATGCCCAGAGGCCCATTCGTGATGCGGATTCCTTCGCACTTCAGGCCGTACTTCTCGCAAAAGCCCTTGTCCTCCATGACGCGAAACATCATCTCGCCTGGCGACTCGTAGATCTGATAGCGGAATTTTGCGCCACCGCCGTTTGGCGTTTGCGCTGCCGCTCCACCCGAAGCAAATGGCGCCATCGCCGACAGCAGGACGACGAGGCAAAGCAACTTTTTCGCATTCAATTTCATGTTCCCTCCCCTTGGTGTTAGTCTTTCATTGTCCAGGCGCTGCGTGGTCAGACCGCCTATTTCGGCAACAAATGTGCCGGCAGCCGGCTATCGTCGCCCAGCGCGACCCTCATGACCTCAGAGCTGCCGTTGGGTTGATGACCAACCGTTGCCCGGGGTGCGGGCGAGGCGACCACGCGATTGGATAGTCGCCCGATACCTGTCACTTCGACTTCGATCGCGTCACCCACATCAAGTGGACGGGAGTTCGCCGGCGTCGCCGTCAGGATAAGATCGCCGGGCATCAATGTGATGTGCCGGGCAACGTCGGCGACGAGGTAGTCGAAACCGAAAATCATGTCATCGGCGATTGCCGCCTCCTGCACGAGACGGCCGTTACGCCAGGTACGCAGTGTCTGTTGTCGGATATCCATGCCGGATACGATGCCGGGACCGATGGGACAGAACCCGTCCGCGCCCTTCACCCGCATCATCGAACCTGCATCGGTATCACGCATGTCCTGAAGCCCCATATCGAGCGCACAGGTGAAGCCGGCGATATGGTCCCAGGCTTCGTCAGGCGTGACGTTGCGGGTAGGCTTGCCGATAACGATGGCGACTTCGCCCTCGTAGTTGAGGTATTGATAACCGTCCGGGCGCACGATCTCGCCGCCGTGCGCGTTGATCGAGGTGACCGGTTTCATGAAGTAGGTTGGCGTACCGTACAACGACTTGTCGTCATGCCGTTTGCCGCGCAATTCGAAATAGCGCGACATGTAATTCAGATGAAGGCAGATGATCTTGCTCGGCGTGCATGGGGCGAGATGAATGGCCTCACCCATGGCAACCAGGCGCCCGTCGTCGAGCCGCAATCGGTCATCCTCCGGGACAGCAAAGTGCAGCGAACCGTTGAAGATCACCCGGCGCAGTTCGCGCCTGGGCCCTTGAAGGACGTTCATGCTGCTGTTCCCATTTGAGCGGTTTCAAACCAGATGTGGACGTTGCCGGTCCCCATCGCGTTCTCATACTCCGACACTCGTTCGCCGCGCGCCCGGCAATCGCGTCCGCCAAGTGCACCGACCATCTGCAGGTAGTGCCCGCCAAGGCCCTCGTACGCCGCCGCGCGCAGTTCGGGATACCGGTCAATGACGGCAGCGTGGTCCCCGCTCGCCCATGAAGCCATGACCTCATGATCGAGCACGACGTGCTTGGGATCGCTGATGTTGTCCGGATGCCACCAGCGCGGATTTCTCGGCTTGAAATCCAGATCGACCATGCGATGGCTCAGGGCACCCGAGGCCAGCAGCACCGCGCGGGTGTCCACATTGGCTATCGCCTTGCCGATGACCTCACCCATGGCCAGGAAATGATGCGCCCGGGCGTTCTGGCAGATGCCGACACATAGTATTCGCTCGCCACGCCAAAGCGGTCCCAGCAGGTTGAAGGTCGGATATTCCGGCTCGATGTGCGTATTCCGGGTGTTTTCCACCGGCACCGCAGCTTCTGCACCGACGCGGGCAATCTCGGCCGCGAGTTCTGGCGCCCCGCGATAGTCGAAGGGAATGTCGTGCAGGATCCACGGCATCTCGTTGGAGGTGTACGTCCCCTGGTAACGATCCGCGCCAGCCACGACATGCCGGCCGCTCGTGAACCAGTGCGTATCGAAAATGATCAGCGTGTCGGGTTTCGCCACGTCGATCTTCTTGCGCAGTCTCTCGAACCCTTCGATCAGGTCGGAATCCCGGCCATTGCCCATCGCAATGCGATCGGCCTGCGGTCGGAATAATCCAGGATGATGCGAAACAATGGCGGCACCAACGATCTGTCCCATTCGGTTTCCCTTCGGTTATATGTCTAGAATGAGCATGTCGCTCCTTGCGCGAGAGACGCAGGGCAGCATTCGGTCGCACTTGCGTTCCTTCTCGCTAAGAAACGAGTCTCTGTGATCCGGCTGGCCTTCGATTACTCCGGTCAGGCAAGTGCCGCACACGCCTTGTTCGCACGACACGTCGATATAGACGCCATACTGCGCGAGCGCCGCGACGATGGTCATGTCCTCGGGAATGACGTAGTCGCCGCCGGTTCGTGCGAGGCGCACCACAAAGCTCGATTTTGGCGCCGACAGCGCATTCACGTCTGCCGAGAAGTACTCGAGGTGAACGGCGTCGTTCGGCCATGTTGCGGCCGCGACATCCTCAACCGCGTCCATAAATGGCCGCGGGCCGCACAGATAGAGATGAGCATGCGGCTTGCGCTCCTGCAGGATCTTGCGCAGCTTGGAACGCACAGCGGCAGGTTCCAGCGCGTAGTGGAAGTCAACGAGGCCCGCGAACTGTGATTCCGACAGCTCCTTGTGAAAGGCCGTGGTCGCTATCGATCGCGCAAAGTAGTGCAATTCAAACGACCGCTTGCACGCCAACAGATGCCGCGCCATCGACAACAAGGGGGTGATACCGATGCCGCCTGCGACCAGCACGTGGTGCGCCGCCGAGTCCCGCAGCGGAAAGTTGTTCCGCGGCAGGCCAATTTGCAGCAGATGGCCTTCGCGAATGCTCTCGTGCAAGGCGGCTGAACCACCCCGCGATGCGGGCTCCCGCTTCACGCCAATAACGTAACAGCCGGTGTCATCAGGCCCGTTGCAAAGCGAATACTGGCGCACCAGGTTGTTTCCCAGGTGGACGTCAATGTGGGCGCCGGGGCCGAACGGAGCGAGCGGTGCCGAGTCGACGGGAACGAGTTCAAACACCCGGACGTCGTCGGTCTCCACCCGGATGCGGTCGACCCGCATCGATCGAGTGCTCATGCCGACCTCCCTTGCTTGTGACGCTTACCGAGGCGAGCCGGCAGGGAAAACGGCCCGTTGATGAAGTTGCTGCGCAGACGGTCTACCGGACCGGTGGCCTCGATCTCCGGATACTGCTTGAGCAGCTCGGAATAGGCGATGCGGATCTCCAGCTTCGCCAGATGTGCGCCAAGACAGAAATGCGGTCCGCCCATCCCGAACGCCAGGTGAGGATTGGGCGAGCGCGAAACGTCGAACTCGCGTGGTGCCACAAATTTGGTCTCGTCGAAGTTTCCCGAGGCGTACCAGATTGCGACCTTGTCGCCGGCGGCTATTTTTTGGCCGCGCAATTCCACGTCACGGGTAGCGGTGCGACGCATGTGCATCGTCGGCGTTGCCCAGCGCACGATCTCGTCGGTAGCAGCGGCCGCTTTTCCTTCGATGTCCTGCAACCACAACTGTTTCTGCTGCGGATAGTCCGTCAGGCCCTTCAGCCCGTAGGAGATCGAGGAACGGGTGGTATCGGCGCCCGCGGCGCCCAGAAGACCGAAGAAGGCACACCAAGTCGGATGGCGTCAATTGCTCACCATCGATCGAGGCCGCCACGAGGGCGCTCATCAAATCATTCTTCGGCTCCTTCCGCCGCTGTTCGGCGAGCCAGCGTCCATAGGCCTGGATTTCGCGCCCCGCCTCCCCTATGCCCTGCTGGTCCGCTCCGAATCGCGGATCACCCGAGAAGAAGGTACGATCGGCCAATTCAAGCATGCGACGCTGGTCGGCTGCGGGCACGCCCATCAGATCGTAGAAGACACCGAGCGGTAGTGGCGTCGCGAAATCGCGGACAAAGTCGATATCGTCTTTGCCGTCGAGGCCATCCAGCATCGTCAGCACGCGCGCGCGGATCTGCTCCTGCATCCTGGCGACGGCCATCGAGCCGAATGTCGGTCCCACAAGTCTGCGCAATCGCGTGTGCGCGGGCGGGTCCATTTCGATCATCGACCCTTCGCCGGCGTGAGGAAGATCGCCTTCGAAAAGGACCTGGATGCCCTCACGATTGCTGAATGTGGCGGTGTCCTTGCTCACGGAAACGATGTCGTCGTAGCAAACGACGGCCCAGAAGCCCTTTTTTCCGGAGTCCGGATGCTGGTGCCAGCTCACGGGCGCATCACTACGCAGCCTGGCAAACAAGTCGGGCAACTCGGGTCTCAGGAATGTATCCAGTGACGCCAGATTGATCCCCGGGATCGTACTCGTCTCTCTCGCCATGGCGTCTTGCTCGTCCATCGTCCGTCTCTAGGAGTGAGATCGTCTCTCTTGCGCGTCTTATCTCAGCTGCCGGCGAACACCGGTACGTAGGGTCTCTGTGGAAGCATGACGTCCTTGATGTCGCAGAAGAATTCGAAGCTCCAGTGCCCGCCTTCCCGGCCGACACCGGAATCGCCGACCCCGCCGAATGGAGCCTCCAGGTCACGGAGGAAGAACGAGTTCACCCAAACCATTCCCGTGCGCAACTGCTCAGCCACTGCCACGGCTCGATCCTGCTTTCCGAACACGAGACCAGCCAGGCCATAGCGGGTGCTGTTGGCCATCCGCACAGCGTCCGCATCCGTCGAGAAGCGCTGAATGACCAGCACCGGCCCGAAGATTTCGTTCTGCACGACCTCGTCGTCGTTGCTCACGCCGCCAATAAGCGTGGGCTGATAGAAGAGACCGCCAGCAGCATGCTCTTCGCCACCCCAGTGGATCGTCGCGCCTCGCTGCCGCGCGCGATCAACCATGCCCGCAATCTTGTCGAGCTGGCGCTGGTGAATTATCGGGCCGATTTCCATCTTGGGATCTCGCGGATCACCCACACGAAGCCGCGCGACGACCTTCTGCATTCGCTCAAGGAAATCGTCGGCTATACTGTCCTGCACGAGCAGACGGGTACCCGCCAGGCAAACTTGACCGGCATTGCGGTACTGCAGCGCTGCCGTTGCAGCCGCGAGGTCCAGATCGGCGTCGTCAAGAACGATGAAGGCCGACTTGCCACCCAACTCGAAGCTCGCCGGCACCAGGTTGTTGCCCGTGGATTGCGCGATGGACTTCGCCGTTGGCACCGAGCCGGTAAACGATACACGGGCAACGCGCGGATCACGTACGAGCGCGGCGCCGGTGACTGCTCCGATTCCCTGGACCACGTTAATAACACCCGGGGGAATGCCGGCCGCGGCTGCGATGTCGGCCAGCATCGAGCAGGTCAGCGGTGCCCATTCGGGCGGTTTGATCACTACCGTGTTGCCCGCAGCCAACGCCGGACCGAGTTTCCAGGTCGTCAACATCATCGGCGAGTTCCACGGCGTGATGAGCACACACACTCCGGCGGGCGCGTAGTGTACATGATGGCGGGCGTTGCGCGCTTCGATGCGCTGATCAACCAGCTTGAGCGCCTCGTCCGCGAAGAATGTGAGGTTCAAGGCGCAGCGCTCGATCTGGTGCCCCTTGAGACGGCCGAGCAGCATTCCGTTGTCCTCACACTCGACCCGGGCGAGTTTGTCGCCCCAGTTCTTCAGCTCGGCTGCAAAGCGCTGCAGATGCTCGCGCCTCTTGACCGGACCCAGTCCAGCCCATCCGGGAAATGCGGACCTCGCGGCCTCGATTGCCGCGTTGCAGTGCTCGGGCAATCCAGCGGCCACACGACCAATCAGACGTCCATCGATGGGGCAATAGTCATCGAAGTGTTCGGTTGATGCGACGCGCTCACCATGGATGAAGTGGTCGGTCGAAACCTTGATGCCGTCGATGTTGATGTGTCCGTTCACAACCGCGCCTCAATTGATGAATGGTATGGCGATCGAACCCAGAGGGCCGTAGTCGATATGAAAGACATCGCCTGCGCTCGCCGCTATCGGTCGCGTGAACGAGCCTCCCAGCAGTAGTTCGCCCGGCTTCAGCGACACGTCACGCAAACCCAACCGATTGGCCAACCAGGCGACGCCCGCGCCTGGATGCCCCAGCACGGCCGCGGACATGCCGCTGTCCTCAATGACTCCGTTCTTGTAGACGACCGCTCCGAGCCATCTCAGATCGACGTCCATTGGGCGTACGGGGCGGCCACCTATGATGACGGCCGCACTGGCGGCGTTGTCTGCCAGCGTGTCGACCAGCTTGCGCGGAAGAACTGTCCTGGAGTCGATCAGTTCGATCGCCGGAATCACGTGCCTAGTGGCGCTCAGCACGTCGGACACGGTGACCCCCGGTCCGCGCAAGGGTTGTTCGAGCACGAAGGCCAGTTCGACCTCGACGCGCGGCGCGTGGTGGCCAGTCAGTGAGATCGGCTGGCCGCTTTCATAGATCATGCCGTCGAGCAAATGACCGAAATCCGGCTCCGCAATACCCACGGCGTCCTGCATCGCCTTGGACGTCAAACCGATCTTGTAGCCTCGAACTTTCGCCCCTGCCTCAACCTTCATGGACACAACCCTGGCCTGCACGTCGTAGGCATCGTCGATATCGATGCCGGGGTAAGTGTCGGAAAGCCGCGGCAACAGGGTACGATCGCGCTCCGCGATAAAGAGCTTTTCGGCGGCCTCTTTCCGTTGAGATTCTGTAAGAGCGACCATGATGATTGCTGCGGATTGGCTTGTGACAGGGCCAACCATCGACTACCGTCACTTTTTAGACAAACAACATTTTCTGACAGAGTTTTAAGAAATGCTGAGCAATCTTTCCCTCCGCCAGCTGCGGGCTTTTAGAGCCGTCGGCACATCGAGCAGTTTCACGACAGCCGCCGAAATTCTGCATCTGACGCCCGCTGCCGTCAGCGGCCTCATCAAGGAGCTGGAGAGCCAGCTGGGCGTGCGTCTATTTGACCGCAACACGAGGGCCGTAAACCTGTCGTCGGTGGGAAGTGAGTTCTTCCCGCTGGTGGAGCGCGCGTTACAAGACCTCGACGGCGCCGTCGCGAGCCTCAACACCCTGAAGGAGCTGCGCCGCGGTATCGTTCGGATCGCTGCACCTGAGGTGTTGTCTTGCACCCTTTTACCCAGAGCAATGGCAGCATTCCGCAAGCAATATCCGCACATCGAGTTGCAGTTTCTCGACGTGCAGCTAGAAGATGTCATTGCACGGACGCGACTGGGAGAGGTCGACCTCGGGATTGCCCCTACGCCTATCAGCGATCAAGAACTCGAGCAGGTCCCGATCATGCGGGCACCCTTGATGCTGGCGATCCGCAAGGACGACCAACTCGCGAACCGTTCCAAGGTGACCTGGAGAAACATCGAGGATCGAACCTTCATCAGCTTCTTTCGACAGTTTAGAGAGTGGGGACCGTTCGATGGCAGAGTGGCTGGTCCTCAGTTCTTGCCCAAAGAAATGAAAGTGGTACGCCGGATCAACACTGCGTTCGCAATGGTTCAGGCCGGCTTCGGCGTCGCAGCCTGCCCCATCATTGCCAAGGGCCTGGCAACCGGCTTTGGACTGAAACTGATACGAGTGGATGGACCTGAGTTGATTCGCGATTACTCTATCTTCACGCTAAAGGGGCGCTCGCTCCCACCGCCAGCGGAGGCATTTCGAGGCTTCCTCATCAAGTTCGCGCCGGCATGGGTTCGCAATCCTGACACGTAGGGCGATTGGCATTATTCAAGTGCTCGCGCTCACTTCGCGCCGACCTTCCTGACACGCGACTCAACGGTAACTGACAAGGCGCTGAATGAGCGCGGCTTCACGCATTTCTCCGAAAGTACGTTGACCGCTCGAACCGCTATCGCCCAGAGTACAAAATCGTAGAGGATCGTAGTTCGGCGTACAAAATCGCAGATTTGGTAGCGGCGGAGCGCTACCGCCTTTCCCCACACCAACCAAACCTACGATATCTCATCCAATCCTTCGCATAAGGCAGTTCTTGAGCCTCGCAGCGGGCTCAGCTCTTACACTCGTGGAGACGTAAAGGTCACGACCTTAGTCTCGGGCGAAAGCGGCCGAATTCGTGGAAACTCGAAAGTGGCGCATGTTCGGCGCCACCATCGTACAGCCGGCCGCAATCGACGCAAGCAGAGAGCCTCCACTTCCTGCGCAGTTTCGATCGGGAAGCGCCAGGTTTCCCAGTCCGTTCTCAAACTCGCAGGTTCAAATGTGGACTTGCAACTGCCGATACCGACATTCGCTCGTCGTGGCTGTCTGAAGAGGATACCCCCTGCGTCCCGAACGCAGTGCGCATGCTCTAAGTCATTGATTTTTCTTGCTGTGACGGTCGATACCGTCTCGTTTTGTTCACGGTCGTTTCACCCAATTCGTTGCGATTTCGTTGCGGCGTTCTGGGGAAGAACGATGACGGGTGTGTTGATCCATTGGGTCTGCTTCAAGAGGCTTGCGCGGTTTCAATCGGCAGTCCAGCCCTGCCATTGCGGTGTCCTCGCAAGACCGTTCGATCGTGCACCGAGAACTGACGCTGCAGTGCTTTCCAACCACACCTTGAAGTTTAGCCGCGAGAAGAGCTGTCCTAATAACGAATTCAGGGTTTTAAGTGCTGGCTGCAGCCGGACGGATCGGACGTCGGATGGCGGAATCAAAATCCGCTTAATCCACAAGTACCCCTCTTAGGCGCTCTGCCATAGAGCTTTCGCTTAGGCGTTGACGCCTCCGTACGCGAGAATATGTTGATCTCGCAAAGGGATCATCAATGAACCGCGAATCCGCGTCAGGAAGAACCTGTCGGATGCGCAATATGCAAATACACCAGTTATGCTTGTTCAGGCGCTCTTACCGAGTCGGTAGTTGGCATTCGCGCATAAGCCGACGGTTCTTGTGGGCCATTTTGTTCATTTTGGTGTTCCCCGCCTACTGCCTAGCCGGGGAAGGGAAACCCATCAGCATCACCGTGGCGGCCGACCACACGAAGGCCAACGGAGAACCCTGGGACGGCATTCCAGGCATTGGCGGGGGGCGCGGTCCGACGGCCATGCCCATCCCCAACAAAAATGCGCCGGATCTGGCGGTCTGCATCGTTCGCTTGGAAACGCCTCCGGAATGCAGCATGCGGTATGTGAACTTAAAGCAATATTCGCTTTGCCAGAACAGCTATGATTGCATTTTTAAGCGGGTGAGCATCCCCGATGGTCCTTTCGGGCTCATCATTCTGGATTTGGACTTACGGCGGCATGATCTAGTTGGTTTCCTTTTAATGACGGCTGGGAAGGCTCTTACTCCAGACCAGCGAGCCGCCTTCGAAAGTGAGATTCGGAGAAGAGCCGACCAGTTAGCGCCCCCTTTTTCCCAAGGAGAGAAGCAACGCAGGTTGAGGGAGATGCTTGTTGTTCCGATGGACCGCTGCGCCGAAGCTAAGGGATGCAGGCTCGTCCAATCCGAAATCCGCGTGAACTCGGCCGAGTGATCCTTGCCGAGGCAGCTCCGTCCCGTCGCCACGTCAAAGGTGATACGAGCGGCAAGCCGCCCTCGACGTGCCGCCGTGACGGCGCAATGGGCCGGCCGTCGCCAATGCCCAGGTCTGGGCATTGCCCGTGGCTTGACCCGGAAACCGCGCCAGGAGGCGTTTCTAGACGCTTTCGGCTTGAGCCTGGATATCATCGTCGAGCTGACCTTGAAACAGGCAGCTATTGACTTCAGGTGCTCTCCGGATTGGCTTCGGCGAAGCGCCTCACTTGGTTGCTCCGGCGAGGGCTTGGGCTGCGCCAAACTTCACACCGCGCAGCCGGACTCGCTCGCGACCGACGGCGGTCCGCCTGTCCTCTCGTGTCTTTCGCACGAGTACCCGACCAGTGCTGCCAGCACTTCGCCCAATTCGTGGCGTGTCCGCCCACGGCTCCGCCAGTGATTTATAAGCCGCACCACGCGATGGGGATATCGCCTGGCCGCTGTCTGCGGAGAAGTTGGTGTGAGAACGCGGCGATTATCCTTAGTGCCGCTTTCCTTTTCACAAATGAGCACCGAGCCGCGACCAGACGCGACCACGGCTGTCGCACAAGGGGCTAAGCGACGAACCATGGCCGGCCCGGCCGGAGGTGAGAAATCGATCCTCCAAGCTTCTTCATGGCGGCGCGGAGCCTTTCGCGGCATACTTCACTTGCCGGTATCGCAAGCCTTTCTTGGCTATTTCGTCTGAACTCAACTCCCGCTCTGCTTTCACCCGCCGAAGATCGATTTGCGAACTCAGGCTGCGGCGCACTGCGTCCACTGCCGATTGCCTGGTCGGATGTCCCACATAGAAAAAGCAGTACTCTAAGAATACATCACCTCTTTGGCGACGCCGGCCGATGCTTACGACCCACGCCTTTCTCGCGCATTCTTCCATTCGATCGCCCTGTCCCGAGATCCCACCAATCGAATCGTTCCGTGTTGTACCTAACCTTGGCCTCCGCGTGTGTCAGGATATCCCCGACAAATGCGCCCCTGTAAGGCTTCCAGCGGTGTAGATGCGTGACAGACGGTCACCGTCCCCACCCATCGTGGTATACTTCTCGTCGACCAAACAATTCACACGCAGTTCCAAGCAAAGCCTTCAGCGAACATACTCCGCTCGGCGGCTTTGTCTTTTGTACGGAGCGCTTCACCGATGGCTGGCAAGTCTTGGTCTTTTGCAGATGATCGTCGCCTTATCGAACTTGCCAAAGCGTCGAAGTCTTTAGTGGAAGCCGCTCGTATCATGAAGCGCACCCCTGAGCGCATTCGCAAAGTTGCAATGCGGTTGGGCGTCTCATTCAAATCCGAAGTTAAGAAGAAATAATGTGCTCCGCTCTTCCAGCTCTTCATAAAGAGTGCTGATACAATCACTTGTCGCGCTCGGATTGCTGGAGAGGGACGGCGCCGGCGAAACCGGCATTAACCGCACGGTTCCTGGTCAAGCAGTGCCCCCCACCTGGCTACAGCGGCCCGACGACTGTCGAATGGACGTTCCAAGCTATTCCGGAGGGTACGACGTTCGTACGCGTGCAGGAGTCCGGATGGACGGGAGATGCCGATAAGCTCATGCGCTACGTCGCCGATTCCACGCAAGGCTTCACGCTTTTGCTTGCGGGCTAAAGGCATGGCTCGAGCACGCTATCCAACTGAACCTGACGCTCGAGGAGCGGCTTGGCTTCAGGGCGGCGATCCAATCTATCGGGTTATTCGAGGAGGCTCCTGGCACAACGAGACCGAACTCGTCCGCGCGGCCATCCGGTTCAAGCGTCACAGCAAGGTTCAGTTCGACACACTTGGATTCAGAGTGGGCAGGACCATGGGACCATAGCGATAGACAGCCGGAAGCGGCGGATGGTCACCCAAAGGCGACTTCCCTGAAATTGATCGAAACCAACACTATATCCGTGATGGGACTGCGATCAGGACCGGGTGTAGGCGCGCCACCGACCTTGGCGCTCGGCTTGTGTTTGACGAAGCCGCCGGCCAAGTAGCAGCCAAGTTAGTCGGCTGAAGCGCTGGCGAGGCAAGAAATCGCAGAAAATCGTAGTTCGGCGTGCAACATTGTACGACCGGTAGCGGGGGAGTGCTACCAACCCACGCCAACATCTTCGTCAACGCTTGTCGTGAAGTTCACGGCAAGATCATGAGACGGCGCCAGCGCACCGAGCCGACGGCTTTCGTTCACCGGGAGCGGCGCTTAATTGCGCTCTATCAATTTGCTCCCGAGCCGGAATTTTCTCGGTCTATCAAGTAGTTCATCGTCAAAAGCGGATTGACTGCAGTGCTTTCCAGCCCACTGTTGAGGTGATAAATTGGTTCTTCTTGGCTTCAAAGGGGCGAGCCAAAAATGGGACCCTCTAGCAGAGGCGACCGTGATCCTCCTTCTGTATCCGTGACGGAAGGTAACGGACGCAATCACGTAAGCGCGCCAGTCGAGCTTACTTTCTCGTTTGGCCCATTCCGCCTTGTCCCGCGGCAGCAACTATTCCTTCAAGGCGATAATCCGGTTCCGCTTGGAAGTCGGGCCTTCGAAATTCTCATAGCTTTGGTTGAGCACGCCGGCGAAGTGGTCGACAAAGATGACCTCATTGCGCGCGTGTGGCCTGGCCTCACTGTCGAAGAATCGAACCTTCGAGCTCAAATCAATGCTGTGCGGCGTGCACTCGCGGAGGGTAGGACCGGCGAGAACTACATCGTCACGGTGCCTGGTCGGGGATATCGCTTCGTTGCGACGGTTTCACGGTCCATGGGCGATACAGCCCAAGCCTTCCCCGCCCCCCATAAAGGGCACAATTTGCCGGACCGTCTCACCCGACCGATCGGCCGCGCTGATATCGTTGCCATGGTGAGCAGCAGGCTACAGCGAGGCCGCTTCGTCACGATCGTCGGACCGGGCGGAATCGGCAAGACCACAGTTGCTCTGGCGGTCGCCGACCAGTTGATAGCCTCTTACAAAGATGGTGGACGGTTTGTCGATCTTGCTCCGCTCAACGATCCCCAGCTTGTGCCGAGCGCGCTCGCTTCTGTGCTTGGTGTTCCGATCCGCTCGGAGAATCCATATCCCGCATTGACGTCCTTTCTCAAGGACAAACAGATGCTGCTCCTGTTCGACAACTGCGAGCATGTCTTGCTGGCGGCCGCGGAGTTGGCTGAAACCCTTTTGAAAGGCGCACCGGCTGTTCACATCCTTGCCACCAGTCGAGAACCTCTACGTGCCGAAGATGAGCGCGTGCAGCGCCTACCCCCGCTGGAAACTGCTCCTGTCGAGGCAGGATTAACAGTCATGGAAGCGCTTAGCTACCCGGCCGTACAACTCTTTGTCGAGCGCGCGTCAGCGAGCGCCGGCGGATACGAACTCAGGGATGACGATGTCCCAGTTGTCGCGCAAATCTGCCGTCGGCTCGATGGAATTGCGCTGGCCATCGAGCTTGCTGCGTGTCGCGTTGACGCCTTTGGGGTTCGCGGAGTGGCCAGTCGCCTGGACGATCGATTTCATCTGTTGACACGCGGTCGGCGCACTGCGCTGCCACGGCATCAGACGCTTCGTGCAGCGTTCGATTGGAGCTACGATCTGCTCTCCGAAGTCGAACGCGTCGTCATGCGCCGGTTGGGTGTTTTCGCCGGACGCTTCACGATGGAAGCTGCCAGCGCCATCGCTGGAGACGACAAAATAATCGCGTCCGAGGTCGACGGGGTCGTTGCCGATCTTGTCGAGAAGTCGCTGGTCATAGCGGATGTGGCAGGCGAGACCGTATATTATCGCTTAACTGATACAGCGCGAGCTTACGCTCAGAAAAGGCTGAGTGAAGAAGGTGAAGCGCAAGCTGTGAGAAGCCGACACGCACTCTACCAACTTGAGCGGTTCGAGCGCGCCCTCGTTGAGTGGGAGACCTGGCCCACCACCCAATGGTTATCCGCGCATGCACCACAGATCGACGATCTTCGCAGCGCACTTGACTGGGCATTTTCGCCGAGCGGCGATACTGGCGTCGGCGTAGCACTGACGGTCGCGGCAGTGCCTGTTTGGTTCGAGATGTCGCTGATGGAGGAATGTCGCACGCGGGCCGAGCGTGCGCTGACTACGCTCGGCGAAAGCACGAGCGACGGACGCCGCCGGATGCACCTCTATGCTGCGGTTGCCTGGTCGCAGATGTACACGACAGCATCGGCCCGGGACACGGGGGTGGCGTGGGCGACCGCGTTCGAAATCGCGGAAAATCTGGATGATACTGACTACCGCTTGCGGACGCTCTGGGGAATGTGGGCTTCGCGAGTCAACCGCGGACAGTTCGTCGAAGCTCTGGAGCTAGCGAAGCGGTTTTCGTCGGTTGCCGAGAAGACGGCGGATATCAACGATCGATTGCTCGGCGATCGATTGAAAGGTGCGACGTTGCACTTCCTGGGCAATCAATCGAGTGCAAGACAGCACATTGAGCGGATGCTTGCGCACTACGTAGCTCCCGTCCGTCGATCACATGCGGTGCGCTTCCAGTTCGACCAACGGGTGACAGCACGCATCACGCTCGCACGGGTGCTATGGCTGCAAGGGCTTGCGACTGAGGCGCTAAGCTGTGTCGAGAATAATGTCAGCGACGCTCTTTCGATCAATCACAGACTCTCGCTCTGCAACGCGCTTGCTCAAGCGGCGTGTCCGATTGCCCTCATGGCTGGCGATCTGTTGGCCGCGGAGCGCTACACGAAGATGCTCCTCTATCAGACCGCCAGCGATGAGCTCGATATCTGGCGCGCTTATGGGCGCTGCTTCGAAGGAGAATTGCAGGTCAAGCGCGGCAATCTCGCCGCCGGCTTGCGGCAGCTAAAAGCTGGTATCGACGAGCTTCGCCGAGCCAGATTCGTCCAGTATCTCACGACCTTTCTGGGAACGTTGGCCGAGGGGCTGACGGCTGCTGGAGACGATCTACTGGCAAGGACCACGATCGATGAAGCGATCGGACGAAACGAGCAGAGCGAGGAGCGCTGGTGCAGTCCGGAGCTGTTGCGGATCAAGGGTGTAGTCGCTTTGCAGCGAGACGCTGGTCTGGCCGAGGAAGATTTTCTGGCGTCGATTGAGGTGGCCCGAACGCAGGAGGCTCTCGCATGGGAGCTGCGCACCACAACCAGCCTGGCACGACTGCGGCGGGATCAAGGGAGGGTCGGCGAAGCGTACGAGCTGCTCTCGCCGCTCTATAGCCGCTTCACCGAGGGCTACGAAACCAACGATCTTAGGATCGCGAAGGGTCTGCTGGATGAACTCTCGGGCCAGCGCTAGCCCAGATCAACGCAGGCCGTTTCACATCCGCTGCTGAGATTTCACGGAAATTCACAATGCTTCATGGGGAGGTTTCACGCCTCCTTCCTGGAGTTGCGAGAATTCACAAGGTTTGTTTAGGACTTTATCGCGCGAGCGCGCATGATGCATGTCCAGCGCTATTTTCCCGGACGGATATCGATGCGTGAGAAAGCCGAACCAGCAAGTATCGCCGACGTCGGTTTGCTTGAGCCCCTGACGCAGCAGTTTGTCGATGCGATGGCTAAGGGCCCGACGATGCGCGAACTGTCTTTCGAAGACGCACGAAGATTTTTGGCGGATATCCAATCAGGCATCATCGGCAAGCCAGCCGTGCAATTTGAGGATATGGTAGCCCCTACCGGTCCCACCGGAGGAGTGCCAATTCGCATTGTTCGACCGGAGAGGGCAAGTGAAACGCTGCCTGCATTGGTATATGTCCATGGCGGCTGGACCTTCGGCGACAAGGCGACACACGACCGCTTGATCCGCGAGATCGCGGTCGGTGCGCACGTTGCCTTGTTTTTCGTGGATTACGATCGCTCGCTGGAGGCCAAGTATCCGGTAGCAATCGAACAAGTCTATGCCGTCGCCAAGTACCTGGTAGAGCATGCGGAACGTCTAGGGATCGATTCCGCGCGCCTGGCCATCGTTGGCGACGGCATCGGCGGCAACATGGCCGCCGCGGTCACTCTCATGGCAAAGGAGCGGCGCGGCCCCAAGATAGACGTGCAGGTGCTGTTCTACCCCGCCGTCAGCCTGATGTTCGACACCGGGTCTTATGCCTCGTTCGCAAATGGTCCGTGGCTGACCAGGCAAGCGATGGAAACGTTCTGGAGCGCTTATCTTCCGGACGCCGCCGCGCGCAAGCAGATCACCGCGGCGCCGCTCAACGCCTCGATTGATCAACTGACCGGCCTTCCGGACGCGCTTGTCATCGTCGCCGAGAACGACGTGCTCCGTGATGAGGGTGAGTGCTACGCGCGCAAATTGGCTCGCGCGGGGGTACGCGTCACCTCCACGAGATACAACGGCACCATTCATGATTTCGTCATGCTCAACGCGTTGGCCGATACTCCTGCGGCCCGAGGCGCTATTGCGCAGACCAACGCCCTTCTCCGGTCCATTCTTGAATGAAGGAGGCACGCAATGGTTGGTACAACTGCACTCGCCGGCTCATTTGCTTTACCCCGCCTTCCCATGAGCCTGGTTATCGACAATACGGATCCGCTTGTCTTGATCGTGGACGATGACGATGAGGTCCGGTCCGCGCTTAGCGAACTTCTGCTGTCGGTCGGAATCGATGCCTGTTGCTTTGGATCGACACAAGAATTGCTGAGTGCCGATCTTCCGGAGCGGCCGGGTTGTCTGATCCTCGACGTTCGTATGCCCGGAGCAAGCGGCCTGGATCTTCAGCAGCACCTCGCCCTGAACGGCAGTACGCGACCGATCATTTTCCTTTCCGGTCATGGCGACATCGCCATGACCGTCCAGGCGATGAAGGCTGGAGCCGTCGATTTCCTTACAAAGCCTGTCAGAGACCAGACGCTCCTTGACGCGGTCAGGGCCACGATCGAGAAAGATGTCTCGCGACGGGCCGCGGCCCGGCTCGTTAAACAGCATGTCGACGGCTATGCAAAGTTGACACCGCGCGAACGCGAAGTTCTGCGCGAAGTGGTCAAGGGCCGCCTCAACAAGCAAATTGCGTTCGATCTCGGTATCAGCGAAATCACCGTCAAGTTGCACCGCGGCAACGTCACCAAAAAGATGCAGGCAACGTCCGTTGGTCAGCTCATTCGCATCTGGGAACTGTTGCCTGTAGGAATTCGAGAAGGATCACCCTAGACCAAAGGATGGTTACAGTCCGGGCCAGCAATGGGCCAGATGCGGGGGTGGCCATCCGGCCGCGCTAGCGAAGGTCACCGGCTTGTCTAAGGCGCCTATAGTCGCGATCGTAGATGACGACGAAGCTGTGCGAGAGGCCCTTTCCGACCTCCTTCTGGTGCTGGATCTATCATGTCGCACTTTCGATCGAGCGGAGGCCTTCATGGCGGAATACGTCCCGGGCGGGTTCGATTGCCTGATTACCGATGTGAGCATGCCGGGCCATAGCGGGCTCGATCTGCTGCATCGACTGCGGAGCATCGGCTCCTTAATACCGGTCATCATCGTCACTGCCGACACGAAACCGGCGACCCGATTGCGCGCCATGAAAGGCGGCGCCCAGGCATATCTGAAAAAACCGGTAAACAGCGAAGCACTGCTTGGTCATCTGCAGTCCGCCCTGAGACGCGTGGACCCTTCCTCTGATGGCAATAGGCGGGGGACGCCTTCCGATGGCTAGCCTCATCAACAAAGCCATCACGGGCGGCCGCGAACGCCCGTTCGCGTCTGCGCCGGGAATGGAATTGTCAGATTGGTCATCTGAAAGCGTGATCGTGCGCAACGCGGATGGCATCATTCAGTACTGGAATGCAGCCTCGGAAGCTCTTTATGGATGGCCCGCCATGGCCATGATCGGGCAGAATTTTGCGGCGTTCTGCGCGTCCGGCCCGGACGAGGCGCGTATGCTCCGGTCACCGTATGATGTCTTGTCGAAGAGCAATAGCGCCGGTGGCTGAATGTCGAGCGATTCCGAAAGGATTTTTTGATCGCTCGTATGTGAAGCCTCAATGATAGCGATAACCTGCGTTGCTTGCGCGAAAGCATAGACGAGTTCGGCCTTGATCAAGAGTTTCATGCGGCCCTCAAGCCAAACCAACCAGGGCACCCTGGCGTGAATTATGATCAGGTGTTCCAAGTGCGAACGCGGTGACGAGCAGTAAAACACTCGCGAGGCTCGTTCCGGTTTCGCTACGCAGAACGCGCTTGGCCTGATCCGACGTATAGCCATTGACCCGAGTTGGCGCTAGATTTTAGTGCTGCTGTACGCCTACTGAGGAGAACCGAAGTTCAAGACCGGTGCTGCGCACCCGTTTGCCCTCTTCGGCCGTTCGTAAATCGGCTATCGCGGCCGCCTACGCGACGAAGCATGCCCCCGAACATCGTTCAAAGCTGCTGAAAATCGGGCCTTGAGGGCACGGCACATGGCCCATTTCGCTGACTGTTGCCACGCGCGGCGCAGATGCCGGAGATAGGCAACTTGTTGACGGGCCGCGACGTCGAGCTATGGCAATTGGATGGACAGATCCGGACGTTCAAGGCACACATCTTGGGGTTAGCGCGATAGCTTCACACTTGCCGTTCGGCCGTATTTCAGACTCGGCTTGAAGCCAGAACTCCAGGTCGCGGTTGCTGGCCGTCCGTTCTGTCCCAAAGTTCGTGGGCGCGCTCTAATCTCTTCCCTGGTCCGCTGGGCGGCCAGACGTTGTCCAAGCCTCTGTCTAAGTTCCTCGACCCACGCCCTAAGCCGCTCATAGGTCATCTGGTCAGTGATGCGCGAAGAAATGCGACTCGCTTGTGCAACCTTGCGGTGGCCGGCGTCCGCCTGAACCCCGGAGTTGGCGCTTACTGAGACACCTCCTGCCCGACCGCTGCCGATGAGGTAGCAGGTGCAGATTTCTCTGGCGCTTCTTCATCCGCATCACTCGTGGTAATGGTGGCTACAACATCAGCGGCCATCGTTTCAAGCAATGCGACTTCGTCTCCGTCCAGGGTGCGGGGTTCGGAGTCGAGAATGCATAGCGCTCCGATTATCAGACCGTCAGCTGCGCGTAGCGGCGCCCCAGCGTAGAAGCGCACGTTCCATTGCTCGATCGTCTCGTTATCGGCGAAGCGCGGGTCGCGCTCGATATCCGAGACCACTAGCGTCTCGTCGTTGGCTACTACGTAGTTGCAGATCGCATGTTCGCGGTCCATCGGCAGCAGCGTACCTGTATCGTCGGTGATGGCATCCGGCAATTTTCCACTTTGTCCGACGAAGTATTCGCGGTCCTTATCGATAGTGGTGATCACGGCAACGCTGATGTTGAATACGTCCGCCGCACGCTTGGCGAGAGCATCCAGCGCTTCACGTTTGTCACCCTCTAAGACCCCAGTCGCTTTCAGCGCGTCGACACGCTCTGCGTCGTTGTCAGGCACGGGGGCTTGTTGGACCACCTTGGCTTCTTCAGGGTCGACGACGCGGTGAATACGACGGACCGCCTCCTCGACCGAAGTCACGACAGCATCGGCTTTGAGCGCTGCGAGGGATTCGTCGGTCAACAGTTCCGGGGGCGCCCTCCATAGCGCTAGAACGATGCGCAGATCCGGCCATCGTCTTCGCAGACGCCGGCAGACGTGGCGGGCGGGGATGGCTGGGTTCGGCGTAAAGTAGCTGAGGCAGACAATGTCCGCGCCCTTCAGGTCGAGTTTAGCCAGATAGTCGGCATTGACGCTTGCAGCGGGTTGGGAAGCTGCGGCGATCCGTTCGAAACCAAGCGCGTGGGCTAGCATCTCGCCGGCGAGGGCATCGATCTCCCATTTTCCTCCGATGCACAGGACCGTTGGCTTTGCCTCCGGACTCAGGGAGGCTGGGTATTGATCCCTGAGATCGTCGAGCAGTGTGTCCATTCCGCTTGCCAGACGCAGGCGGTGCTCAGCGCTTGCGTTCTGGAGATACTCCTCGCTTGCCAGACGAAGGACCTCAATGCCGATTGCATCGTAGAATGATATAATCGAAGACTCTTCGATTTCGGCGCTTGCGATCTCGACAGCTTCGTCGGCATCATCTGCAATCAGTCGCTGATAGATGCGGGCGGGTACATCCAGTGCAGGCGTCGAACCGAGCATAGTGTCGAGGAAGCGCAGCTGCGGCAGATTACGCCCGAGGACTAGTAGACAAACCGTGAGAGGGGTGGAGAGGATCAGCCCCACGGGACCCCAAAGCGCTGTCCACAATATCGCCGCGGCGATCAGCGATATGGCTGACAGGCCGGTGCTCGAACCATATAGCAGGGGCTCGACAATGTTGTTGCTTATCAACTCGAGGATGACGATCACCGCAACGGTCCATAGCAACATGCTCCAGCCATCGTCGACGGCAAAAGCGATCGAGACTGGAAAGATCGCAGCAATCAGTGGGCCGACATAGGGGATGAAGCGCATGACCACGCCCACGGCGCCCCACAGAAGCGCGCCTGGTACGCCGATGATCCAGAGGCCGGCAGCGAGCGGCACGCCGTAACTGACGTTTACGAGTAGCTGCATCAGAAGATACCTGCTGATACGCGCACCAGCCTCCTGGATCGCATCGGTCGAACGATGGAAGTTGCCACCCAATAGTCGTAGAAACCGGTCGCGAAGGTCGCCGATATCAAGCAGCGCCAGAAAGACGAAGATCAAGACGATGCCGGCCGTAGCCAGCGGCTCCGCTGACCGCACAAGCCAGGCAAATGCCTGCTCGAACGGCGTTTGCGGCATGGGAACGATTTCGACACGCTGTGGCACCGGGCCTTCCGCGGGTTTGTCGTCCTTTGACTCGACCTCCTTCTGTACGCGTTCGACTGTCTTCAGCACGCCGTCGAACAATCCGGGTGCCTTAAGATTCTGGCGTAGATCCGCCAACTTCGTCAGTATCGTCGATTGATAGGCCGGCAATTCGACAGCGATCGAACGGACCTGTGCGCCGAGAATGACGCCTAGTCCAACCAGGGCGCATCCGACGGTTACCATGACGAGGCTCGTCGCGAGCAGTCTGGGCAGGCCGAGCCGGGCAAGCCATGTGACAGGCGGGTTCAGCGCGAATGTGATCAGGAACGCGATCGCGAGTGGTATGAGTATTTCACGGCCGAAATACAGGCCAGCAAGGATGACCGCGCCCGACACCAGGGCGGCCGCAACTCTTACAATATCCAGTTCGCGAGACGTGACCGCGTCCGCGCGGACCTGGTTTGATGATGGACGCCCTGAGGCTGTAGGCAAATTATGCATTGTGCTGCGCCTCACACGAAAACGCGAACGGACCCAGCAAGTTCCCATCATGCAATTCGTGTCGCGAGCTTGCACGGGCAATAAATCGTCGGCTTCACAGACGACGGGACATGCACACGTTCCGCGAGGAAGCGATCGAGATGATCCGCGCCTAGGTAACGGCAGGCTGATCAGCGGTCACTCAGGCGGTGTCAATTTCGAGGTCCCAGCGGTCTTGATCCACCATCGGTGCCCTCGGCAGCGTCATGGCACCTTTGAGTTGCCGACACGGTAACGATGTCTGTTTATAGGGTAGTTCATTCCGAAACGGCCAGCCTCCAGTCGCGCTTGCTTGGCAAACTCACCTGTAAGAAGCTCGCCGGCTGCAGGTGCCTGCTCCGCTCGCAGCCTTGACGTTCATAAGGAGCATCCCCGATTATCCTGAGATCCCCAGCTTTCCAAGCGCTAGCCCGACTAATCGTGGATCCGGTTAGCCATGTTCGACGTCGTCCCCGCATGCCATGGCATCATTGACGTTCAGTAGCGAGCGGAGCGCAAGTTTGCCCGCCGCCTCCCTTAGTGTCTCGACACGTCCCGCAAACCGGTGAATGCCCTAACGCTTCCCAGATATTTGGTTTCGTACATTTCTCTTTGGGCTTCCAGTACCTCCTGCCGCTCCCGCGCGTGCAGATCTGGGGCTACGAGCTGAAGGGTTTCGCCGTCCAGAGCGGGCATAGACCGGTTGGGTTGTCTCGGATCGCTCATGCTCCCGGCCCTGATCACGATCGCTCTACTTTTCATGTTCGGAAATGCTGCGCTTCTGACCCAGGCGACTTAGTGTCTGATCTGCGCAAGGGAAAGTGGTTTCGGCTAGGAACAAGTCAACGGCAATCTTGTTTGGTACCAGCAATTAACCTGGAGGGTTCTATGGCTAGAGAGAAAGAACTGAAAGATCTGTTTCTTGATACACTGAAGGATATCTACTTCGCCGAGAAGAAGATCCTGTCCGCCCTGCCGAAAATGGCCAAAGCCGCGCAGTCGCCGAAGCTTAAGGCTGCGTTTGAAAAGCACATGGCCGAAACCGACGGCCAGGTCGAGCGGTTGGAGCAGGTATTCGCGTCGATCGACGAAACGCCGAAGGGCAAGACCTGCGATGCCATCGTGGGAATCATCGAAGAAGGCAAGGAAGTTATGGACGAGTACAAGGGTATGCCGGCCCTTGACGCTGGTCTGCTCGCTGCCGCACAGGCCGTCGAGCATTACGAGATTTCGCGTTATGGCACCCTCAAGACCTGGGCAAACGAATTGGGTTACGCCGATGCAGTGAAGTTGCTCGATGCAACCCTTAAGGAAGAGAAGGCAACGGACAGTGCCCTGAGTCAGCTCGCGGAATCCGAGGTCAACCAGCACGCCGAGACCGCGAAAGCCGCATAACCAAGCGACCCGATACCACCTACAAACGGCCCCAGCGCTACTGCGCTGGGGCCATTCTACCGAATACCGGACCGGGCTGAACATCCTCCGAAAGGCGGCGACAACAGAGTGTTCTTACGATCCTACTTTCTCTCGGGCCGCCTCCATCGCATCCTGGCCCGCCTGTTTGACGCGATCGACGTATTGGGCGCCGGCATCTTCGAATTCGGGTTTGAGCGTATCGGCCCCCTCTCGGACGCTTTGCGACACGGCCCCGGCACGCACCTTCAGATCTGCCTTGAGGCTGTCACTCATGTCCCCCACCCACTCTTTTTCGAGACCCGACTTGGCCAGGGCGCCCGCCACCGTGGCGCCGATCGCAAGGCCTACGGCACCAAGCACCAGCGGTTGCCTTTCCAGGAGATCGGACAGCGAGGACTGCGCCTGCCTCAGAGTTTCCTTCCTCGGCAAGGCCCGGCCCACCCGGTCAAACATTTCCCGGGCGCCGGCCACGCCTTCGTCGAATTGCTCGCTCATCGTTTCCGCCGCGCCGGACATCGCATCGGAAGTGGCCATTCTGGCGTTGCGGACCGTTTCATTGATATCGCGCGAGGCTTCGTCCTGCATTCGGGAGGCGCGATTCCGCATGGAACCGTAAGTATCGTCCCAGCTGGAGGCGGCCGACCTTTGGGCACGCGCGCCGAGATCGGCGAGCGGCGCGGCCGCTGACGTGACCGAACCGGCGGCGTTCTTCAGCTTGTCGCTGCCGATAAGCAGCCACAGCGCGCCACCTCCGATCAGGGCTGCGGCGAGCGGGTTTTCCCGGGCAGCCGCGGCCAGACCATCTATGAAACTCCCTTGTGAACCGATCATCGCACCATTCCCTTCACGGTGTCCTTGTCCTTTTCGAGCTGACGCAACGTTTCTCGCGGCGCCAGATGACGTGTGTCGAGCCGATTCATACCGACCGCAAGCAAGATGCCTGCGAGCACCGCGGCAACAATCGCGGAGATCAGATAAGAGACCGGCTGCGACCAGCCGCCCGCGATCAAGGCCGCGGAAAGCGCAAACAGCGCCATGACGATCGCGGGAATAACCAGGACGGCACCGGCCGCAATGAGGCCGACGGCGCCACCGATTTGCTGAACCTTCTCGCCGAGTTCGGCCTTGGCGAGATCAAACTCGTTCTGGAACAGTTTTGCGAATTGCGAAAGCGCGTCGCCGAAAAGGTGTGAGATCGTCCGAAGATCGGCTTTCGTGCTCATGACGCCTCACCTTTGTAGGATCCCGAGCTGTAGGATGATGACGGCTCGTAGGACGATGACGATGAGGAAGAGCCCTGGCGTGAAGAGCTCTCGCTTCCCGATGCCCTCAGGAAGCGGACAGCGGCGAAACCGGTCAGCACCGACAGACCCAAGAAGGCCGCAGGCTGCCGCTTGGCAAAATCCGTCGCGCCATCGACCAGATCGCGGAAGCTTCCGTTGCGGATTTTGTCGGCGGCTTCGACGACATATTCGGCCGCCGAATTGATGCCGCGGGCTGCGAACGGCACGTCGTTTTCGAATGCGCGCGCCGCATCCTTGATGTTGCCAGCGAAGCGGCCGACAAAATCGGCACCCGAGCGCTGTTGTTCACGCGCCTGATCCTGGAAACGATCCGCAGTTCCGGCTGCAGCCTCCTTGGCGGCATCGGCCGCCTCCTTGAATTTGTCGCGTGCGGTGTCCGTCGACGCCCTCAGCACATCACCGGCGCGCTGTTTGATCTCAGCGCCGGCATCCGCCACCTGGTCCTTCGGGTTCTGGGACGAGCCCGTATTCTGGTTCTGGGAAGAATTCTTATCGCGGGTGTTAAGATCCGTATCGCTCATGGCGGCCTCTATTTGGCTGGCGGGTTTCGGGAAGGATCGAAGGCCGTTGTCACGACGTCGTCGGCCACCTCTTTGAGTCTCTCGGTCACGCCTTCGGTGATGCGGCTGGCGTGTCCGCCGAGGTCGGCTTCGGACAGGCTTCTTGCCGCGGCATCCGCCGCCGACAGCACCGTGTCCTTGGCCGCCTCAAATCCGGATTGAGCCGCCGTGCCGGCGGCGCGCTTGACGCGGTCGCTCGCTTCACCGGCCACGCTCGCCTCGACCCTGGTGCTCGGAAGGGAAGCAGCAAGGATCGCGCCGATCGCCACGCCGAGGCCGCCAATCAATGCGACGTTGTCCCGGATCACCTTGCTTGCAGTCGCGGGAGCAGCCGTCGCCGCGTTCGTCGCAGTCGAGCGAACGCGCTCCATCTTCTCCTTGGCTATCTCCGAAGCGGCATCCATGCCGGACCTGACCTCGGCGACGGCATCGGCGGCCTGCGCCGCGCGATCCCTCAGGTCACCAGCCATTCCGCTCGCCGCATCTGCCATTCCGCCTGCGGTTTCACGAGCTTCACCGGCCATGCCGGCTGCCTGACGCTCAGCGTGGGACATCGCTTTCCGCATACCGTCACCCAGATACTGGGCGCGTTCCGCGGTCTCGTCGATAACCTCCCTCGCCTTGTCAATTCCTGGCGCTGCCGCTTCCGCGGCGCGATCGCGAACGGTCTTCGAACTTAGGGCAAGGCCGGCACCGATCATCAAGAGCGGTAGTGGGAAGCCGCGGGCCAGGCGCATCGCGGGCACGGCGATCGCGGTGCCCGCGGCGATTGCCTGCATCGGATTATCCATGGCTTGTTGCTTCAGCGCATCCATCCAGCCGTGGGTCTTGTGATTGATGAAGCCGCTCACCTCAGCCTTGAGGTTTTCCGGCGAGACCTTGTAGCGGATGTCTTCTGCGGTGTCGGCGATCTGCTCCCTCAGCCGGTCGACGGTTGCCGCAAGCTGCGCGCGGCTTTGCTCGGAGTCCCGTCGTAGCTCCTCCACGGATCGTGTCATGTCGTCACCGCCTGTGCGTTCGTGTTGTTTTGAGAACGAACTCAGGCACTATTGAATCGTTCCTAACGCTCGTTGCGCGCCGCTGGATCGCGCGCGTCATCGATCGCCTTCGTTAATTCCGCGCCGAACAGGAATATCTGCGCGGAGTAGTAGACCCAGAACATCAGGACGATCAGCGCGCCCGCGGCGCCATAGGTCGAGTTCGGGGCTGCCTGACCGAGGTACCATCCGATCAGCGATTTCCCGACGGTGAACAGCAGGGCTGTGACAAAAGCGCCCAGCAGAAGATGGCGCCAGTAGATCGTCGTGTCCGGCAGTACCCTGTAGATCGCTGTGAACAATAGCGTGAAGATGCCAAGTGACACGACCGCGTTGAGCGCGCTGAGCACAGCCTTGCCGGTCGACCAGTGCCCCAGGGCGGATAGCCCGGCACTCGCGGCCAGCGAGACGATCAGCATGAAGCCCAGTGCGGCGACAAGGCCAAGGCTGGCTGCCCGGCTCCGGATCAAGGAGAAAATTGGCTCGTCCGTCGGCTCGGCCTTGAACGTTGCGTTCAGTGCCGTGCGCATCTCGCCGAACACACCGGATGCCGTTACCAGCACCGTGACGACGCCCACGACGGTTGCGGTCGCGCCTGACGTCGGATCGCTTGATCGGGCCAGGATGGATTTAATGAAGTCGCCGCCGGTTGGTCCCAACAACCGGCCGAGCTCATCACTGATCGCGGCGCGAGCGGCATCCTGCCCGAACGCCAAGCCGGCGATAGCCACGACGATAAGGAGTACGGGCGCCAGGGACGTGGCGGCATAGAAGGCGATGGAAGCTCCGCGGCTTAGGGCATCATTAGCGATAAAGCCGGATGCCGCCGCCTTCAGGACCCGCCACAAAAGTCCCATTGGTTTTCCCTCGCCTCCCTCGAACGCGCCACCAAACGATTAGCAGGGCGCTGAGTTCGTAGTGAACATCTCCGGGTTGCTGGCAACAAACTCCTCCCAAAGTTCTCCCATAATTCTCAGAACGTCTTCCGCGCGGTATCCCCGCCCGTTGGCCCGCTGGTTGACTAGCTGACCTAGCCGCATCGTTCCTGAAAGTGGGTCGCCACGACTGGGGATGAAAGCAGCCTCCGCCGGCTTATGCACCACCCTTGCGGCGTGACATTGAATTGGTTGCGCGTGACTAGAGTCGCCATGGCGGTTGCACACTCGTGTGATCGGACGGACACTCTCAACGTTGGAATACTAGGCAATGTTCCTAATGCGCTCGGGATCGCGCGGCCTTGCGACCGCTCCGAAATCGAATGACAACGCCGCGTTGCGGTCTCGCCGTTTATCGCTCCTCCGGATTCACCCCATTTGTGGGGCTTGATCTCGCGCGGTCAGCTTGATCACGGGCACCGGCCAGGACAACCGGCATTTCAGCGACGCCTCCAGCTCCCAGAGCGTGTCGCGCGGTCACGGAGGACGTCAGGCGGCAGGCTCGCCCGCCTTGCAGCGGTTGCATTCGACCAGCGAGCCCAACCGGCGTGACGCCGCACCGTTGAATTCCGGTCTCTGCGTCTGGAGTAACGCAGTCAGTAAGGATGTCTCTGTTAGGAACTATGCAAGCAGCGACACGTTTCGTCACGGGCACTAAATGGAGGACCGCATGGATTGGAGCCGCGTTGAAGGTAATTGGAAGGAGATGAAGGGCAAGGTCAAAGAACAGTGGGGGAAGCTTACCGATGATGACCTCAATGTCATAGACGGCAAGCAAGACCAACTCGAGGGCCGTCTGCAGCAGCGGTATGGCTATGCCAAAGACCAGGCCAAGAAAGAGATCGACGCCTGGTACGGAAGCCAGGGGTGGTAACAAAAGGCCCCGCTTTAGCGGGGCTTTTTATTTGGGCGAGGACAATTCTCTGCCGCGCTTATGCCGTTGCAGCGCGGGCGATCTACGCAACTCTTGCCCTACGGCACCATCGCCTCATGCCGTCGGCCGATCGCACCTGATCGAGCCATCCATTCCGGCACGAGAGCACCGTCGCGATGCCGTCCGCCGGCGCACGCGACCGCCCATGCAGCCACGGCGCCAAGCAAGACGGCGGTCGCGACCGAGAAGGCAAGGATGACTGTGCTGCGTAACAGCGGTCTCGGCGTTTACAATGACGCTGTCCACCCTTCGCTCTGCATCGGCCGCAGAGAGTCCCGTAAGCGCGCCAACCTGCTGAATGAGATAGGCGCGATCGTCCGTACTCAGGCCGCTATGACTTGAGGTGGTGAGAAGGATGCGCCCGGTCTCAGCGCGCTCGGCGCAGAGATCAACATTGGGCGCACGACGGCTGGCACGAAACAGCCGGTCAAGCTCATAGCTCAGGAACGGCTTGGCCGCGCTGGCCTGCGCAGGGCTTCGCATCGAAGGCGTTCGATTGAGACTGGCCGCGCCGATCAACGAGGCGAGCGCCGCTCCCATAATGACGGCCAGCGCCCGGACGCCCAAGCCGTGGACGCCGTCAGGGTCCTCAGTTTTTGGCAAACGGCACGTTTCTCCGGCGCGCTGCCGGTAGGCAGTCCGTTTTTTTGGCGTCGCGTATGTCCCATATCGGACAAACCGAGCATTCCCGATGGTCTGTGGGATTCCCTATTCCGCGACGGCAGCCTGCTCTCTTGCGTGTCGGTTGGATCGCAAGGAAAGCCCCAGTTGATAGGCTTTGAATACGACGCCCCCGACGGTCCGCTTGGTCAGTCCGGCAATCTGCGGTGCGGAATAGTACTGGCCATGCGCTTTAGATCGTCGATATCTTGATCCGTCCAGCGTCTGCCGATCGCTCCCGGGGAGCTGCGCATGGAAAAGCGCTGCTATTTCGGCTACACGACTTCCTTAGAAAAAGGATTCGTTGCGTCCCCCTCATAAGGACGGACTTTGGTGAAGATAGCGGTCGTCGAATTGCGCCAGTTCCGCAAGCCTAGTTTCGTTGAGCACCCTCACCCGGCCCCTGTTGATATCGAGGATGTTCTCATCGCGCAGTTGTTTGATGATTCGGTTGGCGTGCACTGGCGTTATGCCCAGCGTCTCGCCAATCTGCTCCTGCGTGAGAGGCATCTCGAACGCGCCTGATTCCGTGTAGCCCGTGATGGCGAGACGTCTGCGCAACTCAACGACGATGTGAGCAAGCCGGCTCGCGGCCGGCCGTTGCCCAACATTGACAATCCATTCCCGGAACATCGCGGCATCGATCAGTGTGTCGCGCCAGAGCACCTCGGTGATGTTCGGATTCCCGCGCGTCATAGCCCGCAGCGCGGCGTGACTGATAAAGCCCAACCTGGAGGGGACCAAGCTGATGAGATCGTGGTCCATGCGGTGCAGATATAGGCTCTGAAGGTCGGGGATGTCCCCGGAGATATGAATGGAAAGAATTTGCCGCTGGCCGTTCATTATCGTTTTGGAGCGCACGCAGAATCCCTCGATCACCAGACAGCATTCCGTCGGGCGGTCGCCGTCGGAAACGATGGCTCGTCCGGCCTCCCACGGACGAACGACAATCGGAAGCGCGCGGATGGCGGCGATGTCCGCCTCATCGAGCCCCGTGACCGCATCAAGCCGCCGTAATAGGGTCGCGACGATCGATTCTTTATCCAAACCAGATTCTCCTTCGCGGTCCACTTTCTCTGGAAAAACGGGCGCGGAAGGGCGCGGTTCCCAACAAAGGTTAAGGATGAGGCCGCTGCGATGTGGAAAGTTCAGATCTCGCAGGAGATCTAACATGAAGAAAAAGCGCAACCGCAGCCGCCCGGTCCTTTCGCTTCAGGAACGCTTGAAACAAGTCGCGTCTCTCGCGCGCGCAAAAGCCGACGGCTTACCGCCGGGCCAGGAACGCGACCGTCTGATACAGACAGCGGTCTCCAGTGATGCTGCAGCCGCGATAGACCGGTGGCTGGCATCCCCGGAATTGCGCAGCCCGAGATAGCCGGCCGTTCAGCCTTCAGCATTCGCCCAAGCCATCACTTTGGTTTTTCGGCGTAGAGGTGGATGACGTACAGCCGGTTCGCGAATTCGTCGGTCACTTCCAGTCGCTAATCCTTGCCGGGACGCAACCTCCCATCGAGGTCCTGAATGATCTGCCCCACCGTCACCGTTGCCTCGCGCCACGCGGCTTGCGCATCCGGCCAGTTCTTCTCCCTCCTCGTCCGGCTCAGGTCGGTCGTGGTCCACACGGAAAAAGTATCTTGGCATGCTGGCATTTCTAGCGCCTACCTTCTTCTCGGCCCGCACGCCCTTGGACTTTCTTGGGCGCCATCTTTGCGGCCGGCTTTTCACCGCCATAAATTCGCTGGAGGCCCGGTCTCTCTTCGTCCATGCGCTCGCGCAAGCCTTGTAGCGACCAGAGCCCACGCCCGCCGCCATCAGCGGCCGCACCTGCTATATCGATGAGTGACCTGCGAGGATGCGTCCGACAGCAGCCAGACGATTGCCTGCGCAACCTCCTCCCGCGTTTGGCGGCCAAGCAGATGTGCCCTATCGCGAATTCCTGGCATGAATTTCGGTCTCGGAGCCGGACCCCCGTTTATACCGGAGCCTTGGGACCGGCCTCCCTCGCAAGTCCTATGATCGGCATCTAGTGCTTTCAACAGGCTTTCCGGCCGCTATCTCCTGGGCCATTTCGAGATGATGCCACAGGGTCGGCAGCGTCTTTTCTGCCCATTCCTTGAGGTTCGGGTCGTCGCCGCCTTTCGCGTACCGTTCAAACAGCGAAACGGCATCTTTGTGGCCGCTGACCTGGTCAAGATTGTATCGGGAGCTGAACTCGGTGCCATGAAGAGATTTTAGCTTGTCGATCTTGCTTTGGTGGAGGCTGTGCAGCTTGGTCGGCAGTGCCGTTTTCCACTCGCCGGCATGATCCATCAGATCAGCCGAAGTCACTTGATGATCCTTGATCATGGTCCCGGCAAACGCCTTCTGGTCGGCGTTGCCCCGTTCCTGCGCGATCCTGCTGGACTGAATTTCGAACATGTCACTGATGGCAACTTGCCTCACGAAATCTTCCGTCTTCGGAGCGATGCCGAGGGTGGAGTTGATGCCGGTCTTTTGCAGGCGCGCCGAGGAGCATGAGCGCAAGGCATGCAAGATATGTCGTTTTGTAATCCTTAAGACGGGACCTTCCATATCAATCGGCGATGCCTCACTTCGTTCCTCGCATTCCCCGCGCCCCTCGCCTGCCCGGCTCGCCAACGCAGGAGCGAACCTGCCAAGCGGATGTTAAGGAGAATTGAGATAAAAGAGAGCACAGGCTGAGCCATGCTGCATTATCCCCGCCCTCCCTTTCCGAACCAACACCAGCCGATGCCCGGCAAGACTGCCGCGATGAATCCGGTGCCCGACCATGGCGAAACGACATACAAGGGCAGCGGCCGCCTCAACGGCAAGAAGGTCGTCATCACCGGTGGCGATAGCGGGATCGGCCGCGCGGTTGCCATCGCCTACGCCCGAGAAGGAGCTGACGTTCT